>CAMUVE010000001.1:0-110410 GCA_947163985.1 uncultured Prevotella sp.
TCTATATGGAAGATGGTTCACCTGCTTACGAAATTGACTGGGTATCTATCTTCGACGTATCCGCTTGGAACGTATGGGAAACAGGAGACGGAGAAGATGCCAAACATGTTGTTACTGATGATGATGTAACGAAGTGGGGTGGTGGTCTCGTTCCTGGTACATTCAGAAAGATTCCTTCTGGCTACGCCGTGGCAACAGAACTGCAAGGTAAGGAAATTACAACCCTAAAGGACTGCCATAAGAACCGTAAAGTTATTGTTGACGTTGTATTCGACGTGAACACCAACGAGTTCAACTTCGCTACGATGGGTAGAAACACCTACGCTTGGTACCAAATGATGACCAACAACGCATCGAGCGGTTTGATGAACTTCTCTTACAAGGACGGTATCGGTGCCCGAACAGATGCCACAGAGCACTACACCAACAACTACCTGTGGGCACCCGAGGGCGACCCGTACGGATTCGTTCTCCACTCTCGCTATGCTAACAACAACGGTACGGGATGGAACGACGTGGTTGTAACTACCACGGGAGCACTTCCAAAGAAGAGCAACTATAAGGAATATACCCCGGGAGAAGCGACAGGTTATGAAGCTAGTTATACCGGCAGCGGCAACAAGTACGACAACAAGGAAATAATCCACACCACCGACGGTGTTGCCAATGCTGTCTATGAGATGTTCACCGGTACTAACACGAACAACAACTCGTTCCTGATGCACCCGACAAGTGCATATATTGACCATAGCAACATCGACTTCAACAGCTACTACATGATTCACGACACTGGCGACAATAAGGCTAAACTCGTATCTCGTGCAGGTAGGCTGCTGAAAACAGAGAACGATGCTAACTGGCGATTGGCAACAACACCTGAACAGTTGTGGCCTTACTTCGAACATGCAGGCTATGTGGGTGGTCTTGACCCTGTGAAGGCACAGAACTTCAGCAATCTGGAACTGCGCACACAGATAAAAGAATACCTTGACAACCCGTCGATGGAACGCGAATACAGCGTGCTCAACAAGGCACGTCAGCTGGTTTACAGTGGTCAATTCTACAGAAATGGTGAGACAACACCTATGGCGGCAACAGACCCACGTCCAACAGACCCTGCTAAGTTGCCCCTGCGCTTCGTGGCAGATAACCTCGTACCGATGACGGCAGGCTATTACCGCATTCAGGGCTTCTCTACCGAAAAGCTAAAGGCAGCAGAAACAGTCGATGGTGTCTATGGACCACGTTATGTAAGCAGCTACCGTTTCGCATCAGAGGTTGACAACACTAAACCTCTGCATTACTTCGAAACAGACCAGGTAAGTACAACAAAACACACCTTTAGTGCTCTGACTGGTTTCACTGACGGCACGCTGCGAGATAACATCGAGCTGCTACCTGCAGAATACGATGCTTCAAGCATCTTCCAGTTCAAGGCTGCAGGCGATGCCTTCAACCGTTGGACCTTCGGTTCTCAAGACCTAAATGTTCAGGTGGTAGGAACACCAGCGGTAGGAACTCCTGCAACAACGAAGATGTCTTCTGAAGAAGGAACGAAGTTCTATCTTGACGATATCGGTGGTGCTACAGTAACTCTGCGTACATTGATAAATAATGATAGACCAAGTAACGCTGACAGTGACCACAACTGGGAAAGCGATGTGGACTATGGTGTTACCAAGAACATCCAGACAAATTACCTGACCAGCAACGGTAGCAACAACGGTAGCGCTTACAGCCTTATCGTAGCTGCTGACAACGAGTTGAACCAGACCGAAACTACCGATATCCAAGATACTAAGTGGCGTCTGCAGCCTGTGGGTGTTAGAACCGACTGGCCATACAACCAAATGCCACTACGTGTTGAAGTGAAGAAGGGCGGTGTTGACAAGAACGGTGCTGAAGATAAGTACTACTACGGCTCGCTCTGTGTGCCATTCGACAGTCGTCTGGGTAACACCACCGATGCTGCCTTCACTATGGTACGTGATATGACAGGAATTGAAGGAACTATCACTATGCCTTCTGTCAGCCAGTACAACGGCATGGGTAACCCACAGTATGTTCCTGCTACATGGCCGGTAGTTATACGTACTAATAAGGCTGGCAACTGGAGCGAAGGCGGCAAGCACTATGTTGACATGTACCTGCCCTACACTACTCCACAGAACGTAAGTAAGGCTGACTTGAACGATAAGCTAAAGGGTGAGTACTTGGAGCGTACACTGAATAACACCTATATGCAAGAGGTGGAAAGCAAGACTATTATGGTATTCGGATTGCCGTTCGCAAGTCATGCAACAGATCACCATGTCTATGACGACACTAAGCGTGTGGGTTGGTTTAAGAACGATAACTGGGCACGTGAGGCTAATCCAACATATGATGCTTCTACCGCAACTGATGCTCAGCGAAACAATAAGTATGTGATGCACAACAAGGTATATTACGTTCTTACACCGTCAGGTTCTTCACGTGATTACGTCATTGCACTCTTCGACGATGAGGAGCCAGAGGATGACAAACCGATACAGGAGTCTGTTGGAAACAGGAACACACCTTGGCCATGTAGAGTATATGACCTGCAGGGTCGCCTCATCTCTGAACGTGAGTCACCAGAAACTCTGCTCATTAACCACCCGTCACTACAGCCAGGTGTATATATCTTTGGCGATAGGAAGGTAATAGTAAAATAAACGTAATAACGACATGAAATTAAAGACAATGATAAGAAGTTGCGTACGTTGCGGTTTTGCCGCAACTATGATAAGCCTGCTCTTTGCAAGTTGTAGAGACACCATTTCCGATGGTGGCGGTACCACAGGGCTGAACGAACAGAAGAATGCCATTTCGTTCAACACTGCTGTATTGAGTAGTCAAAAGGCGAGTCGTGCCGACGGAACTATTGTCAACTGGAAGCAGACCTCTCTTCCTCCATCAGTAGCACATACCTACTACCGTGTGGATGAGAATGGTGACGTGATAAGCGAAAGCAAGACCTTCTATGCTGGTCTCTTCGGTTGTTATACAGGACCATACACATGGGAAGAGTTAGTGGTATTATCGGGTAAAGCCTCCCCTACTGAGGAAGAAAAGGAAGTACTCAACAAGTACTATTCTGCCAACCAACTCTACAACGTACCGGCAACTATCGGCACTGCCGTCAGTGGTTCTAACTCGCTGACTTACTCTCCTTACCGACTATGGCCTAACGACGGAAAGTACATGACGTTCTTCGGATATTATCCCTACAACCCCACATCGGCACAGGGTGACTACGGTATCGCCATTGTAAACGACGAAAATGGTGTCGGAGAAGGAAAGGGTATGGGAACGGTACACTTCACCATGCAATCCGATGCCTCGCTACAGAACGACTTCCTCATCAGCGCCCCTGCCACCAACTGTACTCGTGACGAATATCCGTTGCAGGTTAATAGCGACGGAACATACTCTCCAAAACCAGTACGTCTTAACTTCTACCACATGCTTGCGCAAGTGCGTATATACGCATATGTTCGCGGTGATGACAAGATGGTGTATCAAAAGGATGGAGAAGGCAATGACGTGGTTGCTGATGCCACATGGTTTGATGCATGGGCTGTCGGTGGCACCATCATGGACGCCTGGGGCAATGTCTATACGAAGAAAGGTGCGGATGCAGTAGAGCGAACAACACAAAAAGCTGCATTTCCAGATGAATATAGTGCAAACCTTACAAAAGAACAGTTCGTTGCCCTCGGTATGAAAGTGCCTGATGAATCGAAATGCATACGCTGGAAACGTAAAGCCAACTGGGATGTAACACACACTCGTCGTCGTGCTGCTATCGACTATTCAATGGAGGTCAACAACATTAAGACGGAGGCAGAATTCTTCCCTGACTACACCAATCCTTCTGGAGCCACTATCGGTTATCGTACTGGCAGCACATTGGGTTATGCTACCATAAACCACTATATTATGAATCCCTATTGGTTTACGTTTAAAGACAACAAACGTGAACGCCTCAACGACAACTATATGTTCGGACAATACGAAGATACACCGGCATATAAGCGTCTTAATGCCTCAACAACAATGGCTAATTACGATGACGTTGACGGCATTGACTGGAGCAATACAACAAAATGGGGTACCATTGACGACAGTCATAGAGACCCTATGGGCTATCTGACAGGAAAGGACGAGCCCCACTTGAACCTGATAAAGGTTCCTGATAGTAATCCTGCTAAACATTATAACTTCGCCCCAGGCAACGTCATTCTCGTGGTGCCACAGAAATTGAGCGATGATGACGTTCCTCATATCGTCATTACTGCCAAGGGACGCAATGTTGCAGATACCGAGGACCTTTCCGCTAAAGTAACAATTAATATGCTGAAGATGGGTATCAACTGGCAAAGTGGTTTTATTTATTGCTATGCTTTCCTTGACGACTTGCAGCCTGGCGACGATAAAGTACGTGGTCCGGAGAGTATCACCGTGGTATTCGATACCAGTCAGTATACAGACCAATGGTAAAACAAAAGCGGCTTCCTAAAGGAGCCGTTTTTGTTTTATTGTCTTGGTCTGATAGCCTTCAGCGTACCGTAGTAATCCATCTTATGATCCGAAGCATTAAAGAATCCAAAGATAGGTTTCTCTGTAGTACCTGTCACATTATTTGACTGTTCCGGAGTTATCCACAGACCACATCCCTGACGTTTAGCCTTTTCGGCTACTTTACCACCTGTATCAAAATAATCTGCTGTCCAATAGATACCGTTGGCATTATCCAACTGGCTACCGGAAGCGGCATTCAGTTTATTACCTATAGTCTTGTTTCCATGGAACTGTCCGGTAGCAGGCATATATACCATTTGGTCGTAACGACTTGGGGTAGTAGCATCTTTATATTCCTTAACATAGAAATAGCCACCCTTCTGTCGCTCACCGTTCTTCTGTCCATCAACTTCAGAATACATATTCAACTTGTATTTTTCATTGACAACAGTAGCCTTTGTCTGTGTAAAGCCATGGAAGATACTTGCTTTCGGCATACGGAAACCACGTGGGCAAGGGTCATAGACCGTCTTTGACTTTGTGTTCCACAAAGCATTGTCATAAGCTGCATTTGTAACATCAAACCATGAATCCTGTGCACCATTAGGGTCGCCACGCGGAGTACCCTGGAGTACATAGAATGGTTTACTGATGGCGTCGCCAGCATTTGTAGCTGCCGCCAATTCAAAGTTAGCAGAAATATCATTGTTTTCTATGTCGTATATGGTACGTGCCGTTCCTGCCACATCGCGTACAGCGGGGAAGGCTGTGGGTCGTCCCCACTGGTAGAAGGTTCCTGTACCAGTAACGAGAGGCTGACGCGCATGTTGTGTAATCTTTACATGAATGGTATTATTACTGCCCACCTGTTTCAATTCAACCCAACCTTCACGTTTGCTGTAAAAGCCAAACTCTGCTTCGTCAGGCACCCATCCGAGGTTAACAGGAAGAATGTTTGCCACATCACTATTATTTGTATCTTTAAGGGTGATGATATGGTTATGTGGAGTAGCGGCTCCATCATGATCCAAATATTGACTATCATAAGAGCCGCCATTGTTAGCAAACACCTCATCAGTCATCCATATATGCCACGTCCAAAGCGTTTCCCACGTCCCTTCTACGCCATAGCCACCGCTACCCTGTGTAGAATCAAAATTATAGTTCTCGCCATCGTAAGTATAATAGGTAATTTTCTTCCTTGCTTTTAGGGCAAGAACTGCATTACCGGGTTTAGAGACGCCAATCACGAAACTCATGTCGCTACTTGTTGCTGATACCGAAGATATTAAACTTGCAACGTCTTGCCATACCAATTCTCCTTGCAAGAATTTGCCACCATCTGATGCAGTAGCTGCAGCATCCCATTCGTATGACACCTTTTTATACTTATTGCCCTCTATCAGTTCATATGTAAAGCCACTGTTCTTTGCTTCTATCTGGTCTTTGATCTTATAATAGGTGATGGTGTTACCTGCATGGTCTTTGAAGCAGGCTGCTTCTGGTGCAGGATATCCTGCAGTTCCCGTTGTTTTATTTCCATATACCAGTGGGAAGGTATATGAGCCTTTACGATTTACTATATAGCAGTTGGCTGTTTCGGTACTAACAGAAGTGCCATTTGGGTCAAATTTTGATAAATCAAGATTGTCTGCATGCGTATTTGAATTCAATCCTATAACATTCTCATGATTGGCTTCCTTTGTGTATTCCTGTGGATTCAGGGAGAAGTTGACGGTTGCATTATCTCCACCAGCATAGACACCTTCTGTACCTGTAGTGGCACCATCTACGCTACGCAACCATCCCAATTCAGTAGGTTTATCAATAACATAGGAATTTGGCTTCTCAACACCTGTTGTAGAATAACCTGATACCGACCAGTTAGCGGCATGGTGTGAATCGACATCTGTTCCTGTGGAGTAATCCTTGAAGTTACGGTAACTATGTAGGACAAAAGAGCCGTTAGAAATACTATTACTGTGTTCTACCTCCTGTCCTGCTACTTCTGCCGTGAAATAATAGCCCTGCTCCACCTCTCCGATGGTAATCATATAGTTAACAGTATACCCTTTCTTCCATACATCGCCCTGCAAAGAACACGAAAGGGTGTGTGACTTTCCTCCAGTATGAGTGTCGGTAAGAGTGATGTTTAACTTCACACCACTTCCTACTGTCTGTGGCAAGACGAAGAAAACCTGATTGTTGTCAATATATGTGCCAGAACCTCCTGCGAAGTTGGTTTTTATGGAATAAGAAGCACTTCCTGTGTGTGCTGACCACGTACCATTGGTACCTGTTGCTGCATCAACTGCAGAAGGACTATACGATGCAGAAGTAGGAATACCCTGCAACTCTATGCCTGTTATAGTTAGACCGGCAGGTATCACTCCTCGTGAGAAACGCACCGCTGTAAGGATATGGCGGAACTGCAAATCAACAATCTTGTTATCCTTACCAAGGTTCTCTGCCCAAGGGTCACCAGCTGTAGTACCAGTAGGACCAGACTTGATAGAGATATTTGACGACTCGCCGTAGAGCAGGTCCACCATCTCGCCAGCTGTGTCAGGGAGTTTATATGTGAATACTGGCGCCGTACTGTAGTTTGGTTTTGTAGTTACGTTAATATCGGCACTCTCCATTGACGGCGACAGTGCATAGAACTTCATATAATCGTCGTTTGAATTATAGGGCCACTGAACACTGGTACGCCAGTTGGCAACCTTCTTTACCAATATTTGGTCGTAAAGTGGAGTATTATCATCCGTGTATCCCCAGATAGTCAGCGAGTCATGGAAATTTTCGGTAGAGGCAATATCATCAACACTGGCACGGGAGTGTCCTGAATTATTGGCACTTGCTGCTGCACTGTGAATGCCTACTAATGGCAGGGGCATTCGATGTGCATTGAGGTTATAAGAGTTATGTCCTTGCAGAGTATGTGCAAGGTAGTTGTCAGCACTTGATGTACCTGAGCTGCGTGAGCCTCCAATGGCAACGATATCATCAGCCATCTCAATGGTACTGATGTTTAGCTGCATACCATCCATCTCGTTACCACCAACGGTATTGAAGAGATCGTCGGTGCAACTGGAAAGTAATTGGCATGCCATTACCACTACGGAAAAACCATAGTGCACACAACTCTTTATCGTTATTATTTTCTTCATTCTTTCTTTTCTATTCATCTGCTTCATCTACTCTATGTCCGATGTTTTCATCGGTGTATGGAGAAACAACATCTGGATTATATCGCAATGGGAAGTCCCAATCAACAATACTAAGAACCTCAAAACTGACATGCTCTACACCAACGCGGATAAGCATCTTATAGCGCTTTCCTGCCTGGAAGTCGATAGTCATTGTATTTCCTGTCACTTCGTTCACAATACGACTATATTTTTTCCCTTCCAAATCGGTATAGTAATCTATGGCAAGGTCGTCATCATGTGTTACCATAGAGAAGGTAATCTTTGGTATCAGGGTCACCGAACGAGGCAGGAATACCTGTGGCATAGCGTTCTTTATCAGTGTACGCTCTTCTTCATCAACACCTGTTGATTCTCCGAACTTACCCAATTCTATATCACGTATAACAAGTGGATCTGTGGATGTTGTACCCTTGACATAATCATCGAACATCGACTCGGTATAAGTCAGTTTCTTGTCGGTAGCATCATCCCATGTTGTACCTACCGATGTCCACTCTCCAGTCTCCAGATCCAGTCTTCCACCTGTCTGCAGACCGGATTCTCCATTTACTGCCGATGCTAACTCCAACTTACTTATGAATAACTTCGTAAAGTTACTTCCAGCTGGTTCATTACCCGTATATACCGGTTCATCATATACACGCTGCACATAAATGTCGAGGGCAGCAAGAGCATGATGGAACGTCAGTGGTATCTTCTGATATTTTTCCTCTGGTTCCGTTGGAGTAACCAAGCCATTTCCGTTGCGTGTCGCATCAACACAATTGGCATAAAGTAAGTCAACCTGTTCGTTACCGTCAGCAATCTCATAGACGATATGCGGTTGACGGTCGGTGCTGTTGGTATAACCTGTTATACCCTTAGCTGCTCCTTCTTCCTCCACGTATGGTGCGTATGCAAAGAAGCTGATATAACGATCTGGGGCATTATTTGTACTATTAGGCCAGTATTTCAGTGGTCTATACACCCAGTCGTAGTGAGCCTCATCATCTGAAGGATCTACATTACCTTTTTCGTCAACATACTGCACACCCCATGTTACCTGCTGGTTGTACATAAAGAACTCAGAGAACGAGGTAAATGCTGCTGCATTAGGAAATTTTGTAGCATAGTTCTGAGCATCTGTAAGATAGGCAAACACACCAAAACCATCACCCGATGCTTTTAGTGCATCGAGATTATCTATTGATCCGATAGTAGCACGCGACGACGGTATAGATATGTCGGTATTGAATACTACAGGTGCCGGCTCTGCTGGCTCTGTTACCTCTGTAGTTCCGGCAACATCGTCGCTGGTAGAACAACTTGCAAGGTGCAAAACCATCATCATTGCAGCAAAACCACAACGTGCAAAACCTTTTATCGTCGTTATACTATTTATCATTTCTTTACTTAACCAATATCTTTTTTCCATTCTTTATATAGATACCTGGTGGCAGTGTACCGTTATCATTGACTCTCTGTCCACTCAGGTTATAGGTACCCTTTCTCTCAGAGTAGTTTGAATTTTCATACTCCTCAGAATAGTCCTCCATATCGCTGATACCATATATTCCTATGAACTCCTTAGCAGGAGAAACCTGACCGTCCCATAGGGCATCAGGCAGGTTGGCAGTATGTAGTGAAAGGTACGCTTTATTGTCTCCGAGAGTATTGAGTTCGGTATAGGTTTCTCCTCCTACCGTTGTAGAATAGATACGCATACGGTAGAACACTGGTACGTTACCTTCCGTAAAGGTTGCATCATGCGTTACATCAGCATCTCCCACCTTCTTCCACTTCATGAACTTTGTGGCTAATATAAAGCGGGTGAATGTTCCAGAGGCATTGTCAGTACCATTGGCATTCTCTCGTTCTTCAGTGAATACTCGACTTGTAACGTTAGGCTGCATCACATTTCCCATAGAACCGTTGAAACCAATGTTTGCAGTTGTTAGCGTAGTAGTGCTGATAGCTGGTGCGAAGAGAGGTACTCCTAACGCATTGGCACTTGACAGGTTAGTAACACTATTCATATTCAATACCAGTCCCGTTGAAGCAGGCACACCATAGTCACCAACTTCATTCAGAGTAATGGTTGCCTTCTGAACGTCGTAGTCAACGGTCGCATATTTAGCATCAACATCGTTCAATGTAAACACTCCCGTAAGGTTATAGTCTATAGCGTGATTACGGCTCTCCGTAGCCCAACCCTTTCCGCTAATAGTTGTCAGCTGTTTCATGAAATGTGTTACACCAATACGACTGATGGTGGTATTGGCGGCGAAGGTCACTTCGCAGTTACCTGGAGCCGTCACCTTATATTTATATACGCCAGATTTGGCATCCAGTCCGTCGGCAGCTACTGCTGCTGTTGCGTTGGTGATGTTCGTAGGTTCTGCACTCGACTCAATATAGATGTAGTCCTGATTACCACCTGCGTTCAGGTCTGGAATCGTGATGACAAGCGGTTCTGATGACGAAGCGGTAATACATTTGCCGTAGTTCACGCCTTCACTATGGTCTGTCGTCGTTACCGTTACTGCTGTCAGGAGTGTTGTTGAATTTGCTCGGAACACATATACCTCCGACAGACCTGCGATACCATCACCACGGGTAACGGTGTATGTCAGTGTGACTTCTGTATCCTTCGCTGTACCAGCAGGTATGAAAACAGCAGACAGATATGGAACGCTTTGACTGGCTTCATTCCGGAAACTCATACCATAGTTACTACCTGTACATGCTGCAGCAGCTGTATAATATCCTTTGAACGTAATGACATCACCATTACGGAAAGCACGTTCTGGTTTTAAAAGAATATATTTCGAGGCTCCACCATCCATTGTATAGGCTGCGCCATTAGTACCAGTAGTACCATAAGCAACAGTAGATGTTGCTCGCTTATTGGTAGCTCCAAACTTCACATAACCTTTATCTGCAGCCCAGTAACCGGCATTGTTGCCCTCCGCTATAGCCGCATCCTGATAGTTACTACTTGTAAGGGTATAGCTAAGCAGAGTATATTTCCCTGAGCCGCCAATGTCAGGATCCACATCAGCTGTTCCGTCAGCAGTCTGGAAATAAAGACCTCCTGTGAATCCTAAGCCCGCAAACTCGTCACGATTCAGTTCGTGGCCCTTCGCTACGAGGGTTGCTCCAGGCACGTAGTATGACCCGTTGCCGGTATCGGTATAAAGTCCGAAGCGGCAGTTTCCAAGGTTTGCCCATGTGTTATAGTCTGTACTCACATTGTTGTAGGCGTTATCGCTGTTGTCATGCACTGCACCACCAGATATGTTCGTAAAGTTCCATGTGTATGGATATGTCTGATGAGGAGCAGAACCAAAGGTAATGGTGTAGTCTGGTGTATAACCAATGACATATTTCATGTCCTGGGTGTAGTTGTTTAGTCGGACTGTTACCTTACCATAGCCACCTGAAGCCGAGATGACACCATTGTTATAGGTGTTGTTGGCAGACTCCCATGATTCGTTATACATGTGGAAATCTGTCAGGTATTGACGTTGTGCGTAGAGTTCTGCCTTTTCGTCAGAAGAAACAGGATAGCCATCCTCGTCGATAAATTCATTACCTGGTTTTTGCGAATCCTTACCTTTTACACATTCTTCGGGATCGACACCGCTACGATAGCCTTTGAGTACATACATGGCAGGACCGGTAGCGGTACCGTGCAATGGATTGCTGTAGTTCAAGGTGACACTCTGTACAGCGTTATCAAGCAGAATCGAGGTAGGCGCCGGAACGCCGTTGCCGCCGTCATACTGGTTGATACGGTCCATCGTTGGACGATAGCCTCCGCTATATATGCGTACAGAAAGTAAGTCGTTATAGCCAGTATCCTCAAGGGTGAATTTCACATCACCGTCAGAAGCTACAATGAACGAAGTCCATCCACCGAGGTCTTTTGTGTCACGATTACGAGAACCTGTTATTACGAACTGTTCACTTACTGTTTTACCACGAAGGTCTGTAACATTTGTGGCTGTGAAAGTTCCTCCAGAAGTTTCGGCATCGCGTTTCCAGTTCAGTTCCACGATATCGCCCACCTTCAGCAGAGGAATGGTAAACGAGGCTCCTCTTCGTGCAAATCCTATATGACGCCAATTGTTATCGTCGTTACGCATATAGAAGCTGTTGGCAGCGGTCTCGAAAATCAGACCTGCAGTCTTTTCAACAATAAAAGCATTGTCGCCTGCTACGGCATTCCTATAGAACCAACGTGCATCACGCTCTCTGCTCGCATTCTTATAGCGAGCTGTCCAGTATGTATCAGTACTTGTTTCTGTAGGATTAGGAATGTCATCTGAACCATCAAGACTACCTACTGCACCATACAGACTGCTACCATCATTGAAATTCCACAACTTACCAGGATATGCAGAGGCAGGGTAGGCGACAGTGAGATAGAAGGTGGCGGAAGCCGTACCTTCATGTTGTGTCGCTGTTATCTTCAACACGCCACTCTTGGTGATACCAGAGATAATACATCCAGCTTGGTTACCCGAAACAATACTTGGTGAGTCTGATGTGATATCGCCTTTACGAGCAACAATCACATAATCAGGATTTGTAATGCCATTCAGGAAATTGGATACCGTTACGTTGCCACCTCCTGCTGGCACAGCAACGGACATGAATGAGTTGGTGAAAAATCCTGGCAGATACCTGATAGAGTGTACGGCAGGAATGTAAGTGCCGTCATCGGGGGTAGGAGCTGTATTGTAGAGGTAATAAAAATCGTTTTCACCACCATTATTGATTTCCAATGTTACAGACATTGTATGCTCTTCAGCGTCGAAAACGGCGTGTTGTGTAACATCATATATATTAACACCATCGTGCCCATATCTGTAGATTTTCGTTGTTTCTTCTTCTACATTGCCTGTTACAATCAGGTAACCTGCTTGTGTGGCCTTAAGTTTTATGAAAGTTCCACCAGTAGCGTCGTCCAATGGAATTTTATTATTTACTCCATACGTTAGGTTCGGATGAGAGTAACCATTTCCGTCAATAACCTTCAATACGGTCATATCGTTGTATTCTGTCACGATACTGGTCTCACCAGCGAAACCGTAAGCAACGGTAAGACCCGTGTCAAGTGTTTCAGTCTGTCGACCGGCAGGCAGTACGCCCTTTTCGTTAAACGACAGCAAAGTGTTGCCGTCAGTAATAGTATGGGTCACAGCAGTTCCTGTTACCGTTAAGGTATAGGAATCTGTATTTCCAGACCCATCAATAACAGTTATCGTCGTACTGCCCACACCACAAATATGTACTCTACCCGCTGTTTCATCATAAGCATAGAACGTTGCAACAGAGGGATTGCTGCTCTTATAACCCTTTACATAGCCCTCATCGTTCTTCTCGGTATTTGCGGTACCAAGAGAAAGGGTAGGAAGTCCCGTCACGGTATTAGGATTGGTGTTCCCCACCTGCATAATATCTACCGTTGCACTAGCAGATGACCATTCAATGGTAGGTGTCGTATAGACAAAGGTATAGTCGTGAAGGATTGGAATATATGATAGACTATTACTATAGAGATAATAGGTTCCAGCAGGCAGGTCCTCAATCAGAATCCTGTCAGAATTGGAGGAGGTTGGTGTAACATCGGTACTCTTATCAGATTTTTTTAAAACAGCAGTACCCATGTGCCCCTCAATCGTCAAATTACCTAGCTTGGATGTCGTGAATTTATAATAGGTTCCTCCTGCTGTTGTCTCAGGCAATCCTCCTGCAACGTTAGGTTGTGAAGAGCCATCGGCAGCTATGGTTTTCAGTACATAAACATTGCCGTCCAATACTGATATAGGTGTTTCTGTAGACCACGCACTCGTCATAGAAATAGCACCTAACTCGTATGATTTGTCAACTAATCCAGAACTTTTTAGGGACCATGAAACGGTTGTCTTCCCAGTTTCACCATTAGGTGTAACACTTGTTGCTACCGTTGCTTGAGAACCATAAACCGTCAGTTCGTAGTTGCTCTTATAGTCTACTCCGCCAATGGTTTTCTTAATACCTATGCTCGTTGTTCCTACACCAGTCAGGTAAACAGCACCGTTATCTATCCTTGCTACATTCCAATCGCTACTGCTGTAGGTGGTTTCTGTCACAGCGCCACTGATTTCATTGATCAGTGTGGGCAACTGACCACTGACATCAGGTTTGTCGGCGGTACCAACACTGGTAATATCAATAGCAGCTTCGTTTGACGAGAATGAGAAGAGACTTGTTACACGGATGTTGTCAATGGCGAAGTTGGCATTATAACGCTTTGTCTCAAAAATCATATCGCCTAAGCCACCCGTGCCGCTGGCAGTCACAGAGGCATTGCTCACAATAGCTTCACCACCAGCTTTGGGAGTAATCGTGACATAAGTTGTCGTACTGATACGCTTAATTTTGACCGAATACCAGGGCACGTCGGCAATCGACTCTCCACCACCGTTTTTATTGGTGTTCGGCAACGTGTAGGTTGTGCCACCGTTCAGTATCCATGTAGTAGCATTCGTTCCTGTGGCGGTTAGTGAGAAGATAGTACCAGTATTGGCAGCATCATTGATGGTAAATGTTGTAGGCGACTGGTTATTAGAACTTGACACTTTCAGGTCGAAGGTCATTACGAAATCAGTTCCTGCTATAACCTTGCCATTCAAAGAAGTGTTAGTCAGTACACAACCGTTGTTGTTACGTGTGGAATTTAGGACACCTAGGTAATGGTTGGTACTTTCTGTCAGAATTGTCGGCGTAAATCGTCCGTTAACACTGGTTGTCCAGTCGGCAACAACGCCAGTAGCCTCATAGTTTTGCTCATAGAACACCTGACCGACAAAAGTGGCGGCCAGCACACCTCTTACACTTACTATCAACATGATAGTCAGTAGAAGTATTTTCGTTCGTATGCTATATATCGTCATTACTATTCTTTTTTATTTCACAAGTTCATATTCTTTCCCCAACGACTGACTGGCACTGGTACCGTTCTCCACTATCACAGAGGTGTTTATGGTTTGTCCGTCCCAGTCTTTAGCGAGAACATTGAGTTTGAACGTTGTAAGTCCGAAGACCATATTGAAGTAATACTTTATACCTGGTTTGAGTTCCATATCATTGAGGTCGGCGTCTCCAGTCAGCTCCGCACTACGGAAATAGGTATCTGCACCCGTCTTGTAGGTGATGAAGTACTTCACCGTCAACTTATAGTCCTTTGCTGCGTAAGGCAGGAGCATATAGAACTGCTCGTTTCCGCTTGCATCCTTAGTTATAACGGTTTGTGTGTTGGCAGACTGAGTGACGCCAGGAATACTGGCATTACCCATAAAAGTAGTTATCTCCTCAGATGTCAATGGAGTATCTCCTGTTTGTGGGTCTTTAATTTTTGCGTCTATATTATCGCCATCAAGTACCAAACTTCCGATGCTTCCGCTGAGACTACCCCAATTTGGAGTCCGCGCAGTCGTATTATTCAGATTAAGGATACCAGTCTGGTAGAACAGACCAGGTTTCGAATTTGCATTATTTGGTTCCAATGTAATACTCTTTATTGTTACCTTGCAGTCTGTTCCGATAGCAGCTATACCCGACGCGTCTTCAATATCTGTGAGGTTATTGTCCTTATCTACTATGACTTGGGCATGATAGCCGATAGCGCAAAGGGCATGATAGAAGGTAAACATAACAGAACCTGCACTTGTTGTGCTTGTAACATCCTTCCAAGGCAGACCATTGTCGGAACGAAGACCCCACAACAAGTCAACACTCTGGGCTGGGTCGGTAGCTACGGTGTAGGCGATAGTTGGGTCGCCATTACCTGTAGATATGGTGTTAATACCAGCTCCAACCTCGCCGGCACTCATATAAGGTGCATAGGCAAAGAAAGTGTATTTCTCATTCTTCTCCCACTCCCTTAAGTTTTCTTTCGTAGCAGCATACTTCCAGTTACCAGGATGCACGACAGTTGTCGTTGGTTCTGTACCTCCAGCGATAAAGGTTACTTGTGTATTAGCACCACCTGCAAAGAGTGTGGGTGCGGAACTTGCGTTGTTGTATGTGCCCTTATAACCATACACGCCAAAGCCTGTACCTTCCAGTTCAGTGAAGTTCATGCTGCCAGTATGCTGTGCACGTGACTCTGGCGACTTCACCTCCTTCACTCCAAGAACGATGGCGTTGTCGTTACCGAGTACGTTGCCCGACTGCTCCTCATCACTGGTACATCCAGTCAGTAAGAGTCCTACCGCTATGTATAATATCTTCTTTCTCAATTTTCAACTCAATTTATTATCACCTCATAGTTCTTACCTATCGTGATGTTATATGTTTTGTTCATTCCCTTTACCAATGTGACAGGGAAACTGAATGTCTCATTGACAACACTACTATTCACCTCAACCGTCAGGGATAGTGTACCGTCTGAACCAGGTATAAACGACAACTCTCTACTAGGCATAGGAGGAATAATCGTTTCTTTGTCATATAATGGAGAAACCACGATTTTTCCTGTGTAACCAGGGGGAATATCCTCTGAGGGATCAGTAGTAACATAAATGAAGGGAGGAGGAGAACTGATTTTTCCAAAAGAATTAACAACATGATTGCTCCATACTCCGGTTGACAGATTTAACTTTGCGCTTTCATACATCGTACCGCTAATCGTAAATCCATTCAGGTAAAGTGTTCCTCCCGTATTGTTGGTGATGGTACCAAATGTTATCTTTGCCAAAGCGTGATTAAACGTGAGTTTAGCCGGTTCGGAACTATTACGTGCATAACCCGTTTGACTGGCATAGAGCAAATCTACATTACCGCCCGATAATCTTGTACTATATAAAGGGTCACCACCAGATACGGCATATTTTTCAGCATTAAAAGTCAGGACACCACCTTCTATTGTATAAGGGGATACCTTATATGGTGCGTACGCATAGATATTGAGCGTTCCGCCTAAACCGCGACGCCAATATGTATTATATCCACTGCCTATCTTCCATTTTCCGTTTACATCATCCCATGTTACCTGTGTATTTGAAATACTCAGTTCAGGACAATACAAGCCAAAGCCATCGTCTTCTGCAGCCGATACGCTGATAGAATAGATTTTTACAGGAGCTGTAGCTGATAAAGTGACACTACCGTTTGCTGCCACTGTTCTTGTTTGTGTAGTTTGTACAGGAGGGGTTTGTGCAGGAATGACAGGCGATCCGGTAACGTTACTTATATTTATTGGTGGTCCAGGGGATACGTACGATACTACTGTCACCCTTTGCCCTGCCTTCAAATTATTGATGGTCAAATCGCCTCTAAATTGAATACAATTGTCCAATCCGTCGTTAACAAGATGAATGCTACCTGTCGTAGCCGAGAATATCAAATCTTTTGTAAACGTCAGCTCCGTTGTTCCCCCACTTCCACCTTTCAAAGCGCCATTAACAGCTGCGGTATTGGTATATGTTTTTGTTCCGCCATTATAGCTCCAAAGTGATGATTCGCCAAGCGCAGTAATATCGGCGTCAGGTATAGACTCAAAACTCCACAAACGGGCTGCGCCAATAGAACGCAGACTTTCCAGTGTTTCACCACTACGACTTATAGCAACTTTCTCTTCTTCCCAAGGCTGCTCCACAACATCAAGGGTAAACTGCTGAATGTCATCTCCAACACCCTGCTTATCATCGGACGTGCATGCTGTCAAAAGCAACGCCATCAGGCAAAACATTATATGTAGTATTTTACTTTTCACTCTATATCCACTTCTTTAGTAACTATATCCCACTCCTTAACCACAGAACTTATGATGATAATCTGACCCCACTCGTCGATTTCTGCCAGAGTAAACTTCGCACTGGTAAGTCCCGGCTCCATGAGAATCTTGTATTTCTTGTTAGGCTCCCAAGTAAATGCTGACGTTAGTGTAGCAGTAATGTCGTTTTGAACAACGGAGTAGTATTTCGGATTATTAAGTACCAGATTAGCATCGTATGTCACCACGCGATACACCAGTCTTACATTGAGCGCCTTGGAAGTGCCTGCCGGCGGGAAGATAAATTCTGCCTGATTTGCAGCAAGCTGTTGTTCTTCTGCTGTAACTCCGACCTCCATATCGTCGAAGTCTTCTTTTGCCTGTTCATAGTCATACAGGTCAGTGATTGGATCTTTTCCATCCCAACTTCTGTCTGTCGGGTCCCCTGGATAACGAATGGCATATCGGATATCAGATGTTCCTAAACTAATATTTTCCTTTTTCTTGGCATCAAGACCAGTAAAATCCCAACGGGGTACTGTGGATGTTGCATCAGCAGGCACCATCATGAGTTTGCCCTCAGAATAGAAGTCAGGCACGGTGAGTGTAGCACTCTCCACGAAGATACGCGTGTTAGCATCAACATCGGTAGAATAAGCCGGTGACGAATAATCGTCAGTACGGTCCACCATAGCCTTTATGTATATTCCCACCTTAGACAGCGCATGCTTGAACACCAGATTCACCTTGTCGCTGACGCGTCCGTCGTCGTTGGCATCGTCGCTGTCGTACTTATACCTGTTCTGCGCCGTAGCCCACAGTAAGTCGACACTCGTCTCAGGACTGAACGGTATATCGTTGCTAGTGCGGTAATAGAGGTATGAGCCATAGGCATTGTCGCTATTCAGACTTACTGCCACAATACCGTCGTGATCTGGTTTGCCATCAGAATTAGTATCCACATCCTTTACGTCAAAACCAGATGCTGGTGTTGACACTGGTGCATACGGTGCATAGGCAAAGAAGCTCAGGTAGCTGTGCTTTTGTGAACCAGTAGCACCTGCGTTGTCGGCAGGCTTATTGTCGTTAGGCCAGTACTTCACGGGTTCATAAGTCCATTTGTTACCAACAGCATCCCAGCCAACCTGCTGATTCCACATAAAGTTGAAAGGAGTAGTTGATTTAGCCGCATAAGAAGTCCAGGTTGTATTGGAGGTATGTTGTGCAAACACTCCAAATCCCAATGTCTTAAGGCGATCGAGGGTAATGTCGCCTCCAGAAGTAGCAGTAGGATGAGTAGCACGCGACTCAGGCATCCTTCCCACATAGGAAGAGAAGTCTATCGCCACTCGATCCTGCACGACAGACACTGGTGCTTCATCGCTTTGAGAACAAGCGAAGAGAAGCACTGTCTGGAGAATTATTGCTATTATATATTTTGTTTTTTGCACGATAAATTATCCGAATTATCATGCAAAGGTAATACATTATTATATTTTAGGCAAATTTTTGCATAAAAAAATGCCTCGAGGAGGTCTCGAGGCAATCCTTATTATAGATTGTTTATACTTTTTAGAGCTCAAACTTGTAACCTACGGTAATCTGTATCAAGTCGCTGCGCATCTTGTCTGAACCGTCCTTGTTAACCTTTGTGACAGAAATGTTGTAGCGTGCGTCAAGAACTACATTCTCATACTCATAGGAAAGAC
The DNA here is from genome assembly GCA_947163985.1 of uncultured Prevotella sp. GTDB lineage: Bacteria > Bacteroidota > Bacteroidia > Bacteroidales > Bacteroidaceae > Prevotella. The sequence continues at coordinate 19,212 of CAMUVE010000001.1, forward strand.
CTACAGGGATAGCAAAGTTGAACTTTTTACACTTGTCTTTCACGTCAACACCGTCATCCTTTGCATTAAGCAGGAATCCGAACTGTGCACCGGCTTTAAGTGCAAATCCGGGAAGCACATAGAAGTTTGCCGTGATAGGGATGTTCAGGTAGTCGAGTTTGTCGGTATATTTGTTACCCGTAGATTTTACCTTCCACTTCCATCCCTGCTGAGCGTAGTTTATTCCTGCTGCTACTCCGAGCCAGTCGTTTACGTAGTATTCACCTTCAGCACCTACAAGGAAGCCGACACGTGTCTTTGCATCTCTGTTTGTGCTTTCCCACGAACCAGAAAGAACACCGAAGCCAATACCAATCTTTGGCTGGATGGTTATTGTTCCTTCGTCACGCATTGTGTTACTCTGCGCATTTGCTGTCAGGGCTACTATAGCCATAACTGCTACCATTAAAATCTTCTTCATAATCTTAAATTTGGTTAGTGAATAATCGATTTACGGCAACAAATTTATTTAAAATTATTTAATTGCCATGCATCTTGTGTTAATTTTTAACTTTATTTAAATCTTTTCTTTACTTCGTTGGAACGCTTTTCGTTTTTTACATCATTTTTTTGTACCTTCGCAGCGGATTTAAAGTCTACCTCAACGAAAAAGGACATAAGAATGATAAGTAAAGAGTATAAAGACTACGAGGTAATGGCGCCCGTTGGTTCGCGAGAGTCGTTAATGGCTGCGATACAGGCAGGTGCAGACTCCGTATATTTCGGCATAGGACAGTTGAATATGCGTTCACACTCGGCAAACCACTTCACGATAGACGACCTGCGCGATATTGCCGAGACGTGTTCTAAGGAAGGTATAAAAACCTACCTTACGGTGAACACCATAATATACGACGAGGACATAGAAACGATGCACACCATTATCGATGCAGCTTACGAGGCAAAGATAACAGCAGTGATAGCTTCAGACGTTGCCGTAATGGAATATTGTCGTGAAAAGGGTGTCGAGGTACACCTTTCCACGCAGTTGAATATCTCAAACGTTGAAGCACTGAAGTTCTATGCCCGTTACGCTGACGTGGTGGTATTGGCACGCGAGCTGAAGATGGAGCAGGTAGCGGAGATACACCGCCAGATAGAGGAGCAGCACATTTGCGGACCCCGCGGAGAACTGGTGCGCATAGAGATGTTCTGCCACGGAGCGCTGTGCATGGCTGTGAGCGGTAAGTGCTATATGAGTCTTGCCGACTCAGGACGTTCTGCAAATCGTGGCGAATGTATTCAGATATGTCGGCGTTCGTACATCCTCACCGACGCGGAGACTGGCAACCAGATTGAGGTTGACAACAAATACCTCATGAGTCCTAAGGACCTTAAGACAGTGCGCTTCATCGACAAGATGATGGATGCCGGTGTGAGAGTGTTCAAGATAGAAGGACGTGCAAGAGGTCCCGAGTACGTATATACTGTTGTTCGCACCTATAAAGAGGCTATAAAGAGTGTTCTCGAGGGCACCTTCACAGAAGAGAAGAAGGATGCATGGGACACAGAACTGGCGAAGGTGTTCAACCGCGGATTCTGGGACGGATACTATCAGGGACAGCGTCTGGGAGAGTGGAACAAGAACTACGGCTCAAATGCTACGGAGAAGAAAGTTCTTGTTGGAAAAGTAGTAAAATTCTTCTCGCGTCTCAGTGTTGCAGAAATCGCCGTTGAAGCCTCAGAGATTGACGTTAACGAACACCTACTCATTACAGGACCCACGACGGGAGTTATGTATCTTGATGCCAAGGAGATACGTTACGATCTAAAACCCGTGGAGAGAGCAGAAAAAGGATGGCGTGTGTCAATCCCTGTAGAAGGAAAGGTAAGGCCAAACGATAAAGTGTTTAAGATAATTGAGAATCATGACAATTAACGAAATACAAGACGAAGTGATAGAGGAGTTCGCCGGTCTTGACGACTGGATGGACAGATATCAGTTGCTGATAGACCTCGGTGGCGACGTAGAGCCGTTGCCCAATGAATATAAGACAGAGAGCAATCTTATTGACGGTTGTCAGAGTAGGGTGTGGTTGCAGGCCGACTACGACAAGGCTGCAGACATCATAACTTTCCGGGCAGAGAGCGACGCCCTGATAGTAAAGGGTATCGTGGCACTACTTATACGTGTGCTCAGCGGACACTCTCCAAAGGATATTATGGATGCCGACCTGTACTTCATAGAGAAAATAGGACTACGCGAACACCTCTCGCCCACCCGTTCCAACGGACTGCTGGCGATGCTGAAACAGATGAAAGCGTACGCTATTGCTTTTAACAGTGAAGAGTGAAGAATGAAGAGTGAAGAATGAGGAAGTTAAGAACCATAGAGATGAACCGCATGAGTGTGGAGGAGTTCCACGAAGCGGAGAAGATGCCGCTGATAGTGGTGCTTGACGACGTGCGCTCTATGTATAACATCGGCTCCGTATTCCGCACTGCCGACGCCTTCCGCGTAGAGGCTATATACCTCTGCGGCATCACGGCAACACCGCCTCATCCTGAAATTCACAAGACCGCCCTCGGTGGTGAGGACAGCGTAAAGTGGGAGTATTTCCCTACTGCTCTGGAGGCAGTACGCCACCTTCACGAGAAGGGTTACAAAGTGCTTGCCGTAGAGCAATGCGAGGGAAGCATGAAATTAGGGGACGAGGAGCAAGAGGGGCCTACTGCCGTTGTCTTTGGCAACGAGGTAAAGGGTGTGCACCAGGAAGTTATCGACGAATGTGACGGATGTCTGGAAATTCCCCAATACGGCACCAAACACTCTCTCAATGTATCGGTAACTGCTGGAATAGTAATATGGAAGTGGAGTTGTAAATTCTTTCCAAAGAAGTAAAAAAAATATAAATAGTAAATAGTAAATCGTCAAATCGTAAATTCATTACTATCTTTGCACTCAGAATGAGTTTAACAGGTATTATACGTAATGCGTTCTTACTGCGCCAGAAGGAGTTGGAACGTCACATCTCAGGAGGAAAAGAACTGCAGGAAAAGGTCTTGCAGCGGTTGGTGAATTGTGCAAAAGAAACGGAGTATGGTCACAACCATAACTTTGCAAACATACACTCATACGAAGACTTTGCAAAGAATATCCCCATCAATACTTACGAAGAGCTTAAAGGCGACATAGACCGTATGCGTCACGGCGAGAAAGACATCCTCTGGAGAGGACAGGTGAAGTGGTATGCTAAGTCGTCGGGAACAACTAACGACAAGAGTAAGTTCATCCCTGTTTCCAAGGAAGGACTGCAACGCATTCACTATGCTGGCGGCACCGACGCTGTGGCTATGTACCTGCAGAACAACCCCAAGAGCAGGATGTTCGACGGCAAAGGACTTATCCTCGGCGGCAGTCATGCTCCCAACTATAACGTTGCGGGCTCCCTGGTAGGTGACCTCAGTGCCATACTCATAGAGAATATCAACCCGCTGGTGAACCTAGTACGCGTGCCGGGAAAGAAGACTGCACTTCTCACCGACTTCGAAGAGAAACGTGAACGTATAGCCCGCGAGACACTCAACAAAAACATCACCAACCTTAGTGGTGTACCGTCGTGGATGATGTCTGTACTCACCCGCGTTATGGAGCTTAGTGGTAAGGAGCATCTCGAAGAGGTGTGGCCAAACATTGAAGTCTTCTTCCACGGAGGAGTGGCATTCACTCCTTATCGCAGTCAGTACGAACGACTTATAACAAGTCCCAACATGCACTATATGGAGACATATAATGCCAGCGAAGGTTTCTTCGGACTGCAGAACGACCCCACCGACAAGGCTATGCTGCTGATGCTCGACTACGACGTGTTCTACGAGTTCATCCCTATGGACAGTCTTGACGACCCTGCAACGTGCATCCCTCTGTGGGGTGTTGAGCCGGGAAAGAACTACGCTATGGTGATAAGCACGTCGTGCGGACTGTGGCGCTATATGATAGGCGACACGGTACGCTTCACATCGGTCAACCCGTATAAGTTCGTCATCTCCGGAAGAACGAAACACTTTATCAATGCCTTTGGAGAGGAACTTATTGTTGACAACGCTGAACAGGGACTTAAATATGCCTGTGAACAGACGGGAGCAGAGGTATTGGAATACACTGCGGCACCGGTATTCATGGATGACAACGCAAAATGTCGCCACCAGTGGATGATAGAGTTTACTAAAGAACCGTCGTCTGTGGAGGCTTTTGCGGAGGCTCTCGACAAAAAACTGCAAGAGATAAACAGCGACTACGAGGCTAAGCGTCATAAGAACATCACCCTGCAGCCATTAGAGATAATAGTGGCACGCAAGGGACTCTTCAACGACTGGATGAAACAGCGTGGAAAACTCGGAGGACAGAACAAGGTGCCTCGACTGAGTAACTCAAGGGAGTATATTGAGGGACTGCTGGAATTGAAAGGTTAGTGGTTAGAGGTTAGTGGTTAGAAGTAGGTCGCAGCTCAGCTGCGACTAACAATAAAAAGTAAAAACTCAGTGAAGAAGAAACATTGGATATTAGGACTTGCAGTATTGCTGGTGGGTTGTGCCAAGATGGGACAGCCTGACGGCGGATGGTTCGACGAACAGCCTCCACGGGTTATTAAGTCGATACCTTCCGACGAGGCTACCAATGTTAAAACCAAAAAGATTAATATCTTCTTCAACGAGTTCATAAAAATAGAGAACACGACAGAGAAAGTTGTCGTTTCACCACCACAGCTGGAAATGCCAGAGATTGTAGGAGCAGGAAAGCGCATAAAGATAGAACTCAAAGACTCTCTGAAGCCAAACACCACATATACCATTGACTTCAGCGACGCCATAAGCGATAACAGTGAGGGAAACCCTTTGGGCAACTACACCTTCACGTTCTCTACGGGTGACGTCATTGACACTCTTGAGGTATCCGGATATATCCTTGACGCGTCGAACCTTGAACCAGTAAAAGGCATCCTCGTAGGACTCTACGACACTACAGAATTCAAGCACTCTACCTTCCGTGAGAAGCCAATGCTTCGCGTTAGTCGCTCCGACTCTTATGGAAAGTTTATCATCCGAGGTGTAGCACCAGGAACCTATCGTATCTTTGCACTGCAGGATGCCGATGGCGACTACTGTTTTGCACAAAAAAGCGAGATGATAGCATTCAACAACGACATCATCGTGCCCACATGTATGCCCGACGTTCGTCAGGACACCTTGTGGCAAGACTCACTACACATCAGTTCTATAAAGCAGGTTCCATATACTCACTTCCTGCCCGACGATATCGTGCTGCGAGCCTTCACGGAGGTGCAGACCGACAGACACTTCCTAAAGTCTGAGCGTAAAGACCCTAACCGTTTCACTCTCTTCTTCAGCTACGGCAGTGATACGTTACCCGCTTTAAGGGGGCTTAACTTTAATGAGCGCGATGCCTTCATCATAGAACCGTCAGAGAAGAATGACACCATAACCTACTGGTTGCGCGACTCACTGCTCATCAATCAGGACACGTTGCGAGTAGAGATGAGCTATATGGCTACAGACACTACGGGTGTTCTCGTTCCACAGAAAGACACCTTAGATATTCTGCCAAAGGTAAGTTTCGAGAAACGACAGAAGCAGAAAAACCGCGAGTACGAAGACTGGAAGAAAAAACAGGAAAAGGCTAAGAAACGTGGAGAGAAATATCTTGAGACGATGCCTGCAGAGGCTCTGAAAGCAGAGTGGAAGGCACCATCGCTGATGAGTCCCGACCAGAACATTTTCGTTGAGTTGCCGGCACCATTAAAGAGTGCTGACTCTACAATGATACACCTATATTCCAAACACGACACGCTATGGTATAGAGCACCACACCTGTTCCGACAAATTAAGAACGAACCGAGGAAATATGAACTCCTTGGCGAGTGGCACCCAGGAATAGAGTATAGTCTTGAGGTGGACTCTGCCGCCTTCACAGACATCTACGGACGTGTGTCGGAGAAGTTTAAACAAGGCTTTAAGGTAGGCAGTCTCGACAGCTACAGCACCTTGTTGTTTACTATCAACGGCATGCAGGACACCACCATCGTTGTGGAGTTGCTCGACAAGAATGACAAGACCGTAAAGAAAATTTCCACGAAAGACGGAAAGGTTGAGTTCTACTTTGTGAAACCCGAAATCTACTACCTCAGGATGTTCATAGACAGCAACGGCAACGGACTGTGGGACACAGGCCTCTATGACGATAACAAACAGGCAGAGACCGTCTATTACTATCCCGACAAGATAGAGTGTAAGGCAAAGTGGGACATCTCAATGTCGTGGACCCCTTCCGACAAGAATCTGCAACGACAAAAACCCGGAGCTTTGATAAAGCAGAAAGGCGAAAAGGAGAAGACTATAAAACATCGCAACGCAGACCGTGCAAGAGCGATGGGAATACAATATATTGAAGGACAAAACTAAAATTTACAGACGATGAAATTTAAATTATTCTTACTGTTTGCATTTACACAGTTGCTTTGTGTATCACCGGTAAAGGCACAGTGCGCTTTCAGAAACACCGCCTTTAAGTCGGGCGAGTTCCTCGCATACAACCTCTACTACAACTGGAAGTTCATATGGGTGAAGGCAGGAACGGCTTCTATGTACACAGTGCAGAGTAACTATCAGGGTAAAGACGCCTACAGAGCAAGTCTTACCACCCGAGGCAATAGCAAAGTTGACCAGATGTTTGTACTGCGCGACACACTGCTGTGCTACAGCTCCTTAGACATGGAACCGCTGTATTTCCGTAAGGGAGCACGCGAGGGAAAGCGCTACACCGTTGACGAGGTATGGTACACATACAGCGGCGGAAATACGAACCTCCGTCAGCACCGCATCAACCACGAGGGAAAGCACGAGTGGCATAAAAACACTATGGAGGACTGCACTTACGACATGATGAATATATTCCTCCGTGCCCGCAGCTTCAATCCCGACGGATGGACAAAGGGTCACGTTGTGAGGTTCCCCATTGCTGACGGCAACACCATCGAGAAAGGACAGCTGAGGTATCGCGGCAAGAGCACCATCAAGGCAGACGACGGCAAGAAATACCGCTGTCTGGAGTTATCGTATATGGAATACGACCGCGACGATGCCAAATGGCGTGAGATAGTACGTTTCTACGTCACCGACGACGATAACCACGTACCTATCCGTCTGGATATGTTCTTGAAGTTCGGCTCAGCCAAGGCATTCCTCACGAACATGAAGGGTGTCAAGAACCCGCTTCACTCGATTGTGAAATAAGTTCCAGGAGTCGTTCTACAGCTTCTTCCTCAGGGATATTCTTCAGGACGCACTCTTTCTTTCTATACAGACTTATCTTGCCGCGACCGGCTCCTACATATCCGAAGTCGGCATCAGCCATCTCGCCGGGACCGTTGACGATGCATCCCATGATGCCAATCTTCAGTCCCGGCATGTCTTTTGTTGCCTCCTTAATGCGGGCAATGGTAGAACGGAGGTCGTACAGCGTGCGTCCGCATCCGGGACATGATATATATTCGGTCTTGGTAAACTTTATCCTTGCCGCCTGTAATATGCCGTCAGCAAGTGCAACAAGGTCGTGACCTTCAAAACGGCTGTCGGTAGTTATTTCGAGTTTCGTCGCCTTACGGTCTATGAGCAATGCCCCGCATGCCATAGCAGTCTTCAACTGGAACTCCTCCCATGTGGTAGCGTTGGTATGAAGACGTATCGTGTCATCTGTTATTTCGCGCTCTAACTGTTCACGGAGTGCAGAACATTCCTCGATGAGTCCGACAAGTGTCAGTGCGACGGGTATCTCTGCCTCGGGCTCCTCGCTCAACGACACACGAATGGTGTCACCGATGCCCTCTGTCAGCAGCGCTCCTATGCCGACAGCACTCTTTATTCTTCCGTCCTCACCTTCGCCGGCTTCGGTAACGCCGAGGTGCAGCGGATAGTGCATATCCTCGTTGTCCATCTGTTTCACGAGCAGCCGGACACTCTCTACCATGACAACGGTATTACTTGCCTTTATAGATATCACCACATCGTTGAAATTCTCCTTACGGAAGATGCGCAGAAACTCCATGCAACTCTCAACAATTCCTGCCGGGGTGTCTCCATAGCGCGACATTATGCGGTCCGACAGCGAGCCGTGGTTGACACCGATACGCACGGCGGTATGGTGCTCACGACAGATGGCGATGAACGGCAACAGACGGTCCTCTATCTTCTTAAGCTCAGCAGCATACTCCTCGTCAGTATATTCCAACTGCTTAAAGGTACGTCCGGGGTCAACATAGTTACCAGGATTTATGCGCACCTTCTCAACATAACGTGCTGCCACGTCAGCCACATTGGCGTTGAAGTGTACGTCAGCCACCAAAGGTGTGTTATAGCCTCGTGCCCGCAGTCCTGCAACAATGTTCTTAAGGTTCTCTGCCTCGCGAGAGCCCTGTGTGGTAAGACGGACATACTCTCCGCCGGCGTCAATAATGCGCTGCGCCTGTTCTATACACGCCTGCGTGTCGTTAGTGTCGGTGGTGGTCATCGACTGCACACGAATTGGGTTATTGCCGCCAAGCGGTGTTTTGCCAATATGGGTTACTGTGGAATATCTACGTTGATAACTCATGTCTATACCTTATAATTATATTTTATATCTTTAAGTTCCCTATTTGCTTTCTCTATCTTCTCACCGAGGGTAGCCTTATACTCTGACATCTTCTTTGCCATAGTCTCGTCGCCAAGAGCTATCATCTGACACGCCAGGATGGCTGCATTCATAGCACCGTTTATTGCAACAGTAGCTACGGGAATGCCTGGAGGCATCTGGAGTATGCTATACAGAGCGTCAACACCGTCGAGGACGCCGCCCTTTATAGGCACACCAATTACGGGGAGTGTCGTCGAGGCAGCAATGACACCAGGGAGTGCAGCTGCCATTCCTGCACCTGCAATGATAACTTTTATACCACGACGGGCTGCATTCTTAGCAAAAGCCTCAACAGCGTCGGGGGTACGATGAGCAGAGAGGGCGTTAACCTCGAAAGGCACCTCCATATCGTCCAAAAACTTCATGGCTTTCTCCATGACTGGCAGATCACTCGTACTGCCCATGATAATGCTTACTACTGGTTTCATTGTTATGTCGTTAAAATAATATTACTATAAATGCCGCCACTGCTCCTAACAGGAATCCTACTACAACCTGTGCGAGGGTATGCTGACGGAGTATCATTCGTGCTGTACCTATGAGTCCGGCGACAAAGAACACCAGACACAGCCACCATACTGGGTTGAACATAAACAGCTGTGAGAAGGCTATCAGCGCACCAGCCACACCACCTATCGCTGCGGAGTGTGTCGATACTTTCCACCATAGGTTTATCATAGCGCAGAGCACCTGTATCACTAATGCCGCTACTACTATAGAGCCCATGAAACGCGGTATGTGTACCAGATTCATGACGTAGTAACAAAGGAAATAGCAGATGATAGATATGACGTAAGGAATCATTCGTCGTTCCTTTACTCCCAGCTCTATAGGTGTCCATCCATGATAGTTGCGGTATGTCCTGATAGCTATTGTCGGCAGGAGTACAGTGAAGATGTACACCAGCATCAGCACATACAGTTTATACATCACTGGCAGCAGGTTAAGATAACTGAACGTAAAGAGAGCCATGAGTCCGATGACGGGCAGGTAGAACGGGTTGAACATTGCGCTCAACACCCTTGATACCATTATTATCTTTCTCTCGCCTCTCATACTCCTTTTAACTTCTTAGTCTTGCTACGGGAATCCCCAGTTGCTCACGATACTTTGTCACCGTTCTGCGTGCTATGGGGTATCCGCGTTCTTCCATCATCTTTTTTATTGTTTCGTCACTAAGTGGCTTTCTCTTGTCCTCTGCATCGATAATTTCTTTCAGCACCACCTTCATACGACGGTTCGACAGTGCCTCACCGCTTTCCGTCTTCACTCCTTCGCTGAAGAAAAAGCGCAGTTTGAAGATGCCCCAGCGGGTCTGTGCATATTTCTCGTTGCTTACACGCGATATCGTCGAGATGTCAAGTCCTGTGCGCTCCGCAATGTCTTTCAGTGCCATAGGCTTCAGGTCAGCCTCATCGCCGTCCAGGAAGAACTTCCTTTGTATCTCTATTATCGCCTTCATGGTGAGATACAATGTCCGGCGGCGCTGTTTTATAGCCTCTATGTAGTTCTTGGCGCGTTCCACCTTATCGCGTACATATAATAATGCCTCCTTTTCGCGCTTGTTCATCTTCTCGTTTTCGTTTGTTATGAGTGTTTCGTTAAATGACTCCGAGACGCGCAGTTCGGGCACTCTTCCGCTGTTAAGACTGAATGTTATGGTGCCGTCGTCGAGGGTATCTACTATGAAATCGGGAGTTATCTCGTCGATACTCCTGTTCATCGTCTCTCCCATCGACGCTCCTGGTTTGGGGTTCAGCTTGAGGATTTCACGACACACATCAGCCATCTGTTCCTCGCTGATATTCATTCGCTCGGCTATCAGCCCCCATCTCTTCTGCATGAAGTCGTCATAGTACTCTTCTATAACTCTCTTCATCAGTTCAAGCACCTCTCCTCTCATTCCCGAGCTTCGCTCGCCTACCCGTAGCCTTTCCTCTCTCCTCTCTATTTGTATCAGCAGACACTCACGCAAGGACTGCGCTCCGATGCCAGCGGGGTCGAACCCTTGCAGAATCTTGAGAATACGCTTTGCGTCTTTCTCCGTAATATCTATATTATGGTATATGGCAAGTTCATCACAGATGCTGTCTAAGGGTTTCCGCAGCAGTCCGTCATCGTCGAGAGAGCCTATGATATACTCCAACACGTCGCGTTCCTCGGCAGTGAGGTCTAACTCTCCCATCTGTTCCTTCAGCTTATCGTAGAACGACAGTGAGTCACTCCATACCATCTCTCCTCGCACTTCGCTCCTCGCTCCTCGCACCTCTTGTCCGTCGTCTTCTCCATCCCACAGCACATCCTCACCGTAGCTTCCTTCGCCGGCGGAAGTCTCGAGGGCAGGGTCTCCGTTGTCGTCAACCTCAAGGGCAGGATTGTCGTCCATCTCCATACGAACATTCTCTTCAAACTCAGCCAAAGGCATCTCCAACAGCCGCACATACATTATCTGCTGCTGCGTGAGGTGCTGTCGTTGCACCGCTTTCTGTTCTTGCCTTTGTACTAACTTCGTGTTCATAATGTTTCGTTACTGGAAATATTCTCGTAGCTGCGATGCGTATGTCGCCAACTTTTCCGGACTGCCACTCCATCGTGCCCACACTTCCCTGCAGGCACCTCTCTCCTCTCTCCTCTCTTCTCTCTCCTCTCTCCAAAACTCCTTCATCACCTCCACAACCTCTTCTGCCTTCATCTTTATAAGACGTGCGAGGTCGCGAACTTCTGGAGTCTCCTCAACCATAGTGTTGGGAATAAGTCGGAAGTACAAGTCGAGTATCATAATGAGCTTTATGGGCATCATGCCGTCCTTCTCCTTGAAGTCCGACTCCCACGGTTCCACGACTGTCTCCACACCGTCGAAGAATTCTCCGGCACTACCCAATCCTTTCATCTGACGTAACATCCTCACGCCCTTTGCCAGTCGGTTAGGATTTCTGGCATAGCGTTCCCATAACGCCTCCAGTCTTGGAGTGTCTAAGTCGCGAAGACGGAACATCCTCTCGTACAACTCTTTAGGATGTATGTGTAGCTCGAGAGCCAAGTTCACCATACTTTTTGAGTACATAGCCTTCAGTCCTTGTGGGCGCTTAAGATATAGCTCCATAAGCAACAGCCAGTATTCGTCTTGCCAGTTTCCGTTATGTGCCATAAGCTCATTTTCTTTGATTTGTAATGCATTTGCAGTGCAAAGGTAATAAAATAATTCATAATTCATATTTTTTTTTCAAGTAATCATTAATTATGAATTATTTTCGTATTTTTGCACAGGCTTATAACATAAAACGTGAGACATGCGTAAGACATTATTCTTTTTGTTTTTCTTTTTCAGCATTACACTTTCTGCACAAGAGAGCTTATATGATCAAATGAAAGAGACCTTGAGTGAGAACTCACTTCCGTTGGTGAACATAATTGTTGACATTGAAACCGTCAACAGAACAGATTATGTAGCTGGAGAGATAGAGATTGCAGATTACCAGCATAGAACCGATCAGGCTTCAACTTTTGTAAAATTCCATTGTAAATATAGAATTCGCGGAGGAGCGGCGTCAGCTTATGAAAAGAAATCTTTTGCGGTAAAACTTATTGACGAGAATGGTGAAGACTTAGATGCCAATATATTAGGGATAAGAGAGGAGAATAGTTGGATATTAGACGCAATGGCTATCGATAGAATCCGAATGCGTAACAGGGTGTGTTTCGACGTGTGGAACGAAGTGGATAAGACTCCGTACAAAACGAACCTAGATAATAGAAATGGAACATTAGGTCAGTTTGTGGAGGTATTTATCAACGGAGAATATAATGGTCTTTATTGCATGACTGACAAGATAGACAGAAAACTCTTAGGACTGAAGAAAATAAAAGTCGGTTCTGGCGGTACTACTTCTGTCAAAGGACTCTTGTATAAGGGTGTTAGCTGGGATAGTGGGTGCACCCTCCTTTCCTATGAAGAGGCAGATGTTGACAAGGACACATGGAATGCTTGGGAACTTCAATACCCGGATGACTACCCTTCTATAGACACTTGGAAACCGCTGATGGATCTGATTGATTTCTGTTCCGACAAGACTTCCGATGAAACTTTCCAAAACGAATGGGGAAATTGGTTCTATATGGATAATCTTTTAGATTATGTTGTCTTCACATTTGCCATGAATATTGGCGATAATGCCTATAAGAACACTTTTCTCTCTACGGTTAATATTCAAGATGGTCATAAATATCTTATATCCCCGTGGGATATGGATATGTCGTTAGGGGGCAATTTTGATGGAGATTATTTCAAAGAGTTGGCAAATACCGACAGGTATGAAAATGTGGCTCCTTTCAATAGGCTAATGGCTAAGGACATTGATGGTTTCAACGAACTGTTACGGAATAAATGGACAGAGAACTATGAGACACTATTCTCACCAACATCTGTAGCCAAACGTTTTGACGATTATGCAGCACAGATTATCTCATCTGGAGCTTGGTACAGAGAAGTTGCGAAATGGGACGGGAATCCTGTGCCGCTCAAGAAGAACATATATGAAGAGTTGTCATATGTGAAGGAATGGTATATACAGAACTATGTAAGTCTGTGTAATCACTTCAAGACAGAACTGCCAAGTGCTATCAAAAATAGCATGTCACCTGAAATGCCAAAGAGTGGTGTATATACACTCGATGGTAGAAGGATAGACAGAAAGGTATTACAAAAGGGGATATATATAGTTGATGGAAAGAAAATTGTAAAATACTAAAAACAAAAAGCTTATGGACTGGTTAGAAATTGTAGCTGTAGTGGCGCTGGTTGTCATCGGACTGTTTATTTATCGCAGCAAGTCAAACGGTGAGTAATCAAGAGTTAAGGGTTAAGAATTGGGACTTCGGATTATAGCCTTTCTACTCTTTCTCTTCCTCTTTCACGTTGACAGTGCTGTTGCCCAGGAAGACTGGGAAGACGACGTAGAGGACGAGTATATGGATGATGCCGAGGAGGCATCAGACCAAGAGTTGATATGGGATATGTTTTCCGACATCGCCGAGAACCCCATAGATATCAACGAGGCAACCCGTGAGGACCTGTCGCAGTTGCCCTTCCTATCGCCGCAGGACATCGAGGCTATCGTAGACTACACTCACCACTACAAACCGATACTGTCGATAGGCGAGTTGGGAATGATAGAAGGACTAGACATGAAAAAGCAGCGTATGCTGGCGCACTTCATAATATTTGGCGAAAAGGAGAAGAAAGACACACTTGCCTCGTTAGCCAACATCATGAAGTATGGCAAACACAAGGTCATTCTGACGGGGAAGATTCCCACCTATAAACGTCGCGGTGACGACGGTGCCTATCAGGGCGACCCGTTGAAGCACAACATCCGTTACGACTTCACCTTTACCGACAAGCTGCGCGTGGGTTTCGTGGGGGCGAAGAATCACGGTGAGCCTTTCTTTAAAGGGTGTAACGGCAAGGGCTACGACTTCTATTCCTTCTATGCATCGTTAAAGAACTTGGGCATCCTGAAACATCTTGTGGTGGGACGCTATAGGGTTCGTTTCGGTATGGGACTTGTCATCAACAGCGACTTCCTGCTTGGAAAGTCAGCACAGCTGATGTCATCAGGAAAGATACAGAACCGTTTCAGTGTGCACTCGTCGATAAATTCCTCGAGATATCTTCAGGGAGCAGCGACGACGCTGAGTCTCGGCAAGGGCTTCGAGGTAAGTGTGTTCGGCTCGTACCGCTACTTAGATGCTACGCTGAACAGCGACGGCTCCATATCGTCGATACCAAAGTCGGTATATCACAGAACACAGACGGAGATAAACAAGAAAGACAATACGTCGCAGACAACCTTCGGCGGACACCTGTCGTGGAAATATAAAAAGTGGTACGCTGGAGCTTCGGTGGTGCACACCTCGTTGAGCAGAGAGCTGAAACCGAACACGGAGGTGGTGTATCGTCGTTACTATCCCGCCGGCAAGACGTTCACCAACGCCGGTGTAGATTATGGCTACAAACACTCCAAGTTCTCCGCAGCAGGAGAGTTTGCTGTCGATAAGAGCGGTAACATAGCTACGATAAACACCGTAAGCTACACTGTGGATTACGAGTTGATGCTCACCGCCCAGCAGCGTTTCTACAGTAAGAAGTACCAGTCGCTCTTCGCACAGTCGTTCTGCGATGGCGGTAGTGTACAGAACGAGAGTGGTGTTTATGTGGGTGCTTCGTGGCGAGCATTTAGCAATATGATATTCACGGCATACGTCGATTATGCCTACTTTGCGTGGCCCAAGTACCAGGCGGCACAGTCGTCACACTCGTGGGACGCTATGCTGCAGGCAGACTACCTCTTGGAGAAGTGGAAGTTCAGCGGACGTTACCGCATAAGACTCCGTGAGAAGGACAATTCCGACAAGAGTGAGCTGATTTACCAGAACGACCATAAGGCACGACTGTCGGCAGAGTATTCCGAGAAGTGGTGGTCGAACAAACTGCAGGGCGACTTCGTATATTCTTATTATAAGGAGCGCAGCAGAGGATGGATGATTAACGACAACATCTCCGTCTCTCCCCTGAAGTGGTTGAAGGTAACAGGTGCTTTCGGCTATTTCAATACCAACAGCTACGACAGCAGGATATACAGCTACGAGAAGTCGTTGCTTTACAATCTATATATACCAGCATTCTACGGCAAAGGCATCCGCTATTCACTATTCGTGCGTGTGGATCCGTCGAAGTCGTTCAGTGCTACCGTCCGTTGTGCTACGACGAAGTACTTCGACCGCGACCATATCGGCAGCGGATATCAGCAGATAAACAGCAGTCATCAGACCGATTTGGAGTTGCAGCTGTCTTATAAGTTTTGATAGAGTTGCATCACCTGTGCAGCGACGTCATTGCCCTCGAAACGTTTTATGTATTCCTTGCTTCTCTCGATGCGTTGTTCTCTGTCGGGAGCGCCTTTAAGAACAGACTTAATAGCATTAGCCATAGCCTGGGCATCGTCGGGATCTACGTAGATGCTGTCGGGACCGCCAGCTTCCTCAAGACACGACCCCGTGCAAGCCACTACGGGAAGTCCTCGTGAGATAGCCTCAATGATAGGTATTCCGAAACCTTCGTAACGCGAAGGATATACAAATGCCTCGGCTCCGTCGTAGAGTGCCGTCAACTCCTCTATAGGCAACTGTCCCATGAGGTGCAGTCGTGGGTGATTGGGGAGCGACTTGGCATAGTCGGTCTGTCTTCCTACCGCTACGAGATGTACGTTGTCAGGAAGGTAGTCGAGTGCCTTTACAGCCAACCCAAGGTTCTTGCGCTCCTCAACGGTACCAACACTGAGGATGTATCTTTTCAGTGAAGAGTTAAGAGTGAAGAGTGAAGAGTTTTCTTCCGATGCAGTGTTATTTTGCGGTGACGAGTCCTGCTTAAACTGTGGCGAGAAGCTCTGGTATATCAGTTCTATACGCTCCGGTTCCACCTTGCCGTAGTGTATGATGTCCCTCTTCGTACATTCGCTGATGGCGATAATCTTCGTCGCCTCCTTGAGGGTCTTGTGGAACTTCCACTTGTAGAACATCACGTCAACGGGGTTGTACCACTCCGGATGACGAAGGAAGATAAGGTCGTGGATAGTTACTACTCCTTTTATTCCAGCCTTGCGCAGTCCTATGGGCAACTCTCCAGAGAGTCCGTGAAATACTTCTACTCCGTCGCGCTTCAGGTCGTTGACAATGCCGTGAGAGCGCCAGTATGGTTTCATTAGTGGAGAGAGGAGAGAGGAGAGAGGAGAGAAAAGAGACGGGTAGCACCAGGTGACACCAGACTTTATCTGGTTGCGCAGAGCGTCGATGCCCTTGTCTGGAGCATACAGCCTGAGCTCCGTATCCTCAGGACATTGAACTATGAGGTTATTAACGAGGGTGCGAGAGTAGCTACCCAGTCCTGTGCCGTTACGCACTATCCTTTTTGCGTCGAATCCTATTATCATGGGGACAAAGGTACGATTAAGCGAGGACAAATCCAAAAAATATCTATATTTTTATTGGTTTGATTTTAGAACCTGAAAATTTTAATTTTAAAGGTTCTGAAACCAAAACAAAAAGAAAGAGTATTCTTTCATTTGTCGAGCGGGAGTACCTTCGACGCAGTCAAAGGTATTACCCGTAGCCTTCGACGCAGTCAAAGGTACGAAAATAATTCATAATTCATAATTCATAATTCATAATTTTTTGTACCTTTGCCCCCATGAAAAAGTATATACTACTTATATTCACGCTCATATCGACAGCCGCCATAGCCCAAGACGACCCCACCTTCGTACCCACCATCAAGGTGAGCAAGGTGCTCAACGAGGGCGACAGCATAAAATATGTGGAGCTGAGCAACGTATACGTAATCCCCGAGCCGGAATTCAAGACCGAGAAGCAACGCCGCGACTATAACCGACTGGTTTACAACGTGAAGAAGGTGCTGCCGATAGCTAAGGAGGTGAATAACATCATCATTGAGACATACGAATATCTGCAGACACTGCCCGACAAGAAGTCGAAGGAAGCACACATGAAACGTGTGGAGCAGAGCATAAAGCAGCAGTATGGACCAAGGATGAAGAAACTGTCTTATTCGCAGGGAAAACTGCTTATAAAACTGGTTTATAGAGAGTGCAACTCGTCGTCATACCAACTTGTGCAGGCATTCTTAGGACCTGTAAAGGCGGGCTTCTACCAAGCCTTCGCCTGGGTCTATGGCGCCAGCCTTACAAAGAAATACGACCCTAACGGCATAGACAAACTGACGGAAAGGGTCGTGCTGCAGGTTGAGGCAGGACAAATTTGATTTTGAAACCGTTTCAGTTTATAGTGAATAGTTTATAGTTTATAGTTTATAGTTACCAGTTTTTTGTTGAGTGTATTGCGACTCGTCGCAATAAAAAAATAATAAGTTATGACTACAATTAACCCCTTACTACTCCTCCGTAATTCAACCTTCATCATTCTACCATTATTACTCCTTGCCGGCTGCAATGGCAAAAAGACAAATAACACCACCCCCGCCACAGAAGAAACCGTCAGCCGCGGACCTCAGTTCAACGCTGACTCCGCCTACGCCTTCTGTGCCGCACAATGTGACTTCGGACCTCGCACTATGAACAGCGAGGCACATGAGAAATGCGCCGAGTGGATTGTCGGCAAATTCAAGGAATACGGCTGCGACGTCACCACCCAGAAGGCTACCCTTACCGGCTACAACGGAACAAGCCTCAACAGCACTAACATCATAGCATCGATATACCCTGAAAGGACAACACGCATTCTGCTCTGCGCCCATTGGGACAGTCGTCCGTGGGCTGACAACGACGAGGATGAGAAGAATCATCACACTCCCGTGATGGCTGCCAACGACGGAGCAAGCGGTGTTGCCGTAATGATAGAACTGGCACGAATAATACGTCAGGACTCAAGCCTTAACGTCGGCATAGACTTCGTATGCTTCGATGCTGAAGACTGGGGCACACCACAGTGGGATAACTCTGCAAACTCCGAGAGCTCGTGGGCACTGGGAGCACAATACTGGGCAAAGAACCCACACAAGGCACGCTACGAGGCACGCTACGGAATACTCCTCGATATGGTTGGCGGCGAAGGTGCACACTTCTACCGAGAAGGAATGTCCGAGCGCTATGCATCAAAGATTGTCGATAAGGTATGGAACGCCGCCAAGGGCATAGGCTACGGCAGCATCTTCGTTGACAGCAAGGGAGGCTATGTCACCGACGACCACGTCCCCGTCAACGACTTCCTCCACATCCCCACCATTGACATAATCCCCTACTACCCCGACTGCGAGAGAAGCTCCTTCGGACCTACGTGGCACACCATAAACGACACTATGGAGCACATCGACAAGAACACTCTCCAGGCAGTAGGACAAACCGTAGTACAAGTCATCTACTCAGAATAAGAAAAAAATATATAAAATTTGCACAGAAAACCAAGAAAAAGTTTGTTTTCTATGCAATTTTTCATAACTTTATGCCTAAAAGAGCCTTTGTTGACAATCCTCACGAGTTGGACATCTGGGCAAACGAATACTTCCTACAACTTGCCGACCGCATCACATTCTGTTAAGTATATCTTATATAGGGTCCCAGATTCTGTTTCCAACATATAATAAAAACATTTTTTCTCTAAACACTTAACAACTTAACCAAAAACGTCTGGAGCCCCGATAAATAAAGGGCGCAGGGCACGTTAAGTGTTATCTTAACACTTAACGTTGACTTAACAAAGACTTAACAGTCTCAGCCTCCCCGAGGGTACTTTTTCAGAGAGGAGAGAGGAGAGAGATGTGTTTTAAACCCTTCAGTACTCCCCTCCTTTTTGGGAGGGGTTGGGGGTAGGCTGGTAAGTGTTGGTTAAGTGTTTGAGCAACACTTAACGTTGCTGAAACACCGATAAACAGAGGGCGGAGCGGCAATTTTACACCCAAAACGTTAAGTGTTGATGAAAAATTCTTTTTTCAGAATTTGCGTAAAGCGATGTGTAAGTAGGCTACTTTTAGTGTGTAAGTAGCCTACTTTTGCAGTGAAAGTAGGCTACTTATAGGTCGGATTAGAGTGTTAGGAAAATCACTAAAGAACTCGTTTGACTTTTTTCTGATATTTGTCACATAGCTATCCCAGTATTTTTCGTATATTTCTTTTAGAGTCTTCATTGGTGTATAAATATTACAATATTTCTCTTGCTATCCAAGCACAAGCTTCTGCATCGGCAAGTGCATTATGATGGTTCTCTAAGCAGTAACCACATTCGGCTGCAACAGTCTGGAGCTGGTGGTTCTCAAGATAGCGGAAGGCTCGGCGGGAAGCAGCAAGCGTGTCGTAAAATTCATAGTCAGGATAGTCCATCTGATAAACACGGAAAACAGCCTTCAGACAACCTTCATCAAAAGGCTTGTTGTGTGCCACAAGCGGCAAGCCTTCAATTAATGGCTCTATTTGTTTCCATACTTTTGGAAAAACTGGTGCATCGTCAGTATCTTCATGACATAGTCCATGAACCTGTGAACACCAATAGTTATAATAGTTTGGCTCTGGCTGGATGAGAGAGTAGAACGTATCTACAATCTCACCATTTCGCACAATGACGATTCCTACAGAGCATACGCTGCTGCGCTCATTGTTAGCCGTTTCAAAATCTATAGCTGCAAAATCTCGCATGTCTTCAATAACATTAATACAATAAAGCTGTTATCTTTTCCCATTTATCCCGTGAGGTTTCTGACAATGTACTCTTATATTCCAGACATAGAATTCCATGTTTGATAGTGTATCGTCTGGCATATAGACAAAAACCCAAGGACCGATAACTGAGGTCTCAATATTGGGTATTGTCCCGTCTAATTCAGAAGTGAAGCCTGTCAAAATGTTATGAGTTGTTCCTGTCTTCACTTTATACGTTTTGAACCTGACGCATAAGTCGGAGCCAGTTGCCGCCCCAAATCTTTTCGATATCCTCGTCGGTATAACGGCGACGAAGGAGGTGACGGGTGAAGTTGAGCATCTCGGAGCTGTCAGCAAGACCTGGTACTCCGCCGTCGCCGTCGAAGTCGGTACCAAGTCCTACGTGCTCTATTCCCATGATGTCTATTGCATGTTTAAGGTGCTCCAAGGCGTCCAGGATTGTTGCCTCGCCATCCTTACGCAGGAAACCCGGATAAAGTGTTATATGGGCTACGCCCCCTTTGCGTGCAAGGGCACGCATCTGGTCGTCGGTAAGGTTGCGCTGGTGGTCACAGAGAGCCCTGCAGCTGCTGTGGCTGCACACTATAGGGGTCTTGCTTATTTCCAGGGCGTCGTAGAAGCTCTTCTCGCCTCCGTGACTGAGATCTACGAGGATACCGAGGCGGTTCATTTCCTTGATAACCTCCGCACCGAATTGGCTTACTCCCCCGTGGGTGTTTGTGGTGCGTGAGGCAGCGTCGCAGAGGTCGTTATCGCCGTTATGACAGAGTGTGATGTAGGTGACGCCGCGACGTGCGAAGTGTTCCACGTTGCGGATGTCGTGGTTCAGCGCCAGACCGTTCTCTATGGCAAAGAGTATGGACTTCTTGCCTGCCTTGCGGTTTGCCTCTATGTCCTCTGGGGTACGTGCCTGGGCAATATAACGGCTGTTCCGGGCAAGAATCTCTTCAATCTTGTTGAAGATATTGTCGGCATACTCCTTGGGGTTTTCTTCGAGAGTTTGTGGCAGGTATGCCGCCATAGTGACAGCCTGCTGACGTCCGTCAGTCATCTTGTGCAGGTCAACGAGTATGCGTGGGTCGCGACAGTCAAAACGAATGTTCTGTGGGAAGAGCATAGGGGTGTCGCAATGAGTGTCGAGGGTGATAATGTTGGAGTGGAGTTCTTTTGCCTTACTAAAGAGTGCAGCCTCGCTGACGAGCCACCGGAACAGCGGCAGTCCGTTTTCAAGCCACTCGGGATGCCATTGTACACCGAGAATGGGTTTTTCCTCGCTGCTCTCCATAGCCTCTATGACTCCGTCCGGTGACGTTGCCGACACGCGGAAACACTTTCCCGGGTTGCTTACCGCCTGGTGGTGGAAGGAGTTGACGGGAAGGAGTGAAGAGTGAAGAGTGGAGGATGTGTAGATTTTGTGGAGCGTGGTGCCGGGTACGATGTTTACAACGTGGGTTGCCTCTGAGCGGTCACCGTCCTGTGAGTGCTTAATTCTATTCTCTACCCCAAGAAGGGAAATATCCTGAGCCACCTCACCGCCGAGAGCCATCGCCAGCGTCTGTATGCCCCTGCAGATGCCGAGCATTGGTATTTGTCGGTTGTAGGCAAGACGTGTGATGAGAAGTTCGGGGAGGTCGCGCTCAGCATTAATGCCGTGGAGCAGCGGCGAGGGTTGCTCGCCTGCCCACAGCGGGTTGTAGTCGCCACCACCTGTGAGCAACAAACCGTCAATACCGTCAAGAGTATTTATTATGACGTTACTATCGGCAACAGGAGGGATGATAACGGGCACTCCCCCTGCTGCCACCACCTGTTTGTAGTAGCGGTCGCGAAGTGTAGCGTCACCATCAGCATAGTTTGCCGTAATGCCTATGACAGGACGTTTGTCGGCTTCGGGATAACGCGAATAAATATCCTCTAAATTTGACGGTAGTGAGTATTCTTTCATCGCTCTATAGGAATGGTTCTCTTTATGCTTTGTTCTAAGGAGATAAGTGTCTCTGTAGCGGCAACGCCAGGAATCTCCTGGAGTTGGTTGTTAAGCAGGTCCATGAGTTGTTCGTTGTCGCGAGCATACAGTTTAGCGAGCATGGTGTATGGACCTGTTGTGAAGTGGCATTCAACAATCTCGGGAATATGTATCAGGCGTTCTACCACCTGTTTGTACATAGAGCCTTTCTCCAGCGTTATTCCTACGTATGTACACGTGGAGTACCCCAACGCTTTCGGGTTAACCCTGAAGGCACTACCTGTTATCACACCGTCTTCGGTAAGGTGTTGCACTCTCTGATGGATAGCGGCGCGCGACACGCCGCACTCCTCTGCCACATCCTTGAAGGGTATGCGGGCATTCTCTGATAAGATACTCAGAATTTTCTTATCCAGATTGTCTATTTTCTCCATATACAAACATTATTATTTCTTCATGGGAGCATTTTTCTTTACTCCTACAAGTTCTATATCAAAGACCAGGGTAGAGCCAGGTTTGATTACGTCGCCTGCTGCACGATCGCCGTATGCAAGGTTCTGTGGTATGTATATCTGCCACTTACTGCCCACAGGCATCATGGTAAGAGCCTCTGTCCAGCCCTTGATGACACGGTCGGCACGGAACTTATCAGTCTTCTGGCCATTATGCTTTGAAGTAGCATCAAAGACGGTGCCGTCGATGAGGCGCCCTTCGTAGATTACCTCTACCTCGTCGATAGCGGCAGGAATCTCGCCTGTTCCCTCTTTAAGCACCTTGTACTGCAGTCCGCTCTCGGTAGTCTTCACGCCCTCTTTCTTGGCGTTCTCGGCGAGGAATGCCTCACCTGCCTTGATGTTCTTGTCGAGCTCACCCTTCTTCTTGGCTTCTAACTGCTCACGGTAATATTTCTCTGCGTCCTTTTGAGCCATAGGCAACGTGTCGTTAAGCACACCTGCAATGAAACCTTTTACGAAGAGTTTCTCATCAACGTTACCGCCAAACTCCTTGCTAATTCCGGGCAACATCCTTGCCTTGAGCATGTGGGCTATCGTAGCTCCTACAGCATAGGCGCGGTCAGCGTCCTTGTCGCCCTTGTCCAGAGCGTCTTCCAAGCCCTGGATGAAGGGCGCGAGCTGGCTGTCGTCAACGTCGAACTGCTGTTTAAGATATCCTTTCAGACCTTCAGTCATAGTCTGACCGGCAGCGAAGCTCAGCGAGTCCGTATGAGTTACCAACTGCGCTGGTGTGCGCTGTCCAGCATTCTGCTTTTTCTTTGCTGCGCTGGCTGGAGTGAGTGAAGCACCCATCAGCACAGCGACAGCTAAAACGATAATCTTCTTCATTACTTCTTAATACCAACAAGTTCGATTTTGAAAATAAGAGTTGAGAAAGGCTTTATTTCGCGCTGTTCAGCATTTCCGTAAGCCTTGTCCTGAGGTATTACCACTTCCCATACAGAGCCGACAGGCATGTGAGAGATAGCCTCTTTCCATCCTGGGATAACCTGGTTGAGGTTAAGAGTTACAGGTTTGCCGCCGTGTTTTTCTGTGCTGTCGAACACCTTGCCGTCAACAGTCTTACCCTCGTAGAGCACCTCAACAGAAGCAGTATCAGCAGGGATAGCACCAGTACCCTCCTTAACAACAGTATAGTAGATAGTACCGCCCTTGTCGCCGGGAGCCTTCTCTATGGCTTTAACACCTGCCTTCTTGGCATACTTGGCAATGTAATCCTCACCTGCCTTGCGGTTAGCGCCGTAGGTCTTCTCTATGTTCTTAGCCTTTACCTCCTGAACCTTTGTCTGGGCAATCATCTGTGCCTGTTCTACAGTCATGATACCAGCCTTGCCTGTCACGCCGCTAACGAAACCTGCCATGAGGTTTTTCATAGAGATTGTCTGTGTAGAGTCGTCGCCGAAGAGTTCGTAGTTAAGACCCTTTACGAGTTGGTTGCTAATCTGCTGACCGATTTGAATACCAGCATAGTAAGCAGCCTTTTTCTTGTCGTCGCCGGTATTGGCGCCGTCGTTAAGACCCTTGATAAACTCGTCGATGTACGTTGTATCGACGCCAAGACCACGTACGAGGTAGTCCTTCAGACCCTGCGACTGTGCAACACCAACAGCATAGCTAATAGTGTCTATGTCGTTCTTTAAATCAGCTTTTGGAGTTCCGTTACCGCAGCTATTGAAGCCGGCTGTAACCACTGCCGCAAATGCGGCTACAATAACAATCTTTTTCATCTTTACTTTTTATATTTTAAATGTTTAAATTACTTCCAATAGTTCTACGTCAAAGATAAGTGCTGCGTATGGAGGAATTGATGCTCCGGCGCCGCCCTCGCCATATCCGAGCATATAAGGTATGAAGAAGCGAGTCTTACCACCCTCCTTCATAAGCTGCAGACCTTCGGTCCAGCCAGCGATAACCTGTTGCAGTCCGAACACTGCGGGTTCACCGCGCTGTACGCTGCTGTCGAAAACGGTACCGTCGATGAGGAAGCCCTCATAGTGGCAGCGAACGCGGTCGGTAGCCTTAGGACTCTTACCCGTTCCTTCTGTCAGCACCTTATACTGCAGACCACTCTTTGTGGTTATGACGCCATCCTTTTTAGCGTTCTCTGCAAGATATTTCTCGCCGTCAGCCTTGGCTGCCTTGCCCTTTTCGGCACGTTCCGCCTGGAGTTTCTCCTCCTGCTTCTGGAAATATGTCTGCACGATGCGCTGCGCATCAGCGTGCTTTATTTTCAACTCATTGCCTTCCAGCACATCTTTGATGGCAGCGGCAAAATCCTCAATGCTCAGTCCTTCTATGCTCATCTGCGCCAGTTGCTGACCGATGCCAAGACCAAGAGCGTAACTTAATTCGTTTGTCATTTTATTATCTTTTTATACGTTTTATCATTAAAAATCATGCAAAGATACACTTTTTCTTTTATTTATGTCAGTTTTATTATAAATTATTTGTATTTTTGTGCAATATTTACCAATCAATACTTAACACAATGAAAAAGATAGTTGTTTTAACAGGTGCAGGAATGTCTGTTGAGAGTGGTCTCAGCACCTTCCGCGATGCCGACGGACTATGGGAGAACTACCCCGTGGAACGTGTCGCCACCCACGAGGGATGGGAGCGCGACCCCGTGTATGTAAATAACTTTTACAATATGTTGCGAAAGAAACTCGTGGCAGCCAAGCCTAACGAGGGTCATCGTCTTGTGGCAAAGTTGCAGGAGAGCTATAACGTTGTTGTGGTTACCCAGAACGTTGATAACCTCCACGAGATGGCGGGCTCAAAGAAAGTAGTGCACCTGCATGGTGAGTTGATGAAGGTCTGTTCAAGTCGCGACGTGGACAACCCTAACTACATACGCACCCTGAAGGAGCCGAACCTTGAGGTAGCGCCAGGTGAGAAGGCTGGTGACGGTTCGCTGTTACGACCTTACATAGTATTCTTTGGTGAGGGAGTGCCCAACATCACCTTAGCTGCCGAAGAGGCTGCCAGCGCAGACATCTTTGTTGTCATTGGAACGTCGCTCAACGTATATCCTGCGGCAGGCCTTATCCACTATGCTCCTGCCGGCATACCGATATACCTTATAGACCCCAACGACGTAAGGACAGACCATATTCCTAACGTTAAGCATATAAAGAAAGGTGCCAGCGAAGGAATGAAAGAACTGATTAAAAGAGTGAAGAGTGAAGAGTGAAGAGTGAAGAGTGAAGAGTGAAGAATTAAAAGTGAGTGTCACGTGTTTTGCCATTTCATGGCAAAAATAAAAAATAGTAAATAATGAAAGAGAATATTCAACTACCCGAAAATGCCTTCCGCGAACTTAAGGAAGGCGAAGAGTACAAACCTGTGATGAACCCCAAGAGTAGCTATCCAGAGGTGAATGCGTGGTCAGTAACATGGGGAATACTTATGGCCGTGCTGTTCTCTGCAGCAGCCGCGTACCTTGGACTGAAAGTAGGACAGGTGTTTGAAGCAGCAATACCTATCGCCATCATTGCTGTCGGAGTATCTACAGCAGCACGACGCAAGCAGGGGCTTGGCGAGAATGTCATCATACAGTCTATTGGCGCCTGTTCGGGAGCCGTCGTTGCGGGAGCAATCTTCACTCTGCCCGCGATATATATCTTGCAGGCTAAATATCCGGAGATAGCCGCTCCGTTCATCAACATCTTCCTGTCGTCACTGCTTGGAGGAATCATTGGAATACTCTTCCTTATTCCTTTCCGTAAGTATTTCGTTAGCGACATGCACGGAAAGTACCCCTTCCCCGAGGCTACCGCGACGACCCAGGTATTGGTAAGCGGTGAGAAGGGCGGCAGTCAGGCAAAGCCTCTTCTCATTGCAGGACTTGTAGGTGGACTCTACGACTTCATCATAGCCACCTTCGGATGGTGGAACGAGGTGTTCACGACACGTGTCCTGCCCTTCGGCGCCGACCTCGCCGACCGTGCAAAGATAGTCTTTAAGGTAAACACTGGTGCTGCCGTCCTCGGACTGGGCTACATCATCGGTTTAAAGTATGCCTTCATCATCTGTATCGGTTCGTTGGCGGTATGGTGGATTATAGTACCAGGAATGGCGCTGTTATTCCCCGGTGACGTCCTCAACATGTGGGACCCGTCGATAACGACAGCCGTTGGCGACATGTCTCCGGAACAGATATTCCGTTCCTATGGAAAGTCGATAGGTATCGGTGGTATTGCTATGGCAGGTGTGATAGGTATCATCAAGTCGTGGGGAATAATAAAAGGTGCCGTATCGTTGGCAGCCAACGAGATGAAGGGCAGCACTGCAGCCGACAAGGAACAGTTGCGCACACAACGCGACATCTCGTTTAAGATTATTGCCATTGGTTCCCTCGTCACCATCTTTGTTACCTTCCTGTTCTTCTGGTTCGGAGTGATGGACAACCTGCTCTTCGCTGTTGTCGGCATACTCCTCGTAACAGTCATTGCCTTCCTCTTCACTACGGTAGCAGCCAACGCCATTGCTATCGTTGGTTCAAACCCTGTCAGTGGAATGACGCTAATGACACTTATCCTCGCATCGGTAGTTATGGTGGCAGTAGGACTTAACGGCACAGGAGGAATGATAGCAGCCCTCATCATGGGTGGCGTCGTATGTACGGCACTCTCTGTGGCTGGTTCTTTTATCACCGACCTGAAGATAGGCTATTGGTTAGGTACGACACCAAAGAAACAGGAGACGTGGAAGTTCCTCGGAACACTTGTCAGTGCGGCTACCGTGGGAGGTGTAATGATACTGCTTAACGAGACTTACAACTTCGCCAGCGGAGAACTGGCAGCACCACAGGCTAACGCTATGGCTGCCGTCATAGAACCGCTGATGAGCGGCGTCGGGGCGCCCTGGGTTCTCTATGCTATAGGCGCTGCTATTGCTGTTATCCTCACCCTCATAAAGGTGCCCGCGCTGCCCTTCGCACTCGGAATGTTCATCCCCTTGGAACTCAATATCCCGCTGCTCGTGGGAGGTGCCGTCAACTGGTACGTTACGAGAGTGAAGAATGAAGAGTTAAGAGTGAAGAATGAGGCTAAGGAGCGTGGAGAGAAAGGTACTCTCATTGCCAGCGGATTCATTGCCGGTGGAGCCCTCATGGGAGTAGTAAGTGCGCTGCTTCGCTTCGGAGGACTGAACTTCATAAACGCAGAATGGCTGGCAAACCCCCTTTCAGAGGTTTGCGCCATTATAGCATACGCTGTATTGATAATCTACTTCGTCCGTGCGACGAAGTAGATTATCTCTGCTTAAGACCCATTCTTGCCTCTACAACATTAACAACGTAGTCGCCAAGTTTCTCGCACTCGTTGATAATGTCCATATAGATAGTACCGATGCCGTAGGTATAAACGTGGTTGTTTACGTCGGCTATATTCTGTGACTTCAGTTGGTTGCGGAAGTTGTTAATCTCGTTCTCAGTATTGAACGAACGGTTAACGTCGAACGCCTCCTTTCTTCCACACATCAGCTGGTTCATCTGTGTCAGAGCAGAGTCCGTAAGTTCCATCATCTGGTGCATGTGTTCATACTGCTTCTCGGTGAAGTGTTCCTGCTTGCCCTGCACCTTACGTGTGATGGTTCGTGCCATATTGTAGCAGGCGTCGCCGATACTCTCAAGTTCGGAAATCTCGCGGAGCATGGCACGTATCTTTGCCTTGGTGTCGTCAGAAAGGTGTGCATCGCTCACCTGGTCAAGATACTTGGCTATCTCTATCTCCATGTTGTCCGATATGTTCTCGTACTTCTCTATCCTACTATACAACTTGCTGAACGCAGCATCGTCCTTTATTCCCAAGAGTTCACGAACCATTCCGAACATACGCTGCATACGCTCCGAGAACGACTGTATCTCTTTCTGTGCCTCGAGCACTGAGAGCTCCGGGGTCTTCATGAAGCCTGCAGTGATAAAATGCAGACGGAAGTCTTCTTCCTCGTCCACCTTTTTGGGCTTTATTACCCAGCACACGAACTTCTCTATCTGTGGTATGAACCAGATGAGTATCCCGGCATTGATGACATTGAAGGTAGTATGGAAGGCTGCCAGGACGAACGACAGCTTGGCGGCATTGGCAGCAAAGACCTCTGCCGTAACGGTACCCTTCTCCATATCGACGTCGTAGCCTACCCATCCGCACACCATATTGATGAAAATCTGGAAGACGAAGAGTATCCATATTACGCCGAAGACGTTGAAGAACATGTGTGCGAGAGCAGCCCTGCGCGCCTGTGTGTTGGCTGTCAGGGCGGCAAGATTTGAGGTTACCGTAGTTCCTATATTCTCACCCAGCACCAGTGCGATACCCTGATAGATAGGCAGTGCGCCGCTGCTGCATAGAATCATGGTTATAGCCATAACTGCTGCCGACGACTGTACGCAGAAGGTCAGGATACCGCCTAATACGAGGAATATAATAGTGGTCCAGAAGGAACGCGGGTCGAAACTCTCGAAGAATTTCAGTACCGCGGGGTTGTGCCCGAGGTCCATCTCATTACCCGTAAGACGGAGGGTGGTAAGTCCTAAGAGCAGCAAGCCCAGTCCGAAGAGGAAGTCGCCGACGTAGCGGTGCCTCTTCATATAGATGAGGATGATGCCGAGGAAGAAGCCTACGTAGCTTACGATGCTTATGTCGAAGGACATACCTGCCGACATAATCCATGCCGTCAGCGTCGTTCCGATGTTGGCACCCATGATAACAGAAATAGCCTGCGCCAGCGTCAGAAGACCGGCATTGACAAACGACACCGTCATCACCGTGGTTGCCGTAGAAGACTGTACGGAGGCTGTGACAAGAGTTCCTGTCAACATTCCTGTGAAGCGGTTGGTGGTCATAGCACCAAGGACGTGTCGCAACTGCGGACCCGCCATCTTTTGAAGGCTCTCACTCATTGACTTCATACCGAACATCAACAGCGCCAAGGAGCCCAAAAGCTTAAAAATTATCCAGATAGACATAATTTAAGTAGGATTTTGTGGGGACAAAGATACGAAGAAGAGTTTATAATACAAAAAAAAACTCAAAATTTTTACACCTCGGGGACAAGGGCAACAGGCATCTCTTCCATCCTGGTCTTTTCAGCCTTCGCAGCGAAAACGCTATCGAGGAACTGTGGGTCCTTACGGAGTAGTAGCAGCGCCTCACGACTTGCCTTCTGCTGACTCTCCTTCTTGCTGTAGTCAACGCCTATGCCTGCTTCAATTCCCTCTATTATAGCACGATACGTGAACTTAGGACTACCCTTCTCGCCTCGTTCTTCGGATAGTAATTCGTACTCTATCTTTATACGGTTCTTCTGTCCCCACTCTATCAGTTTCGACTTGAAGTTCACCTCTTTATATGCCACTTTGTCAATGTTTATAATCTCTGCAAGTATGCGTTTCTCTACAAACTTCATACATGCTTCGTAGCCTTGATCAAGATAGAGTGCTCCCACGAGCGCTTCGAAGGCATTGCCGCCCAGATAGCTGTTGTGCGACTGCATTGTGCCGTTAGAATGGACGAGTTTCGTGATGCCCATTTCGTTAGACAACTTATTAAGAGTCTTGCGCTGTACTATCTTCGAACGGGTATTGGTGAGGAAGCCCTCACGCTTATTCGGGAAATGACGGAAGACGATGTCGCCGACACACGCTCCAAGAACGGCATCGCCGAGAAATTCCAGACGTTCGTTGTTCACTACGTGTCCGTTGTCGTTCCTCAGTCCCATACTCTTATGCAGCAGGGCACGTTTGTAATACTCTATCCTATGAGGGAAATATCCTGTTATAGAGTATAGCGAAAAATAAAGCTCCTTATCCTTGTGGAAGAGGAGCTTTATGCGGTCGATTATTTCTTTAACCCTCATACTTTTTGAACACTACGCAAGCGTTATGTCCACCAAAGCCGAAGGTGTTGCTGATAGCAGCGCGCACCTGACGTTTCTGCGCTTTGTTGAATGTGAAGTTAAGATTATAATCTATCTCTTCGTCCTTGTCATCCTCAGCGTGGTTGATGGTTGGAGGAACGATGTCGTTCTTAACAGCAAGTACAGCAACCATAGCCTCTACAGCACCGGCAGCACCGAGAAGGTGACCTGTCATTGACTTTGTAGAAGAAATGTTGAGCTTGTATGCTGCGTCACCAAATACGTCCTTGATAGCCTTAACCTCTGAGATGTCACCGACGTGTGTTGATGTTCCGTGAACGTTGATGTAGTCGATATCCTCTGGCTTCAGACCAGCATCCTCAAGGGCAGCAGTCATTACCAGTTTAGCACCAAGACCTTCTGGGTGAGAAGCTGTGATGTGGTGAGCGTCACCACTCATACCTTCACCAACCATCTCTGCATAGATCTTGGCACCACGAGCCTTAGCGTGCTCCAGTTCCTCAAGTATGAGACAGCCGGCACCCTCGCCCATAATAAATCCGTCGCGTGAAGCGCTGAATGGACGACTTGCGTGTTCAGGGTCGTCGTTACGTGTAGAGAGTGCATGCATAGCATTGAAACCTCCGACACCAGTAGCGCAAACGGCAGCCTCAGCACCACCGCTGACAATCATGTTTGCCTTACCCAGACGAATGAGGTTGAATGCGTCAGCAAGGGCGTTGCTTGAAGAAGCGCAAGCACTTGTTGTGGCGTAGTTTGGTCCGTGGAAACCGAACTGGATAGAAATCTGTCCGGCAGCGATGTCGCTAATCATCTTTGGTATGAAGAATGGGTTGAACTTAGGACCGTTCTCCTCGTTCTTACCATAGTACATTACTTCTTCCTCGAAAGTCTTGATACCACCAATACCTACACCGAAGACAACACCAATGCGGTTCTTGTCTTCCTTCTCTAAATCCATGCCGCTATCCTTAACAGCCTGCATAGCACTAATCAGTGCCAGCTGACAATAGCGGTCTAACTTGCGTGCTTCCTTACGATCAATCCAGTCGTTAACGTTAAGACCCTTCACCTCGCAGGCAAACTGAGTCTTGAACTTTGAAGCATCGAAAAGTGTAATAGGAGCAGCACCGCTCTTTCCTGCAACAAGATTCTCCCAAGTTTCCTCAGGATTAAGTCCTACGGGAGTTACAGCACCAAGTCCTGTTACAACAACTCTCTTAAGTTCCATATAATGTAATGAAGTTTTTGGAATAACAAACAAGAAGCAAGAAGCCAAAAACTTCCTGCTTCTTGCCTCTTGCTTTTTATTTCTTTTTATTTAGCGTTCTCCTCAATGTACTTGATAGCATCGCCAACAGTTGAAATAGTCTCAGCCTTATCGTCTGGAATAGAAATGTTGAACTCCTTCTCGAATTCCATGATAAGCTCTACGGTGTCAAGTGAATCTGCACCAAGATCATTTGTGAAACTTGCTTCGGGCTTAACCTCTGCCTCATCAACACCAAGTTTATCAACGATAATAGCTTTTACTTTGCTTTCAATTTCTGACATAATTGTAAATTTTAATTTGTTAATAAAATGTTATCTTTTCTCAATTTCGGGTGCAAAGGAACAAATTTTTATTTATGTATGCAAATTTTTCTAACAAAAAAGCACTCTTTTTTGCACAAACCACCCCTATTTGTGCAAAAACTACCACTCCGTTATGTTATTTTTCAATAAAAAATTGGTTATTAGCAATAAATTGTTTAGTTTTGCAAAGGAATTAATACTTTGAAGAATATGAAATTTACGGAAAGATGTAACCCAATTTTCAATCAGGCAATTAACGACTACCACGTTAAGGACAATATTGACACGCCTATAAATAATCCCTATGCTGAAGGAACAATCGAGAACCGACTGTATCTGAAGTGTTGGATAGACACCGTTCAGTGGCACTTTGAGGACATTATCCGCGATCCGGAGATTGACCCTGCTGAAGCGCTGGTACTGAAACGTCGTATAGACAAGAGTAATCAAGATCGTACAGACCTTGTAGAGCAAATAGACACCTACTTCCGCGAGAAATATGCGGACGTCAAGGTGCTGCCTACAGCACAGATAAATACCGAGAGTCCTGCGTGGGCTATTGACCGTTTGAGTATCCTAGCGCTGAAGATTTACCACATGCGTGAGCAGGCTGAGCGCAACGAGGCTACTCCGGAGCATCGCGCCACATGTCAGGCAAAACTCAGTGTGCTGTTAGAGCAGCAGGTGGACCTCAGTACAGCCATCGACCAACTCCTCGAGGACATCGAGGCAGGCAGGAAGTACATGAAGGTGTATCGCCAGATGAAGATGTATAACGACCCATCAACAAACCCAGTGCTCTACAAGAAGTGAAAAAGGAACATATTCTTATAATACGCTTCTCCGCGCTGGGCGATGTAGCAATGCTCGTTCCCGTCGTGGCGTCGTTGGCGCAGCAGTATCCCGACATACGCATTACCGTACTCAGTCGTCCCTTTGCACGTCCGTTGTTCGAGGAACTGGCGCCTAACGTCGGTTTCATGGGTGCCGACATCAAGAACGAATATCACGGGGTACGAGGTCTTAACACCCTCTATCGTCGTCTGACGGCAAAACAGTTTACTGCCGTTGCCGACATGCACAACGTGCTTCGTTCTAACTTCCTCCGTCTGCGTTTCAACTTAGGTCACTACAAGGTGGACCATATCAACAAACACCGTCGGGGAAAGCGTCAGCTTACGTCGTACCGTAATCGGAAACTTATTCAGCAGCCTACGTCATTCCAGAACTATGCCGACGTGTTGGAACGTATAGGCTATCCCGTTACTCTTGACACTTCGTGGAAACTGGACCTCTCCAAGGTACCCGAGCTTTATGCCCGCAATGGTGCCCCTCTGTCCTCTTTCCTCTCCACGCTGAACATAGGCATCGCTCCCTTTGCTGCCCACCAGGGAAAGATATACCCTCTGCAGCACATGGAACGGGTGATGGAACTCCTTACCGAGCGTCATCCCGACGCTAAGTTCTTCCTCTTCGGAGGAGGCTCCAAGGAGGTTGCTGTCATCAACGAGTGGTGCGGCAAGTACAAGCAGTGCGTCAGCGTCCCCTCATTATTAAAGGGTATAGACAAGGAGGTAACTCTTATGAGTCACCTTAACGTTATGATATCTATGGACAGTGCCAACATGCACTTCGCCTCACTCGTTGCCACACCCGTTGTGAGCATCTGGGGCGCCACCCATCCCTATGCCGGTTTTATGGGCTGGGGACAGGATGCCGCCAACGTAGTACAGCTCGACATGGACTGTCGTCCGTGCAGCATCTTCGGCAATAAGCCCTGTCGTCGTGGCGACTTCGCCTGCATGATGAATATACCACCTGAACATGTTGTTCAAAAGGTGGAATCAATACTAACCCAAAACAAGAAATAAGTATGAAAAAGTATGTTTGTGACACTTGTGGATACATTTATGATCCGGAAGTAGGCGATCCTGATAACGGTATCGCTCCTGGTACATCGTTCGAAGACCTTCCCGAAGACTGGGTATGCCCCATCTGCGGCGTAGGCAAGGATGAGTTCTCCGAGGAGTAAGGAATTAATAATTATGATGCTCGACGAAATAAGAAACGATTTCCCCATCCTCTCACGCGATGTCTATGGACGTCCGTTAGTTTATCTGGACAATGCTGCAACGACACAAAAGCCGTTGTGCGTACTCGATGCTATGCGCGACGAGTACCTTAACGTCAACGCCAATGTTCATCGTGGCGTTCACTACCTGTCGCAGAAAGCTACCGACCTCCACGAGGCAGCCCGCGAGAAGGTACGTCATTTCCTTAATGCGGAACGTACAGAAGAGATTGTCTTCACCCGCGGAACTACAGAAGCCATCAACCTGGTGGCGTCGTCGTTCGTCGAGGGTTTTATGAAAGAGGGCGACGAGGTCATCGTCTCCGTAATGGAGCATCATTCCAATATCGTCCCCTGGCAGCTGCAGGCAAAACGTAAGGGTATTGTCCTCAAGGTGATACCTATGAACGACAATGGTGAGCTGCTTCTCGACGAGTACGAGAAACTGTTCTCCGAACGCACCCGACTTGTCAGCGTCACACACGTAAGCAACGTCCTTGGAACGGTGAACCCCATAAAGGCGATGATAGCCACCGCCCACCAGCACGGTGTGCCCTTCCTCGTCGATGGAGCACAGAGTGCGCCCCACATGAAGATTGACGTGCAGGACCTTGACTGCGACTTCTACGCCCTCAGCGGACATAAGATGTATGGTCCTACGGGCATCGGTGTGCTCTACGGAAAGGAAAAGTGGCTCGAGGAGATGCCTCCCTATCAGGGTGGCGGTGAGATGATTGACCAGGTGAGCTTCGAGAAGACCACCTTCGAGCGTCCGCCGCTGAAGTTCGAGGCGGGCACCCCCGACTATGTTGCTACCCACGGACTCGCCACAGCCATAGACTACATCGAGAATATTGGCTTCGATGCTATTACAGCCCACGAACAGGAACTCACACGCTACTGCGTTGAGAGACTTCAGGAAATAGATAATATAAATATCTATGGTAAAGGTAATCATAATTCTCCATTCTCAACTCTCAACTCTCAATTGGCTTTCCCCGTAGGCGCCGAACGTTGTTTAAAAAGGGACGCTGTTGTGTCTTTCAACATCAAAGGCATCCATCATCTCGACCTCGGTACCCTACTCGACCGTCTCGGCATAGCAGTACGTACCGGTCATCACTGTGCCCACCCCCTTATGCAGCGTCTTGGCATACAGGGTACGGTGCGCGCTTCCTTTGCACTTTATAATACTAAGAACGAAGTCGATGCAC
This sequence comes from uncultured Prevotella sp., assembly GCA_947163985.1. Taxonomy (GTDB): domain Bacteria; phylum Bacteroidota; class Bacteroidia; order Bacteroidales; family Bacteroidaceae; genus Prevotella. Next base: position 54,405 of record CAMUVE010000001.1, read on the forward strand.
TCGTTGACGGCATTAAGCGTGTCGTAACTATGTTCTAATCCGCACTTCGCACTTCGCACTTCGTAATTCGTAATTCTATGGGCAAAGGTAATCATAATTTTTCTTCGTTTCTCAATTCTCAATTCCACGACGTAGAGTATGAGGCTGGCTGCGACGAAGCAGGACGCGGATGTCTTGCCGGTAGTGTATATGCTGCGGCGGTGATATTCCCTAAGGATTACCAGAACGAAGATATTAACGACTCCAAACAACTCACCGACAAACGTCGTCACGAGCTGCGCGCTATCATAGAACGCGATGCGCTGGCGTGGGCGGTGGGTATTGTCACCCCCGAGGAGATTGACAAGATAAACATCCTCAATGCAAGCATCCTTGCTATGCACCGCGCCCTCGACCAACTGAAGGTGCGTCCCGAGACTATCATCGTTGATGGCAACCGCTTCAAGCCTTATAATAACATTCCCTATAAGACCATCGTCAAGGGCGACGCCAAGTATCTGTCTATCGCAGCAGCAAGCATCCTTGCAAAGACCTATCGTGACGACTATATGGACCAGCTGGCTGAGGAATACCCCCAGTACGACTGGCTCTCGAACAAGGGCTACCCCACAAAGAAACACCGTGAGGCAATAAAGCAGTATGGCATCACACCGTACCATCGTCGCAGCTATAACCTGCTTGGCGACGGACAACTGGAACTGAAATTCGAAGAATAGAACTATACATATATAATATATAAATAACTAAAACGTTAATTTACCATGAAAAAGACATTATTAACACTAATGGTATGTTTTGCAGCAGCAAGCGTTATGGCTATACCTGCAAAACGAGGAGTCGTAAGGACTATCCAACTTGTTGACGGCACCACCGTCCAGGCAACACTTATCGGCGATGAGCACATGCGCTACATGCAGGATGCTAACGGCAACAAGTACGTATCAAATGGCGAAGGCAAATATGTCGTTGCCAACATCGAGGCTATGCAGAAACGCGCTGTGGAGCGTCGCATGAAGAGCGACCAGCGCCGTATGAAACGACTGCCACGAAAGGCTGCCGAAAACAATGCTATCGTTGGCTCCAAGAAGGGACTCATCATCCTTGTGCAGTTCTCCGACCTCTCCTTTAAGGACGGACACGACAATGCACTCTTCAACAGCATCGCCAACGAGGTGGGCTATAACCAAAACGGCTTTAATGGCTCCGTCCACGACTACTTCGACGCACAGAGTCGCGGACAGTTCGACCTCACCTTCGACGTTGTAGGTCCTATCACCATTTCAAAGAGATACTCCTACTACGGAGGCAACGACCAGTGGGGCAACGACAAACACCCGGGCGAGATGGTCAAGGAGGCTTGTCAGGCTGCCGATAGCGAGGTTAACTTTGCCGATTTTGACTGGAACGGTGACGGAGAACTTGAACAGGTATTCATCCTTTATGCCGGTTTCGGCGAGGCTGACTACGACGATGAAAACACCATCTATCCTCACGAGTGGAATCTCGATAGCGAAGGCACAGGCACTATTACTATTGATGGAGTGAAGATAGACACCTACGCCTGCGGTCCCGAGCTGCAGCCAGGTTCTTTCACTTGGCAACTCAACGGTCTTGGAACCATCTGTCACGAGTTCAGTCACTGTCTTGGCTACCCCGATATGTACGATACAGCCTATCAGAACATCGGTATGGGTAGTTGGGACCTTATGGATGCAGGCTCATACAATGGCGACGGTTTCACCCCTTCAGGTTTCACCAGCTACGAACGTATGGTGGCAGGATGGCTCCAGCCAACAGAACTCACAGAGGCAGTGGAAGTTAAGTCGCTGAAAGCACTCAGCGAGGGTGGCGAGTCGTACGTCATGTATAACGACGGTCATAAGGACGAGTACTTCCTTCTTGAGAACCGTGTACAGTCAGGATGGGACGAAGATATTCCCGGCGAAGGACTTCTTATTATCCACGTTGACTACGACGAGAATCTGTGGTACTACAATGCCGTAAACACCACCTCCGGCGATTATGCCTACGGCAACGACCACCAGCGAATGACACCAGTACTTGCCGACAACAAGGCTCAGTACGAGGTAGCTTACGGCAGCCGTTACTATACCGAGGAAGGAATGGCTACCGACGTCTTCCCGTACAAGACTAACGACGTGTTCAGCAACACCTCGAAACCCGCTGCCACACTCTATAACGCCAATACCGACGGCAAGAAACTCCTCAACAAAAAGGTTTATGATATAGCAAAGAACAACGACGGCACCATCGACTTCAAGTTCGACATTGACGACGGCAGCGGTGACACCCCTGGACCTGGACCCAATCCAACACCTACCGACTACCTCTTCTACGAGTCGTTCGACAACTGCGATGGTACTGGCGGTAACGACAACCTGTGGAGTGGAGCTATTGCAACCAAAACATTCACCCCCGACAACGACGGTTGGATTGCCGAAAAAGCCTATGGTGCAAGCCAATGTGCTAAGTTCGGAACAACAAAAGTTGCAGGCGTTGTCGTAACACCAACAATAACCCTCGATGGCGAGTCAACCTTCCGCTTCAGCGCTGCCGCATGGGGCGACGAAGAGTGTAACCTCAGCCTCGAAGCCAACGGCGCTACCTTAGGCACTACAGCCTTCGTGCTCCCCAACAAACACTTCGACGAGTTCACCTCAACCATCAGCGCTAAAGGCGACTTCACCATCACCTTCACCCCCTCAAAGACACGCTTCTTCCTCGACGAGGTCATTGTTGAGAAACCCACGTCAACAGGCATCACACAGGTCAACACCTATAGCCTCCGTCCAACAGCAATATACACCCTCGACGGACGCTACTGCGGCAATAACACCCAGCTGCTCCGCAAAGGTATCTATATTGTCAATGGACGTAAAGTCGTGATTAAGTGAGAGAAGAACTGAGCTTGCTCGAGTTCTTCCGAACGTGAACGAGTTCGAGCAAAGCTCAAAGTCGTGATTAAGTGAGAGAAGAACTGAGCTTGCTCGAGTTCTTCCGAACGTGAACGAGTTCGAGCATAGTTCAAAGTGGTGATATAAGTAAACAAAAAGCGGGGCTTAGGCTCCGTTTTTTTACTGTACTTGTAATTTTGACGTTTAAGGGTGTAAGGGTGTTAAACCCCTGTGTTTATCGGGGTTTGAGGTGCACACCCCAGGGTGTAAGGGTGTGGTAAGGGTGTGGTAAAGCCTCCCCCTGCCCCCTCCAAAGGGAGGGGATGATCATCCTATACCTATGGTTTCGGGGAAAATTCTCCAGAGAATTTGTTGTGAAAGCGTGGGTTTTGTCGGATTAAAGAATAGGTTTGTCGTGAAATTCTCTAGAGAATTTCCATACATCACAACACCCTTGCAACACCCTAACACCTTAGGGTGTTGCGCTTAAAGCCTTTATTCATCGGGCATTGCACACCCTTACACCCTTTGAGGTGGAATTTCCAGTATAATGTAATTACTTCGCCAGTTTCCAGACGGCACCGTCCTTGGTGTCTTTCACTTCGAAGCCGGCGGCGGCGAGGGCGTCACGAATCTGGTCGCTGGTAGCCCAGTCTTTTGCTGCTTTTGCCTTTGAGCGCAGTTCGAGCACCATATCGACTACTTTTCCGAAGGCTTCTTCGCGTGCTGCCGACCCTCCCGTAGCGGCGAGTCGCAGTCCGAGGAGCTCCTCGGCGAAGAGGTGCATGGTATCGGAGAGTTCCTTGAGGCAGTCGGCGCATATTGTCGCCTTGCGGTCAACGAGGTTATTCACCAGGTGGCACGCCTCGAAGAGCAGACTGATGACCACCTGTGTCTGGAGGTCGTCGTTCATAGCGTCGTAGCACTTCTGACGGAAGGTTTTTACGAATTCTTCGGTCTGTGCGTCGCACTTGTCGCTAACGGTTATGCGGTCAAGGTTGCCGATGCCGTCCATGAGTCGTTCCAAGCCCTTCTGACTTGCCTGCAGAGCCTCATCGGAGAAATCTACCGTGCTGCGGTAGTGTGCCGAGAGGATGAAGAAACGTATTGTCATTGGTGAGTAGGGCTGTGACAGACTCTCGTGGTTTCCTGTGAAGAACTGCTCAAGAGTTATGAAGTTACCCAGCGACTTACCCATCTTCTGTCCGTTGATGGTAATCATGTTGTTGTGCATCCAGTACTTCACCATATCGTCGCCCTGTGATGCTGTAGCCTGTGCTATCTCGCACTCGTGGTGTGGGAATACGAGGTCCATGCCTCCTCCGTGGATGTCGAAGTGTGAGCCGAGGTACTTACGTCCCATAGCGGTACACTCGCAGTGCCATCCCGGGAAACCGTCGCTCCACGGCGAGCGCCAGCGCATGATGTGTTCCGGTGATGCCTTCTTCCACAGTGCGAAGTCTGCCTGGTTCTTCTTCTCGCCCACTCCGCTTAGGTCGCGGCTGGCATCCTTGATGTTCTCGAGGGTGCGTCCCGAGAGTTTTCCGTAGTGGTACTTCTCATTATACTTCTCGATGTCGAAATATATGCTTCCGTTGCTCTCGTAGGCGAAGCCGTTGTCGAGGATTTGCTGCACCAGTTCCTGCTGCTCCAGGATATGTCCTGTGGCATGAGGCTCTATCGACGGCGGCAGCACTCCCAAGGCGTCCATTGCCTGATGGTAGCGACGGGTGTAGTATTCGGCTATCTCCATTGGTTCGAGTTGCTCCAAGCGTGCCTTCTTCTCTATCTTGTCGTCGCCCTCGTCGGCATCGTGCTCCAGGTGTCCCACGTCAGTGATGTTACGAACGTAGCGCACCTTGTAACCGAGGTGTTTAAGATAGCGGAAAAGTATGTCGAACGTTATTGCCGGACGGGCATGTCCCAGATGCGGATCGCCATAGACGGTAGGTCCGCAGACATACATTCCTACGTGCGGCGCATTGAGGGGTTCGAAGCGTTCCTTCTGCCTGTGAAGAGTATTGTAAATGAGAAGTGTTTGTTCCATAATTCTATTCTTTTATAAATATTTGGCTGCAAAGGTACAAAATAATTCATAATTCATAATTCATAATTGATTATTTTTTGTATATTTGCAGCCGTGAAGAAGTTATTTATAGAGACATACGGCTGTCAGATGAACGTTGCCGACTCCGAAGTTGTTGCCTCCGTCATGCAGATGGCAGGCTACGAAACCTGTGATAGCGTGAGCGAAGCAGACGCGGTATTCCTTAATACTTGCTCGGTGCGTGACAATGCTGAACAGAAGATATATCATCGTTTACAAGAGTTACTAGGTACGAAGGACGAGTTACGAGGTAATAAGCCCCGACTCATTATCGGTGTGCTGGGATGTATGGCGGAGCGTGTTAAGGACGACCTGCTGGAGAATCATGGTGTGGACCTTGTTGCGGGTCCCGACGCATACATGTCGCTGCCGGACCTCATTGCGCAGGCAGAGTTAGGACAGAAGGCCATAAACATTGAGCTTTCCACCACAGAGACCTACCGCGACGTAGTGCCCCAGCGCATAGGCTTAGGTCATAAGATTGGCGGTTATGTGAGTATCATGCGTGGCTGCAACAACTTCTGCCACTACTGCATAGTACCCTACACCCGCGGACGCGAGCGCTCAAGAGACGTTGAGAGCATACTCCGCGAGGTTGCCGACCTGCGCGACCGCGGTTTTAAGGAGGTTACGCTGTTAGGGCAGAACGTCAACTCGTATAGAGGAGAGAGGAGAGAGGAAAGGCTACGGGTAGGCGAGCGGAGCTCGGGAATGAGAGGAGAGATATTATTCCCTGAACTGCTTCGTCGTGTGGCAGAGACGGCACCGGAGATGAGGGTGAGGTTCACCACGAGTCATCCTAAGGACATGAGCGACGAGACACTGCGCGTCATTGCCGAGATGCCTAACGTTTGCAAGCACATCCATCTGCCGGTACAGAGCGGCAGCAACAGGATACTACACCTTATGAATAGGAAATACACCCGCGAATGGTACTTGGAGCGCGTGGAGGCGATACGTCGTATCATCCCCGACTGCGGACTATCTACCGACATCTTCGTGGGCTACCATAGTGAGACGGAAGAGGACCACCAACTGAGCCTGTCGCTGATGCGCGAGGTGGGCTACGACTCCGCCTTCATGTTCAAATACTCTGAGCGCCCGGGCACCTACGCCTCGAAACATCTCCCCGACGATGTTCCCGAAGAGGTGAAGTTGCGTCGATTGACTGAACTTATCGAACTACAGAACAAGATCTCCGCCCAGCGCAATGCCGAGGATGTAGGAAAGACCTTCGACGTACTCGTCGAGGGCTTCAGCAAACGCTCTCGCGAACAGCTCTGCGGACGTACCGAACAGAACAAGATGGTGGTGTTCGACAAAGGCGGTCACCACGTCGGAGAGACGGTGAAGGTTACGATTACGGAGAGCAGTAGTGCTACGCTGAAGGGAGTGAAGAGTGAAGAGTGAAAGCCCCGATTAAGCGAGAACAGAGCCAAGCTTGCTTGAGCTATGTCGAGCGTGAGGGGGTTAGATGAAGTCAAGAATGAAGAATGAAGAGTGAAATATGAAGGAATTCATAAAAATATTACGACGCTTCGTACCGCCATATAAGAAGTATCTGGTGCTGACGATAATCTTCAATATCCTGTCTGCGATACTGAACATCTTCTCGTTCGCAGCCATCATCCCTATATTGAACATCCTCTTCAAGACCGAGGAGTCGTTGCGACAAGTTGATTTAAGACCTTGGACTGAGGGCGACCTTAAGGAGACGGTGAGCAACAACATGAACTACTACGTTCAGGAGTTGATAATCGACATGGGTCCTACGACAACGCTGCTGCTGATAGGACTGTTCCTCGCCTTCGCCACATTCCTCAAGACGGGAGCTTACTTCCTTTCGTCAGCGTCGATAATCCCTATACGCACGGGTGTTGTACGTGATATCCGCAACCAACTGTACCAGAAGATAACATCGCTGCCGTTGGGCTTCTTCTCCGAGGAACGCAAGGGTGACATCATTGCCCGCATGAGTGGTGACGTCCAGGAGATAGAGAGTTCTATAATGTCGAGTCTCGACATGCTCTTCAAGAACCCTATCCTCATCATAGCCTACTTCACCACACTGGTCATCATCTCTTGGCAGCTGACGCTGTTCACCATCGTCTTCGTGCCGCTGATGGGATGGCTCATGGGTTATATCGGCAGAAAGCTGAAACAGAACTCCGTGAAGGCACAGTCACTGTGGAGCGACACGATGAGTGTTGTCGAGGAAACCCTCGGAGGACTGCGCATCATCAAGGCATTCAACGCGGAGGGTAAGATGAACGATAAGTTCGCCCGCATAAACAACGAGTACCGCGACAACATACAATGGGTGAACACCCGTCAGCAGATGGCGCATCCTATGAGTGAGTTCTTAGGAACGGTGATGATTATCATCGTGCTGTGGTTCGGTGGTGTGCAGGTGCTTAACAACGCTACCATCAGCGGCTCAACGTTCATCTACTACCTCGTCATACTCTACAGCATCATCAATCCGCTGAAAGAATTCTCAAAGGCAGGCTATAACATCCCCAAGGGACTGGCGTCAATGGAGCGTGTCGATAAGATTCTTATGGCGGAGAACGACATCATAGACCCCGAGAACCCAAAGAGAATAGAGAGCTTCGAGCACCAGATAGAGTTCCGCAACGTGTCCTTCGCATACAAGAACGGCAAAGACCTCCACTATGTGCTTAAAGATATAAACCTCGTAATTCCTAAGGGCAAGACCATAGCCATAGTAGGACAGAGCGGTAGCGGGAAATCTACGCTGGTGGACCTCATACCACGTTACTACGACGTGCAGGAGGGCGAGGTGCTCATCGACGGCATCAACGTCAAGGACCTCGGTGTCCACGACCTGCGCAAGCTCATAGGTAATGTCAACCAGGAGGCTATCCTCTTCAACGACTCCTTCCGCAACAACATCTCCTTCGGTGTGGAGAACGCCACGCAGGAAGAGATTGAGAGCGCGTCGAAGATTGCCAACGCCCACGAGTTTATCATGCAGTCCGAGGAAGGTTACGACACCAACATCGGCGACCGCGGCGGACGACTCTCCGGAGGACAACGCCAGCGCGTCAGCATAGCACGAGCAATACTTAAGAACCCACCGATACTCATCCTCGACGAGGCAACGTCGGCTCTGGACACCGAGAGCGAACGACTGGTACAGGACGCACTGGAACGACTCATGAAGACACGTACCACAGTAGCTATTGCACACCGTCTATCGACTATCAAGAACTCCGACGAGATATGTGTGCTCCACGAAGGACGCATCGTTGAACGCGGTACCCATCAGGAACTGCTGAAACTCGACGGCTACTACAAGAAGCTCAACGACATGCAAAGCCTGTAGAATGAAAGAACGACTGCTTTATCTATTAAATATCTACCTGCTGATAGTACTTACCTTTGTTAATGCGAAAGTACTGTTCATGCTCTACAACGGAACAGATCAAAGTGTTTCGTTCTCGGACCACATGCAGGCTATATATCACGGACTGAGTCTTGACCTGAGCACAGCACTATACTTCCTCATACTCCCCTTCCTGGCAATACTCGTATCGATATGGACAAGGGTGCCGAGGATTCTCTTCCACATATACTACGGCTTCATTGCTGTGGTCTTCGCCCTGACGTTTGTCTTCGACACCGTGCTCTACAACTTCTGGAACTTTAAACTCGACTCATCGTGTCTGCAGTACCTCGCCACACCCAAGGAGGCTGTGGCAAGCGTCTCCGTAGGTTTCCTGCTGGCAGGCTTTGTCATCATGCTCCTCATAGCACTTTTCATATACCTCGCCCTTACGGTACCGCGACTGAGTTTCCTCAACAGGATAAACGACGACGAGAATACTACCACACAACGTATCCTCACTACGGTTATAATGCTGGCTATTATACCTGTCTTCATCATCGGCATCAGGGGCGGTTTAAGTGAATCGACAACAAACATTGGTCAGGTATATTACTCCGACAACCAGTTCCTGAACCACTCGGCGGTGAACCCCGTGTTCAGCTTCTTCTCGTCGCTCGAAGATACCGCCAGCGATGTTCCTGACTATAACTTTATGGACGAGTCGGAGCGCAGCAGGGTGATGGACGGACTGTACCCCACGACGAGTGTCGATGCCGACAGTCTTCTCAGGACCACCCGACCGAATATCGTCATCATACTCATGGAGAGCTGCGGAGGTATCTTCACCGAGGATATAGGACACCGTAAGGAGGTCATGCCTTACTTCAACAAACTTGTTAAGGAGGGCGTTTACTTCAGTAATATGTATGCCAACTCCTTCCGTACCGACCGCGGCACGCTGTGCACGTGGAGCGGTTTCCTGTCGTTCCCACGCTTCTCGATAATGAAGATGCCGTCGATGTCGCGCCACCTGCCAAGCATCGCCAAGACACTGAAGGCAAAGGGCTACGCCACATCGTACATCTACGGCGGCGACATCAACTTCACCAATATGCGCAGCTACCTCTTCTCGGCAGGCTTCGAACAAATAACGTGGATGAAGGACTACACCATAGAGGAGCAGAACTCAGCCAAGTGGGGCGTCCGCGACGACATAACCTTCAACACCCTCGCATCACAGATAAAGAGTTTCACCCGTCAACCATCAACCATCAACCATCGTAATTTCCTCATCGGCTTCTCCACCCTCTCGAGTCACGAGCCCTGGGACGTACCGACACACCGTCTTAGCGACCCCATACTCAACTCGTTCAACTACCTCGACGAGTGCATAGGACGTTTCATCGAGGATATGAAGAAGTCGCCCGAATGGGACAACCTCCTCGTGATACTCCTTCCCGACCACGGATATTCTCACTGTGGGGTGAACTTCGAACACGAGGACCACGACCACGTGCCTATGCTGTGGCTCGGAGGAGCTATAAAAGAGCCGCGACGCATAGAGAAGATTTGTAACCAGAGCGACCTCGCCGCAACACTGTTAGGACAGATGAAACTACCGCACGACGAGTTCTACTTCAGTCGTGACGTCATGAGCACCAGCTATACATACCCCTTCGCAGTACATAACTACAACAACGGAATGTCGATGGTGGACAGCACAGGATTCATGGTCTATGACCTGAACTCCAACAGCCTCATCGTCAACAAGAGCAGCGACGCCAAACGTATGGTGAGAATCGGCAAGGCTATACTGCAGACGGAGTCGAAGAAACTGAGAAGCCTACCCCCAACCCCTCCCAAGTAGGAGGGGAGACAAGAACGGAAGAATAAATTACTAAATAATAAAATAGTAAATAAATAGTCAATCGTAAATCGTCAAATAGTAAATAAAATAGGATTGTCAAATCGTAAATTCATAATAGGTCTGCTTAAACCGCTGGGTTCGGTACTGTGGAACCTGATGCTCATCTACGTCGTTTACTTCGTAGCACGCGTGGTGTATCTGCTTGTCAACTATAGCTACTTCGAGCAGGGACTGACGTTCACGCATCTTATGGAGATGTTTGGTGGCGGTCTGATGTTCGACACGTCGGCAATCCTCGTCACTAACATCCCGTACATCGTCCTCATGCTCTTCCCTCTTCACTATAAGGAGACGAAGGCATATCATGCTGTATGTCGCTGGGTGTTCCTCATCGTCAACGGAACAGCCCTCGCCACGAACCTGTGCGACTCCGTATATTTCCGCTTCACCACACGACGTACTACGACGACGGTTTTCAGCGAGTTCTCCAACGAGGGCAACCTCGGGTCTATCTTCTTTAAAGAGGCAGTAAACCACTGGTACCTGGTACTCGTCTTCGCACTCGTTATCTATGCCCTGTGGAAACTCTACCGTCCAAAGAATTCTTCACTCTTCACTCAAAAGAATTCTTCACTCTTCACTCAAAAGAATTCTTCACTCTTCACTCTTCACTCTTCACTCACCTGGTGGCAATACGACCTCGCCACACTACTCTCGTTAGCACTCCTGGCACCGTTTGTTGTGGCAGGAATACGTGGAGGTTTCACCACCGCCGTACGTCCCATTACCATCAGTAACGCCAATCAGTACGTCAACCGTCCTGTGGAGGCGGCACTGGTGCTCAATACTCCCTTCTCGCTCTACCGCACCATCGGCAAGGACGTCTTCGTGGTGCCACAATACTTCGACAGCGAGGAAGAGATGGCGGCGATATATAGTCCGATACACAACCCAAAGAAAGAAAACTCTTCACTCAAAAAAAACGTTGTCGTCATCATAGTAGAGAGCTTCGCCCGCGAATACATCGGAACACTCAACAAGACTCTCGAGGGCGGCAAGTACAAGGGTTACACACCGAACATAGACAAACTCATCAGCAAGAGCATCACCTTCACGCGCTCCTACAGCAACGGACGCAAGAGCATCGACGGTATGCCGTCGGTACTGAGCAGCATACCTATGTTCGTAGAGCCTTTCTTCCTGACGCCGGCATCAATGAACCACGTCAGCGGCATAGCGTCGCTACTTGCCGGCGAGGGTTACGAGACGGCATTCTTCCACGGAGCACAGCGTGGCTCTATGGGATTTATGGCTTTCGCACGCAGCACGGGCTTTAAGAACTACTACGGTCGTGAGGACTACGACAACGACAAACGTTTTGGCGGCGACGACGACTTCGACGGCATGTGGGCGATATGGGACGAGCCGTTCCTGCAGTACTACGCCACGAAGATGTCGGAGATGAAGGAACCCTTCATGACGGCGGTATTCACAGCATCGAGTCATCACCCCTATGTGGTGCCCGAGAAATACAAGAAGACGTTCCCCGAGGAGGGAATGATAATGCACAAGTGTATCCGCTACACGGATATGGCATTGGGTAAATTCTTCGAAAGCGCCTCTAAGCAGTCGTGGTTTAACAACACAATCTTCGTGCTCACCAGCGACCACACCAACATGAGCGACCACGCGGAGTACCAGACGGACCTAGGTATCTTCACCGCACCTATTATAATATATGAGCCTGGGGTGACAGACAAGAACCCTGAGATGCAGGACAAGATAGCACAGCAGATAGATATCCTACCTACCATCATGGGACTGTTAAACTACCGGAAGCCATACTTCGCCATCGGCATCGACGTGCTGAACACTCCCGCCGAGGACACCTGGGCGGTGAATTACCTCAACGGCGTCTATCAATATGTAAAACACGGACACGTCATGCAGTTCGACGGACAGAAGGTCATAGGCTACTACAGCCTCAACGACTCGCTGATGAAGAACAACAAACTGAAGGAGGCTGACAAGAGGATGGAGCTGGAGCTGAAGGCTATAATACAACAATATATGGAACGAATGACGCAGGACCGCCTGCATCCATAGGAGTTGATAGTCGTTCTCCGTACGCAGCGGCTCCGCCGCCGCAATAAAAAATGAATTATGAAATATGAAATCTTAGGCCACGAAGGTCTTTTACACAGCATAGGCAAGGAAATACAGAACGTATTCCAGAACCTGTTTAAGCAGCGAGGGAAGTGGCGCCGCAAGGCTGCTGAACTCGACGGCTACTACTCCACCGATGCTCCGCGCGCCAAGAACGAGCGCAAGATGGTGGTGTATATGGTTGACGGACGCACCAAACACGGTGGTCTTGCCGACCGTCTGCGTGGCATCATCTCTACCTACGATGTGTGCAAACAGTTGGGCTACGACTTCCGCATATACTTCGTGCACCCCTTCCGTCTTGACGACTACCTCGTTCCTGCCACCTTCGACTGGCGCGTCAGCGACGAGGAACTGTGCTACAACCCCAAGGACTCGTCGGTGGTATATTGCGGCAGCAACGGCACCCACGTGGAGCTGCCCTTCCAACGGCTGTATCTGAAACAGCGTATGCAGAAAGCAACGAAACAGGTCCACGTATATACCAACGCCCATCTGTTGCAACGCGGAGGGAAGTTCTCACAACGCTTCAACGAACTGTTCCGTCCGTCACCAGCACTGCAACATGCACTCGACGAGCACCTCGCAAATCTCAATACCGGCGGGGGCTACGTCACTATGACTCTCCGCTTCCAGCAGCTCCTCGGCGACTTCAAGGAAAATAACTACGTCACCCTCTCTGCTGACGAGCAACAGAAACTCATTGACAGGTGTATCGACAAGATTGACGAGTTGCACAGAGGTTTGCCCGACAAGAAAGTACTTGTTACTGCCGACAGCAACCGCTTCCTCGAGGAGGCGTCGAAACGTCTTAGCTACATATATGTCGTTCACGGAAAGGTGGCTCACATGGACTGGAGCGAGAACATACCGTTCGAGGTAAACCTAAAGTCGTTCCTCGACCTCATGATGATAAGTCGTGCGGAACGTGCGTACCTCCTGCAGACAGGACTCATGTATAACAGCGGCTTCCCTCGTAGGGCGGCACAGATAGGTAATATCCCGTTTTGTCACGTTAAGTTCTAAGAAAGTAAGATTATGAAGAAACTACTATATTATATCGTCTATGCACTTATATACGGGCTGTCGTTGCTCCCGTTCAGAGTGCTTTATGTGTTGTCTGACTTCTTCTACCTCCTGGCATACTATGTTATAAGGTATCGCAGGAAGATAGTACGTAAGAACCTCACCGACTCGTTTCCCGAGAAGACGGAGGACGAGATATGTCGCATTGAACGGGGCTTCTACAAGTGGTTCTGCGACTATATGGTGGAGAGTCTGAAGATGATGACTATAAGCAAGGAGGAGATGATGCGTCGTTGCACGTTCAAAGGAACAGAGCTGCTCGACGAAGCCATCGAGAAGGGACAGTCGTGCGGACTGTACCTCGGTCACTACTGCAACTGGGAGTGGGTAACGACGTTGCCGCTCTCCTTGAAGTCGAATCCAGTATGCGGTGAGATATACCACGTGCTGGAGAATGCCGACTTCGACCGTCTCTTCAAACACATGCGCGAGCGCTTCGGTAGCATCTGCATACCTATGGCGGAGACACTGCGCGTCATCACTAAGTATAAACAACAGGGACAACCCGTGATAATAGGATATATCGCCGACCAGGTGCCGTTCTGGAACAACATACACTACTGGACGGACTTCCTTAATCACGACACTCCTGTGCTCACGGGAACAGAGAAGATACTCCGACGACTGAACCACGCAATATTCTACGTGGACGGCTACCGACCACGACGCGGATACTACGAGTGGGAGTTTAAGCTAATAACCTACGAGCCGACGAAGATGAAGGAGTTCGAGATTACAGAACAGTACTGTCGTATGCTGGAGAAGAACATACAACGACAGCCTGAGTTCTGGCTGTGGAGTCATAACCGATGGAAACGAGGACGCGAAGAGTGGTTGCGCGACCATGTGGATCAGGAAACAGGAAGGGTACGAGCGTAAGTGAGAATTGAGAGTTGAGAATTATGAATTATGCATTATGAATTATGAATTATGAATTAACATGATATTCGTACACGATAAAGGGCGTTTGTGCAACAATATCCTGCAGTATGCACATCTTTATGCTTGGGGACGCGAGCATAACCGCAAGACTATGTCTATGCGCTTCGCCTATAAGTATCCGTATTTTAAGATATGTAAGACACCCTACCACAACTTCTTCTGCTATGTCGTTGCCAAATATGCGGCAAAGCTGAAACTCATCCCTGTGGTACACTTCGACGACGAGAACGCATCGACCACAGAGCAGGAACAGATAATGCTCAACAAACGCTACGTCGTAGCAACGGGATGGTACGCACGCTGGTACGACCTCTTCCTGAAATACAAGTCGGAGATACTGGAACTCTTCGCCTTCCTGCCTGAAGTGGAAGAAACTGCACAGCGCACCATCAACCATCAACCATCAACCATCTGCTTAGGTCTCCACATCCGTCGCGGCGACTACAAAACGTGGCAGAACGGACAGTTCTACTTCACCGACGAGGAGTACGTGCGAGTAATAAAGAGCTTCATAAATAACCTACCCTCCATCCACCCTCAACCTTCGCACCTCGTACATATATTCATCTGCGGCAACGACCCTACACTCAACAAGGAGTACTACCGAAAGGAATTGTCTTCCCTCCCCGTGTCCCTCACCTTCCCCGACGGCAATCCTGGCGAAGACCTCTGTCTGCTGTCCCACTGCGACTACCTCATTGGTCCTCCCAGCACCTTCACCCTCGTGGCATCGATGTATCACGACGCCCCTCTATGTTGGCTTAGCGACACCTCTCGTCCTATCACCGCCGCGTCGTTCCGTCACTTCGACTACCTATTCAGAAACATAGTTTAAAATTTCTCCGTACATTGCGGCTCCGCCGCAATCCAAAATAGTAAAATAATAAATAAACCCAGATGACCATATTCTACCTCGTTTTCGGCAACAAAATGGAGTACCACCTCCAGGCACGATTCTCTATGATGAGTTTTCGGGCGCAGATGACCGACAAGGACCGCATTATCGTTGTCACCACCTGTCCCGAGTACTACCCTTCGCACCTCGCACCCCGTACCTCGATCATCCCCGTCACCGACGACAACATAAAAGAGTGGGAAGGTAAGCACCATTTCTTCTGGCGCGCAAAGATAAAGGCTATGGAACTCATTGCAGAGAACTACCCCAACGACGATATGCTGTACCTCGACGGCGACACCTTCCTCTATGGCGACTTGAATAAGATGAAGGAACTCCTCAAGGAGGGTCACGGACTGATGGACGTTGACGAGGGACACCCCGCACAGATGAAGGGAAAGTCCTTGAGTATGTGGAACACCGTAGCAGGACATACCTACGAAAGTATCACCCTAAGCAAGGAACACCACATGTGGACAGCGGGCGTAGTAGCTATCCCTGCCGACAAGGTAAAGAAGGTTGTTAGTACAGCACTGAACATCTGCGACGGTATGCTCGACGACGGTGCCGAACCCATCGTGGTGGAACAGTACTCACTGTCTATAGCTATGTACGAACTGACAAAACTCCGCGAGGCGAAGTCGCTAATAGCTCACTACTGGAGCAACAAACCCGCATGGATAGAAAAGGCTAAGGACGTGATGCTGCAAAGCTATCTGAAGAACCTCTCCGAAGAGGAGGAACTCAACCTCATACGTAACCTGCAACTCAGCGACACTCCGGTATATGTTCATAAGTCGAACACCGCCCGCCGACTGAAAAGCCTCATCGATAAACTCTTTAAGGACAAGAACCCAAGATACATTACACCTCGTAATTCGTAATTCAACCATCAACCATGTTTTCAATACTTATCCCCTCTTGGAACAACCTCGGTTTCCTGAAGCTCTGCATAGAGAGCATAGAGAAGAACTCAGCATACAAGCACGAGATACTCATCCACGTCAACGACGGTTCTGACGGCACCCTTGAATGGGTCCGGCAGAAGGGTTATAAACATACTCACTCCGAGGAGAATATCGGTGTGTGCTACGCCCTCAACGGCTTGCGTCCTCTCGCCACCACCGACTACATAATGTTTATGAACGACGATATGTACGTCTGTCCGGGATGGGACACAGCTCTCGTTGAGGAAATCCAGCGCATAGGACATAAGATGTTCTTCCTCTCTTCTACACTCATCCAGCCGCGACCCTTCTTCTGCAAGAGTGTCATCGCCCCAGCTAACTACGGCGAGACGATAGAAAACTTCGACGAGGAACGACTGCTACGCGAATACGCCACACTGCCACACGGCGACTGGATGGGCGCCACATGGCCTCCAAACGTTGTTCATAAGGACCTATGGGACTTAGTAGGCGGGTACAGCATAGAGTTCTCGCCAGGAATGTATAGCGACCCCGACTTCTCCGCAAAGCTGTGGATGGCAGGAGTGCGTCTCTTCAAGGGTGTTGACCGCAGTCGTGTATATCACTTCGAGGCACGCTCTACCCACCGCATAGTAAAGAACGACGGCTCGCTGCAGTTCCTCCGCAAGTGGGGCATCACCTCGGGCTCCTTCATCCGCGACATTCTTCACCGCGGTGAACCCTTCGATGCACCAAAAGACCATACCCTCGAACTTAAAAAAGACATCGAGCGCTCGCGCTGGAAGAAGGTCCTCACCATCTTCCGCAGCACCAAGACAAAGAATCTTTGGGATTAAGTTAGCGCTTAGCGTTTTTTTAAGTACGTCGCAGCTCCGCTGCGACTGATAATCGTGCCCTACTTCTTTATTTTTGCTTCTATAGCCTTCGCCACCAGCACAAACTGATAGACGGCATCCATACCCGCACGTATGACGCCGCGCTTACCGTCGCGCCACCCTCCCTTCAGGAAGTAGTTGCGGAACGCACGCCAGAAAGGACGGTAGAACAGCGCCCACACCCCGTAGTTATGTGCCTTTGTGTCCTCTCTCCTCTCATTCCCGAGCTCCGCTCGCCTACCCGTAGCCTTTCCTCTCTTATACACTTCATTATCCGTATAACTATTCGTCTTCGCCATCAGCGACGCTATCGTGTCGTCGGCAAGGTGTCGGAACGCCAGTTCCCTACGTCTTCGTGGTATGTACTCCGTACGTCCCTTCACCGTCGGGAAGGTATGCACATACGGCGGCCACTCGGTACCCTCGCGCACAAAGAAACGCAGTTGGTAGTCGGGGTAAGAGCTGTGCTGTTCGCGCTGCATAAAGAGGTTTATGCGCGGTATATACAGTCCCTGCGGACAGTCGGGCTCAGCGATGCGCTTGTAAAGATACTCCCGTAGCTCCGGCGTCACTATCTCGTCGGCGTCAACCACCAATACCCACTCACTCGTTGCCGACTGAATTGCGAAGGTACGTGCCGGCTCAGCACTCTTATGGTTCGCCTTAGGGAATGTCACCACCTTACAGCCGTTCTTCTCCGCAATCTTCACCGTGTTGTCGCCACTCTCCATGTCGCACACCACCACCTCGTCGAAGTCCTTCACCGCGTCGAGCACCTTCTGCAAGTGCTCCTCAGCATTATAGGTATTGATAACTACAGATATCTTACTCATAACAGTACTGTTTTGGCGCAAAGATACACATTATTGTTGAAAGTACCAAGCATTTCTCTAATATTCACCTACATACCTCCCAAGCCAGAAGGTTCATGTCACCACACTGCTGCGCAGTAACTTTCCTCTTCTCATTATGGTGCTCCCAAGGCGAGAGGATAAGCAGTCGTCCCTCGCCACAAGCATAGAACTGCTCACCGTGCGGCTTCGACATCGGAGTAAACCCGTTCTCCACAATAACAATAACAGGTAGTTTCTCGTCAAAAGCACTCCTCATTATGCGCTTCTCACCAGGCGAAATAGCAGGAGAGACAAGCACCGCACCACTACGTGCAAGAGCAAGGAAACGCTCCACCTCACGGTCCAAAGCCTCACCGACAAGCCGTCGCGACACACGCACCTGAACCCTGCGCTCAGCGCTAAGCAACCCCCTATTACCTATAGCGCTGCAAGTATAAGCCCCTATGGTGATGCCAAAGACAGGGCGCAACCACTGAGGGCAAGTACGACGAAGAAGCAGACGACGAGGGTTGTCGCGCAAATAGTTACACCAAGCCGGCAACTCGTCGTAAGAGCGAAGGATAAGGTCGTTATAGCCATTGGCAAACAACGTCGGCAGTTGCAGCGGCGCAGCCGCCGCCTGCAGAGAACGCGCCCCCTTCTCCGTACGCAGCGGCTCTTTCTCCGTACGTGGCGGCTCCGCCGCCGCCCCCTTCTCCGTACGCAGTGGCTCTTTCTCGGTACGTGGCGGCTCCTTCTCCGTACGCAGCGGCTCTGCCGCTGCTTCCCCCGCCGCTGCTTTCCCCGCCGCGAGCGCCCTTTGCGCCTTCCTGCACCCCGCTTTGAACCCGGAGATAACTTGCCCCAGGTGTACCGGTAGCCGCTCCTTCACGAACAGAATGCCGTGCAGGTGGTCCGGCATCATTTGTACCGCCATTACCTCTATCTGCGGGAAATAGCGCGGGATGCCGAGCCACTCATCCCTTACAGCCTTTCCCAAGGCTGTGAGTTCAATGTCCGGTTCGTCACCACTCCCGTCTTGTGCGAGCGGATTACCCTTTAGTCTACCGAAGAGCGGGCGTCGTCCCTCCACCTCTATTGTAATCATATACATACGACGTTCCGTGTAGTCGTGACCATCGTCGCGTCGTTTCATTGAGGCTTTCTTCTCCCCAGCGTATTTCCTCTTCTCCTCTATTCTTCCCAAAGCAGTATGATGTTATTTAAACTGCTCAAAGGTAAGCATTTTTTTGTTACGCTCCAAATTTTCCTTTTACATTTTGGGCAAAGAAAAATCGCCCGGGGATTGCCCGAGCGATTTGGTTTTATTTGTTAGTGGAGGGAGTATTATTCCTCTTCGTCCCAAATGCTTCCGCTGGTTTCAGTCATTTCACCTTCCTGTGCATCAGCAGATGATGTAGCTTTAAATCCTTCACCAAACTGGACATTCGTTCCAGCTATCATCTGAGCAAGTTCTATTTCGTGAATTTCTGTATTAGGATTGATATATTTTTTCATTGTCGTGTCCTCCTTGTTTTATTTACGTACTACTTTCTTACCATTAACAATAACGATGCCCTTATAGTTAGCGCCAACCTTCTGACCTGCGAGGTTGTAAGACTCACCACTTACCTCAGACATCATTCCCTTTACAGCGTCAATACCATCAGTCTCCTCATCATCACTAAAGATAATTGACAGTTCCTGAGCTAATGATGGTGGTGCTGAATTTAAGTGAAGATATGCTTTGCCTACAGCGACAGTACCTTTTTCTGCACGATAGAACTTACCATCAAAAAGGATATAATCATATCTACTATCACCACCAATTTCTGTACTACCATCGCCTGCAAGGAGCAGGTTTCCATCAATATCATCTGCAGAAGCTGCAACAGGTACTATGTAAGAAGTACCAGCTGTACCCTTGAGTAACAATGGTGTATTCGCTGGAACAGTTGTAACTTCATCAAATACTACACCCGCTGCACTTGCTGACTTAGCAACATAAGCCTTTAACTCAAGACCCGTGAAATCTGCTTTGTCAGAAGTAACGTAAGTTGTGTAATCCTTTCCTGGAGTTATATAGTATTGCCAAGAGCCACCATAGTAATAATTACTCTTGTTAAGAGTTGTAGGATCACCTGTAGGGACATATATTGGGGTGCTTGAGTTGAATACATTTGCATTCCAAACCACGTTCGTTCCGTAGAAATTATCGTAACCTTCTCCATGATCACTTTCTTCTTCATTGACCTGTTTATCTGAAGTAAAGGTGATGCGGGTGAAGTTCGCCCTTGGAATATATGCAGAATATATACCATTAGCTTCCTCTGTCATAGCGACGCCCCTAAGCGTATTCTTGTTAGTTGCTCCATTATCGCCATTCCACCAACCATCATGCAGATAAACATTTTCCCAGTCAAAAACATTTTTGAAGTAAACCCTAGTATCAGGGTAATTTACATTAAGTTTCATTCCACCGGTCCAGTCAAGACTGAATACATAGTAACCAGAAGTTGATACAGTCAATTTAAAATTACCGCTACCGCTAAAACTAGAAATACCAGTAGTTGTAGTACTTATATCTGCGTTGCCATTTGGTCCTTTCCATGAACCATTTGCATCTATTCCAAATTCGTAGGGTGTCGCACTTGCTTCAAGATAAACTGCCACAGGACCATTATCAAGACAACTAGCTGCGTTATCAGTCCATAAGTTAAATGTACCATTTAGGTAGTTCCAAGCACTAACCTGCATTACCCCGCCTAATAAGACGAGTGTCAAAAGTAATAGTTTTTTCATGTTCTTTTTATTAATTAATAGTTATAGTTATGTTGTAATTATTAATAGTTATAGCAATATTCGGGGTGCAGATATAAAGAAAAATTCAATACGTCGTACTTTTAAGTGCCACTTTTTTAATAATTTACGTAAACTTTGCGTTAGAAAAGGTGCTGTGTGCGTGCACCGAAAACCCGCTACCTCGTTACATCGTTGAAAGTTTCGGAAATGTTTCTCTGTTTGAAACTCTTGGTTTCACTGGTTGAAACTCAAAGTTTCAAGCGGTGAAACTACTCCGAGCCGTCAGGTACCGTGTAGGGTAAGTGGTTTTGTTTTCGCTGTACACTTTGGCTTCGCCGAAGTTTATTCGTACCTTTGACTACGTCGAAGGTACTTCCGCTCGACAAAAGAAAGAATGCTCTTTCTTCTTGTTTTGATTCCAGAACCTTTGAAATTAAAATTTCCAGGTTCTATAATCAAACCAATAAAAATATAAATATTTTTGGTTTTGTCCTCGCTTAATCGTACCTTTGTACCCGAAGAATAAAATTAAAAGCGAAATACTGATTATGAAAAGTAGATTATCAATCATCATTTTGAGTGTTTTCTTCTCTGTCAGCTGTCTTGCCCAGGAGGGTGGTCTTCAGCAGACTGTAGATGAAGGAGTAAAGAAGGTAGAGTCGTACTACAAAGGCGGTATGTACCACGAAGCCTTTGAGAAGTTGCATACCATTGAAGGACAGATAGCGTCGAGCGGTCAGAGTCAGGCGGCGAAGTCTGCGGGCTACTACAAGACGGCACGTGCCCGCTTCGACATGTACATGAGGATGCGTCGTAGCGCCTCAGCTCAGGAGCACCTCAATAATATGGCGATACACGCAAGCAAGTCTGGCGACGAAGCGCTGAAGAACGACTACCTATATAATAAGACTATATTCCACTACACCTTCGGTCAGAACGAGAAGGGTAATGCCACCTTCAAGGAGATGGCTACGAAGCTGACGGCACAGAAGGAGTACGACAAGGTTGACGAGGTGTATAGAACACTCATCGCAAACGGTCGCAACTCGGGAAGTGCTAACCTCGTGGCACAGTCGTATAGCAACTATATGGCGTGGAAGGACTCTGTGACGGTGATTAAGCATGCCGACGAGATAAAGGCGCTGAAGAAGCAGATTGCCGACAACGAGGCAATAATAGCCGACAAGGACAGCTCTATAACAGCACGCACGGTGACAATAATTGGTCTTGGCATCCTCGCTGGAGCCCTCGCCATAGCCCTCGTACTCGGTGCTATAGCGCTGTTGCGCTACATTCTCTTGACACGCAACCAGAAGAAGATTATCACCACCCAGCAGGACAATATCGCCCTGAAGGCGAAGTTCATAAACAACATCTCGGCACAGCTCGACCCAACGCTGAAGAAACTCGACGCTACAAAGCCCGAGGTGAAGGCGCTGAAGGACTTCTCGGAGCATATCCAGACACTCTCGAAGTTAGAGTGCGAGGCTGGCAAGACATTAGAACTGGAAGATACCGACGTAACCGTATTCTGCGAGGCATTGATGAGCAATATGCGCGGAAAGACAGCCAGCGGTGTAGAGCTGAAGGTTAACGCACCGAAGATGTACGCTAAGATTCACAAGCCTTACGTAGCACAAATCGTCAACCACCTGCTCGTCAACGCTACGGAATATACTCCCGCCAACGGACACATCACCTTGGAGTACATTCGTCGTGGTGCCCACAAGAGTCAGTTTATTGTAAGCAATACCGGTTCTACAATAGCCGAGGAAGACCGCGACAACGTATTCAAGCCATTCAGTACCATCCACGACCTGACAGCAGGCGACGGTCTGGGACTGCCTATATGCAAGCAGATGGCTATGAATATGGGCGGCGACCTGTATATCGACCCCGCCTTTACTAAGGGAACACGTTTCGTCCTCGACATCATAGTGTGATAAAGTTCTTAGACCTACAAAAGATTACTGAACGCTACAGCGAAGAGATTAACGAGGCGCTGACACGCGTGGTGAAGTCGGGATGGTTCCTGCAAGGTGAGGAGAACGCCCGCTTCGAGGAGGAGTATGCCCAGTTCATAGGCAACAAGTATTGTGTGGGCTGCGGCAACGGTCTTGATGCACTGATATGGATATATCGTGCCTACATCGAGATGGGACTCATGAAACCCGGCGACGAAGTCATAGTACCCGCAAATACTTATATCGCCTCGATACTGTCGATAACGGAGAACGGACTGGTGCCCGTACTTGCCGAACCACGCATAGACACCCTCGAGATTGACGACGAACAGTTAGAGAGTCTCGTCACCCCACGAACACGTTCCATGCTGCTGGTGCACCTCTACGGCAGATGTGCCTACACCGAGAAGATTGGTGACTTCTGCAAGAAACACGGTCTGCTACTTGTGGAGGACAACGCACAGGCTCACGGATGTCGTACTGCCGACGGACGCACCACAGGAAGCATAGGCAACGCAGCAGCCCACAGCTTCTACCCGGGGAAGAACCTCGGAGCGCTGGGCGACGGCGGAGCGGTGACTACCGACGACGAGATGCTGGCGCAGACGGTACGCTCACTCGCCAACTACGGGTCGCAGAAGAAATATGTGTTCCGCTATAAGGGACGCAACAGTCGGCTCGACGAGGTGCAGGCGGCGGTGCTCCGCGTAAAACTGCGCCACCTGGAGGACGACAACAACCGTCGCCGACAGATAGCAAAGATATACTACGAAGGACTGAGCAACAGCTCGGTAACCCTGCCCACACGACTTCCCGACGCACAGAACGTCTATCACGTGTTCCCCATACTCACTGAGAACCGCGACGAAGTGCAGCAGCACCTCCGCGAAAAAGGCATAGAAACACTGATACACTACCCCATCCCACCCCACAAACAGGAATGCTACAAGGAGTGGAACACGCTGTCGCTACCCGTAACGGAAAAGATACACCGCCAGGAACTGTCGCTGCCCATGTCGCCGGTAATGACGGAGGAAGAAGCGGAGTCCGTAGTTAAGAGTTTAGAGTTTAGAGTTTAGAGTTTTGAAGTATGTCGCAGCTCTGCTGCGGCGAATAAAAGGTATGAACGAAAAAGCAAAGAGGTTCCTGACTGACTACAGGACATTATTAGGGCTGTGGCTACTGATAGGAGTATGTGCAGCTATCTTCAAGATGCACAACCATAACAACTTCCTTATCTTCAGGGGAGTGTTCTGGCACACCATAGACCAGCTGCCGCTGTTTATCCACTACCCTGCGGAGTATGGCGACATGAACCACTACGGTCCGCTGTTCTCGCTGGTCATAGCACCCTTCGCCGTCGTTCCCGAATGGTTGGGACTGATAATGTGGGATGTGGCGTTAGCACTATTCTTATATGTCGCAATACGCAACCTCGCCCCTCAACCTTCAACCCTCGCCCCTCAACCTTCAACCCTCAACCCTCAACCTTCAACCCTCAACCCTCAACCCTCAACCCTCGAAATCTTCACCCTCTGGTTCTGTGCCCACGAGTTGCTCACAGGACTCTTCATGCAGCAGTTTAATGTAGCTATTGCCGCTATAATAATCCTTTCGTTCATCCTCATAGAGCGTGAGCGCGACTTCACAGCGGCGTTCTTCATAATACTCGGCACCTTCGTGAAGCTTTACGGCATTGTGGGATTGGCATTCTTCTTCTTCTCACGTCATAAGGGCCGCTTCGTACTGGCATTGCTGTTCTGGTCGGTGGTGATGTTCGTTGCCCCGATGCTCATCAGCAGTCCTGAATATATCATAGGACAATATGCCGACTGGTACGATAGTCTCTCGTCGAAGAATGCAGAGAATATGAGTGCTGTCGGTGAGGAGATTCACCGCATAGGAACCAACATCTCGCTGTTGGGAATGGTGCGTCGCATCTCGGGAGTGGCGTCATATAGCGACCTGTGGCTCATAGGTGGCGGCATGGTGCTTTTCCTGCTGCCCTATCTGCGCATATCACAGTATCGTAACGTTGCCTTCCGTCAGACACTAATGGCGTCGGTACTTATGTTCACCGTCCTCTTCAGCACCGGTTCGGAGTCGTCGTCGTACATCATCGCCTTCTGTGGTGTTTGTATATGGTATGCCTGCGTCCCTTGGAAACGTAACAACTGGGACATCGCGCTGCTGGTATTCGTATTCGTGTTGAGCAGCTTGTCGCCCAGCGACCTCTTCCCAGCATATCTGCGCAAGGAGTGGGTGCAGCCATACGCCCTGAAGGCGCTGCCTGTCACCATAGTGTGGTTTAAACTCTGTTGGGAGATGATGAGGCGCGACTACAGCACGTCTCTTACATGATACAGCGGACGGCGCTTCACCTCTTTATATATATTGCCTATATAAAGACCTACGATGCCGAGGGCAAGAAGCACCACACCTCCTACAAACCATATACTGAGCATTATTGATGCCCAACCGCTGGCTGCCGTTCCTACTATTATAGCGTGAGCGACGTATATCGCTATTGCGAAGCTGATGAGCAGGAAGAGTACTCCTAAATATAATATAAGGTATATAGGCTTCACGGAGAAAGCTGCTATGCCGTTAAGTGCCAGCGACAACATCTTCTTCAGCGTATATTTAGAACTTCCCGCAACACGTTCGCTGATGACGTCGTCCTCGGTGGTGGTGTTAAGACCTATCATTGGTATAAGTCCACGGAGGTAGAGGTTCTTCTCCTTGTACTCCATAAGCATCTCGATAGCACGACGACTCATCAGTCGGAAGTCGGCATGATTGAAGACGCTCTCCACACCCATCTTGCTCTGCAGCTTATAGAAAGCCTGTGCCGAGAGACGTTTCATTAGCGGGTCTGCCTGGCGCGACACCTTCACGCCATAGACTATCTCGTAACCTTTCTCGAAGTCGTCCACCATACGCGGTATAACCTCTATGTCGTCCTGGAGGTCGGCATCGATGGTAACAACAGCGTCTGCCCACTCGCGAGCCGTAACCATTCCTGCCATAATAGCATTCTGGTGACCCACGTTGCGCGACAGGTTGATGCCACGAACGAAGTGGTTCTCCTTATGAAGCTTCTGGATTAGCTCCCACGTCTTGTCGCGACTGCCGTCGTTGACGAATACCATCACTGATTCGGGAGATATCTTACCCTCCTTTATCATTCGCTCGAAGAGTGTCGTCAGTCGTTGTACCGACATCTCGAGAACTTCCTCTTCGTTATAGCACGGAGATACTGTTGCTAATGTGATCATGTGTAAACTCATTAAAGGTTATGAATTTATGGTTACGCTTCTTGAGCATCTCTATGAGATTACCCAGTCGTTTAGCCATAGCCTTTCCGCTGTGGTTCTTGATAATGAAAGGCATCTTCATCTCGGGGTGCTCCTTCAACTCGTAGAACTCCCACGGGTGGAAGTATGTTACAAAGTACCCGTCGTGGTTCACCACGCGACGCACCATCCAGTGATAAAGACTCTCCGGCAGGTTATGCAGCGAGAGCCAGAACAGCGGGAAGCGGATAAGAGGTGTTACTGAGGCGGGAATTTCCATTACCTTACCCCTCATAAACCATGTTCGTGGTTCCGTGAGGTGCATATATCTGCCCGGGATGAAGGCTGGATTCAACGAAGAGTTATACAGGAAGCCTGCCTTCTCGATGTCCTCGTCGCTGACGGGAAACATTCTGGGCTGACGATAGCCGTAGGCAGTACGTCCTGTGACGCGCTCTACAATCTCCTTTGAACGGAAGACATCGGTAGGTTGCGGATTCCAGTGGTCCACACCGTGACACGCCACCTCATGACCTTCGTCCATGATGCGCTGCATCACCTCGGGTGCGTTCTCTGCAAAGTTTCCCGTGCAGAAGAACGTAGCCTTCACTCCGTGCTCTTTCAGCACGTCAAGAATTCTGTTGGTGCCTTCTACAGACACCTCCATACCTTCCTTCAGCGTGTCCCACATCACACCATGTTCGCGGGGCACATCAAACTCCTCAGTATCAAAACTTAATAATATCATGCTGCAAAAGTACAGAATTTACGTCGTATATCCAAGAGTTAACACACTAATCTTTACATTTCCAGCCTTAATAAGCTCTTCTCCGCACGAAATAATTGTGGAGCCGAAGGTCACTATGTCGTCAATAAGAAGAATATGTCGTCCTCGTATCTTCTCGCCGTTGACGAGTTCGAAAGCTCCCTTGACATTCTCCCTTCGTTCATAGACATTAAGGTGTGTCTGACTCTTGTGGAAGTGTTTGCGTCGCACAACATCGTCGAAGATGGGTATCGACGTTATCTCACTTATCCCTTCGGCTATCACCTTACTTTGGTTATAGCCTCTTTTCCATTGTCGTCTTCGTGACAGCGGAATGGGTATTATACAGTCTATGCCGTCAAAGAAGCCGCTGTCTTTAATCTCTGTGGCTACGATGCGTCCTGCCATCTCGCCAACATCAGGACGGTTGTAGTATTTCATCTTTCGGATAAACCTGCAATGTTCGGCATTTGGCGAATAGTATATCCAGGCGGTAGCATTTTCTATGGGTAGTAAGACATAGAAAAGTTTTGCGAGTTCGTTTTCTCTCTTTTGAAGGTGAAAATGGGTGCGGGGCATGTGTAAAAGACACTTCCCGCAGAACACATCTTCGCTGATTGAAAGTACTTCATGACAGTTAACGCATTGTCGGGGGAAGAGGATGTCTAATACTCTCTTTACTGTCAGCCTCAACGAGTTAACAATCGTCTTCATCGTAATCTGTATTAAGACATTGTCGTATAACGTCCATCGTAAAGCCTCTGCCTGCAGCAAAGCGTATCAGTTTCTGGGTGCGCTCGTACTCCGACGAGGCTTTGACACTACGACTTTTATTCTTCAGCAACTGGCGCAGGGTATCCACGTAGTTCTCCTGGTCAACCTCGTCGAGTGCCTCACTGATAATTTCCTGTGGTATGCGCTTTGCCCACAGTGCCTGCTCTACCTTACGTCGTCCCCACTTATTATATACCACTTTATCTTTTACGAAGGCACGACAGTAACGCTCCTCGTCGATGAATCCGCGTTCCACGAGATGTTTGATGATACGTTCCTGAGCGTCGTCGTCAACACCCCATCGCATCATCTTGTTGCGCATCTCCAGCACACAATGTTCACCGGTTACGCACAACGCCTCAAGACTCAGTCTCGCCTCCTCTTCACTCTTCTTCCTCGTCAGTTGTGTTGCCCTCATTGATAGATTCTTTTATCTTATCTTCAGAAATCAAGGTTATCACGTTACCAAACACACCTATCGTTGCCACCTTAGAATCTCCGGAATACCTTATCTTTCCAACGTTGAAGAAGAAGTAGTCGTCAACTTTAAGCATGGAGTCTATTACCGGATTAAGAATGTAGGGAGCAATCATCATAGCGATTCCCTTTGATAAATCACTTTCCTCCTTGCTTGCCTCATCTACCGCCAACATGCAGTACTCTTTAATCTTTTCTACGTGTTTTGCCTTGTCTGGCTTACTGAAAGCCATGATAGCAAGAACAGCGACAAGAATTACTGTAAACCATAATCCTTTGTGGGAACGTGGTTTTTGCATATACTCACCGTTAGCTTCCGTTGTGTTGTTTATACTCACAACGTTATTGATAGTAATATCCTTACCACAATAGGCGCACTTCATAATTATTCCTGTTAGCTGTTCCTTCGTATCAAGGTCGAAGGTGCTGCCACATTGCGGACACTTTACAGTTATATTTGTCATAGTATATCAAGTAATTTTGTGCAAAGATAGGAAAAAATTTTTGCTTTTCGCTCATTTATCTGTAACTTTGTCCCCGATTAAAAAATAAAAGAAAAAGTTTTATGGACACACTAAAGAAAGCATTTGCTTCGAAATTACTTGGGATAAAGGCTGTGCGCCTGCAACCTAACGACCCGTTTACATGGGCGTCGGGATGGAAATCGCCTATTTACTGCGACAACAGAAAGGTAAACTCCTACCCCGCCGTAAGGACATTCGTAAAACAGGAACTGGTACATACCATTATAGCACATTTCCCTGAAGTGGAGGCGATAGCAGGTGTGGCTACAGGAGCCATCTCACAGGGTGCTCTCGTTGCTGATGCCCTCGGACTGCCCTTCGCTTATGTGCGTCCAAAACCAAAAGATCACGGTATGGGCAACCAGATAGAAGGCGACCTGGAAGCAGGCACTAAGGTTGTCGTAGTAGAAGACCTTATCTCTACTGGCGGCAGCTCACTGAAGGCTGTCGAGGCTCTCCGTGCTGCCGGCATCGAAGTGTTGGGAATGGTAGCCAGTCACACCTACGGCTTCCCCGTTGCCGAAGAGGCATTCCGTAAGGCTGGTGTAGAGCTATACACCCTCACCGACTACGACCATATCATTGCTGAGGCGGTAGAAACAGGATATGTTTCTGAGAACGACGTGGAGATGCTACGCGAGTGGAGAAAGAGTCCGGAAACGTGGGGAGTGAAGAGTGAAGAGTGAAGAATTTAAAGTGAAGAGTTATGTTTGGAAGTGAGAGTAAGTTTGAGAGCAGTGTTCGACAGATACCCTTTTCTCAGGATAAGGTATTTGCGAAACTCAGCGACCTTAATAATTTAGAGAGTGTACGCGACCGTCTACCTGCCGACAAGGTGGAGAGTCTGTCGTTCGATAGCGATAGCGTTAGTGTCAACGTGCCTCCAGTAGGAGATATTTCATTCCGCATCATTGAGCGCGAAGAACCAAAGTGTATTAAGTTTGAAACAGAGCAGTCACCAGTACCCCTGAACCTGTGGATACAACTGCTGCCCGTTACCGAGGATAGCTGTAAGATGAAGCTTACCATCAAGGCAGAACTGAACCCTTTCATCAAGGGAATGGTGAGTGGACCGCTGCAGGAGGGTTTGGAGAAGATAGCCGAAACCCTCTCGATGCTTGACTACAAATAACAGTAATCATAATTATCAATTCCCAATTATCAATTCTCAATTACCATGAAGCTGTGGGAGAAGAACTACGAGGTAAATAAGGAAATAGACAGATTTACTGTCGGTAAAGACCGCGAGATGGATCTATACCTCGCCGAATACGACGTCTTAGGGTCTATGGCTCACATCACTATGCTCGAGAGTATAGGACTGCTTACTGCCGACGAGTTACGACAGCTCCTTGCAGAGCTCAAAGAGATTTATGCTGTGTGTAAACGTGGCGACTTCGTCATCGAGGACGACATAGAGGATGTTCACTCACAGGTGGAGTTGATGCTTACACGAAAGCTTGGTGATATAGGTAAGAAGATACACAGCGGACGTTCGCGTAACGACCAGGTACTTGTGGATTTGAAATTGTTTACTCGTCAGCAGCTGCAGGACATAGTGGAGCGCACCGTTGTTCTCTTCAAAGAACTCATAGCAAAGAGCAATAAGTATAAGGATGTGCTAATGCCGGGATATACCCACCTGCAGATTGCTATGCCTTCGTCTTTCGGACTGTGGTTCGGTGCCTATGCTGAGTCGCTTGCCGACGATATGCTCTTCCTGCAGGCAGCCTACCGCATGACAAACCGTAACCCGTTAGGGTCGGCAGCAGGCTACGGCAGTTCGTTCCCACTGAACAGACAGATGACAACGGAACTTCTCGGCTTCGACACAATGAACTACAACGTGGTATATGCACAGATGGGACGTGGAAAGATGGAACGTAACGTAGCCTTCGCCCTTGCCAGCGTAGCAGGAACGATGGCGAAGATGGCATTCGACGCCTGTCTTTTCAACTCACAGAACTTCAACTTCGTCAGTCTGCCGAAGGAATGTACTACGGGAAGTAGCATCATGCCGCACAAGAAGAACCCCGACGTCTTTGAACTTATCCGCGCTAAGTCAAATAAACTGCAGTCGCTGCCCCAGCAGGTAATGATGATAATGAACAACCTGCCGGTAGGTTATTTCCGCGACCTGCAGATAATAAAAGAGGTGTTCCTGCCTGCCTTCGACGAGCTGAAGGACTGTCTTGATATGTGCGCGTACATTATTAACAAGATGGAGGTTAACGAGCATATCCTCGACAATCCTATGTACGACCCGATATTCTCCGTTGAGGAAGTCAACCGACTGGCACTTGACGGAATGCCTTTCCGCGATGCATATAAGAAGGTTGGTCTGGATATCGAGGCAGGTACGTTCCGTGCTGACAAGAATATTCACCATACCCACGAGGGAAGTATCGGTAATCTGTGTAACGACAAGATAGAGGAACTTATGGACAGCATAGTCAGCGAGTTTCATTTTGAACGGACAAAGCAAGCAGTCGATAAATTAATACAATGAGAAAATTCAAAGCATTACTGTTTTTGGCACTGTTGCTATTATCATCGTGCGGAAAGACGGAATATAGCAATGTAAGAGTATATTTCGTATTCGACAATTCCGTACATCTGGACCAAACGCTGGCACCGGCAATGGACCCGGTAAACTCTTCTATCTTCTGCAGGGTGTATCGCATTGATGCCGGTCATATAGGTTTCGAGAATAACCAAGGACAGAAGTCCAAAGTAATGATGTCGGCAATAGAGCGTCAGGGTAACACCATGTTGGGAATATACAACGAAAGTGGTGTCATCGTAGGCTATGGCTTCACCTCCGTAGGAGGCGATATGCATGAGTTCTATGCCTACGACGCACAATGTCCTAACTGCTACAAAGAATATAATATGCCACGTTATATGCTGTCGTTAAACTCCGACGGAACGGCATACTGCAGTAAGTGTAAACGTACGTACAGCCTTAAAAACGGTGGTGTTACAGACAACGGCGACAAGCTGCTGCGCTACCGGGCTACGAGTACCGGACCCAACGGAATATTGGCAATAAACAATTAAAAATTTGTTAAATAGTAAATCGTAAATCGTAAAATCGTAAATTATGTTATATCTTTGCAGCCGCAATAATAGCCGTGATGGTGGAATTGGTAGACACGAGGGACTTAAAATCCCTTGGCCAGTGATGGCTGTGCGGGTTCGAGTCCCGCTCGCGGCACTCTCCATAATTTTATTACTCCTTTCGTCGTGTGGTTCTAAGAGTGGGTATTTCAAACTCGAAGGACGTTTTCTGCATTTAAACCAAGGACAGTTCTATGTGTATAGTCCTGATGGTGTCATCCCAGGCATAGACACAATAAATGTTTCGGGAGGACGCTTTGCATACGAGATACCATGCAGAGAGTTCGGAACACTGATGTTGGTATTCCCTAACTTCTCAGAACAACCTATATTTGCAGAGCCAGGAGCGTCGGTAACTATAAAGGGTGATGCCTCACATCTTAAAGAAATGACTGTGGAAGGTACCGATGCTAACGACGATATGAACAGTTTCCGAAAGGTGATAGTAAACTCCACACCAGGAAATATGGAGGAAAACATAGAGAACTTCATTCGTGAGAATAGTGAGTCGCCTGTATGTCCATACATACTGCGTAACTATCTCATTGCTGGTTCAAAACCAAATATTCCGAAGGCTGTGGAAATGATTAACCTTATGCCGAAAGATGCCGTAAGCGGAACACTGCGTGTAGCACTTGAGAAGATAAGTTCCACAAGCGTAGGAAGGATACTTCCTAAATTTTCTGCAAAGGACATAAAGGGAAATACTATCAATAACAGCTCTATAGCAAAGGATAAGAAAACGGTTATCTACGTCTGGTCATCATGGAACTACCAGAGTCAGGACGTTCAACGACAATTAGGACGTAATAAAGCTAAGGTTAATCTGATAGGAATAAACATAGACGGCTCAAAAGAAGAGATGCAAAAGGTTATGAAGCGAGACTCAGTAACGTGGACTACTATCTGCGACGAACAGATGTTTAATAGTCCTCTGGTACGAAATCTCGGACTATACTCTATTCCAGGAAACATCGTTATTGGAAATAACGGACGTATAATAGGACGAAACATGAAGGTAAAAGAACTTGTAAAATTGTTTTAGTGAACATTCTTTTATGAATTTTTTTTGCACGTTATATAAAAAATATATATCTTTGCCCCAAACAATTCTATAATTGACATGTTGAAACAACTGTGGACAGGCATCATAGCAATAGTAGTTTTAGCAGGATGTAATGATAATGCTAACGGCTACAGATGTTTACTACCCGCAGGAACAGAACTTAAAGAAGGCGATGTGGTGTACCGCCGCGGCGGTGGATTGGTGAGTCATGTAGTGGTAGCTGCCGACAGAGGCGGAAACTATTCGCATATAGGTATTGTCGTTGACTCCGCAGGAAAGAAAATGATAGTTCATGCCGTGCCTGGAGAACCCGACTTTGAGGGTGATGAAGACAGGGTGAAGATGGATACTCCTGAACGTTTCTTTTCTTCGGAATATACATCAGTAGGAGAAATATGCAGAGTAAAAGACTCAACAGCAGCAAAGAAGGCTGCCCGAGCAGCTATAGAGGCATATAAGCGCCATACGCTGTTCGACCACGAATATAATGACAACGATACAGTAAAAATGTATTGTACGGAGTTGGTGGTATGGTCATATAAGAAAGCAGGAATAAACATTGTGGGTAATGAACGACATCACGTAAGCATTCCTTTTCTTGAAACCTACTGCATATTCCCATCAGACGTATATAAATCTGAATATTTTAAATCTATTATTATCTTTTAATAACCATTTATTAACCATTTAACACAGAAACAATTATGAAAAAATTAATGTTTGCATTCCTTATTGCATGTTTTGCAATGGTAGTAACAAGTTGTTCCGACAATTCTCCTGAAGGAGTAGTAACAAAGGCGGCAAAATTATTGCAAGAGAAAGACTACAAGGCTTATGTTGACCTCTTCCAGTTTAAGGACGAGTCAGACGCTGAGAAAGTTAAGGAAAAGAAAGCAGGTATTGTTCAGATGCTCACAGAGAAAGCAGAGAAGAATCCTGAGGACATGACTTTCAAAAGCTTCGAGATTGTAGAAAAAGAAATTGGCGAAAACTCGGCTAAGTTCAAAGTTAAGTTCATACGTGAAAACGGTACTGAAAAAATTCAAAGTATGGACCTCATAAAGAACGAGGACGGTAAGTGGAAACTTGACGCCGGCAAATAACAATTTAACGTGTTAATAAAATTGTGGAAAACGTTGTGGAAAAGTGTTGTACTATCCACAACGTTTCCTTTTTTACCCTCTTATATGTGAAAATAAAAGAATAAATAACATACTTAAAAGCAACTTTTAAACAAAAAAAGAAGGAAAAAAGATATAAACTTATTATATTTGCACCGTTTAATGAAAATGTGGATAAGTATTATAACTCATTTATAATGAAAAAGATGATATTAACACCAACTGTTGAAAACAAATTAATAAAGTAATAAAAAGGAAAAACAAGAAAAAGTTAACCAAAAGTTTTAAACTTATAAACAACATATCATCCTAATACTTTTATCTATTTATTAATAAAGAAGAAAAATAAAGAATATAATATTATGTTGAAAGATGAGATAAGAAAACTGTGTAAGGAGAAAGATGCTGTTATTATGGCGCATTACTACACAACAGGTGATATTCAGGAAGTGGCTGACTTTATAGGCGACTCTTTGGCGCTGGCACAGCAGGCGGCGAAGACAAAGGCGAAGATTATAGTAATGTGTGGTGTACACTTTATGGCTGAGACCTGTAAAATACTTTGTCCTGACAAGATAGTCCTTTGTCCTGATCCTGCTGCGGGATGTTCTCTTGCTGACAGTTGTAAGGCTGAAGACTTAAAGAAGTTCAAAGACGAACATCCTGACCATATGGTTGTAAGCTATGTAAATACTACTGCTGAGGTAAAGGCTCTTACTGACGTAGTAGTAACGAGTGGTAATGCAAAGAAAATTGTTGATTCACTTCCTAAGGATGCAAAGATAATCTTTGGTCCCGACTATAATCTCGGATCATATATTAATTCGGTGACAGGACGTGATATGCTTTTGTGGAATGGTGGTTGTCATGTTCACGAGAGATTTTCTGTTGACGAGATAAAGAAACTAAAGAAAGAACATCCTGAAGCTGTTGTGTTGGCTCATCCTGAGTGTAAAGGACCAGTACTTGCTATTGCAGACGTGGTAGGTTCTACGGCTGTTATATTGAAATATTGTGTTGAGAGCGAAAAGAAAGAGTTTATAATAGCTACTGAGTCAGGAATACTGCACGAGATAGAGCGTCAGTGTAAAGACAAGACTTTCTATCCCGTACCACCAGAAGTTTCCGAGGGTAGCGTAGGTTGTCATTGTAACGAGTGTGAGTATATGAAGATGAACACTATGCAGAAAATCTACGACTGTCTGAAGAACGAAAGTCCACAGGTGGAAGTGCCTCAGGAGATAATAAAGGAAGCGGTGAAGCCAATAGAACGAATGTTGGAGTTGAGTTAATACGATGCTACAAAGGAAACGTTTCATAGTAAGAATAGTACTGCTCCTTGTCTTTTCACTTATCGTTATAAATAATTATAATGGTGAGATAGTAAGCATTAACGAAGGAGCAGGATGGGACGGTTCTGGATACAGAGAGATTATCGTTGACTTCGAGAATAAGTATTTCAGTGGTGAGTATTCTACTTATCACTCGCATCGTGTGTTACCTTTTATGATAACACATTATGCTATGAAGGCTTTTGATATTCCTTTTACCAACGACAATATAAACAAGGTAAGCTCAGTACAAAACATCATTCTTTTGGTGATTCTGCTTGTTTTGTTCTTCTCCATCTCGAATATACAAAAGTGGAAAGTGCAGACAGAGATAATAGCCTTCTGCTTTACGTTCTTAAACTACCACGTATCGAAGTTTTTGGGTTATGTACCTATATTTACTGATATGTCAGCATTAGTACTTTCCTATGCTGTTGTATATGTTTTTCTAAAATACAAAAACACTACTACGTGGCCTTATGTACTGTTGTGTTTACTTGGTTTTATGACCTGGCCGGTAGTTAGTCTGGTAGCCTTTATACTTTATGCTTTCCCGACGTCGAAAGTAGAAATTACGGAAGGTAACGACTGGTTTAACGGAATAATAAGAACAGCCTACACCATAGTATTTCCACTCTTGTTTGTTGCCTATGTAGCTTATCGTTTCCGCGTGAAACACGCAGATTCGCTACTCGACGTTTTCTACATCCGTCCTGCAATAAACGAATATATGATAATACCAGCAGTGATAGCTTGTATGGCGTTCTACTGGGTAGCAACGAAGTATATCAGTGTAAACTGGAAAACAGTGTGGAAAGAGATAAGTGTTCGTAGGGTGCTGCTGTCAGGTATTGTCTTTGTAGTTATTTACAAGTTGACCGAGATTTTCGGAAAGGGTAACTCACTGCTTTCCTCCGAGATGGTGAGCAACCAGTTCTCTGTGCTCAACGAGTTGGGTAGTATGGGACAGTTCCCTATGACCGACATCCTTATTTTCATGGAGACACCTTTTATATATTTAGGTCTCTTCATGGTGTTTATCATTGTCTTTTGGAAGTCCATTTGCTATGAGGTAACGAATCGTTATGGAATAGGTTATTTCTTTGTGCTGCTGTTGGCATTACTGTTTTTAGCCGACATAGAAACACGTAAGCTCACAACCTTCTACCCCATTATGCTCGTGCCGTTGATGGACATAATAAATAAGTTAGATATTAAACGTTGGGCAGTAGGATTACTTGTTGCTGTACAGGCAGTATTATCGTTCTTCTGGTTTAATATCAACGTACCAGGAATACAAGAAGCTTTTGAGGTGTGTACCATAGAGGAGTACATGAAGTTCCCCGCCCAGCGATACTATATGTTCCAGGGTCCTTGGCAGAGTCATGAAGTTTATTTCGCAGCAATCACCGTAGAGTTATTATTAATAGTTTGTCTGTTATGTGGAAGAAAGTCGTTTGTACGTACATAGCTCTGGTGGTTATCTTCACATCGTTGATAGTCGCTGTGTTCGCTATTCCTAACTCTGCAGTAAGGGATAACGTCATAGTGTCGGCAGACCAGATAGACACCGAAGGTATTTTCTTCAGGGTAGCAGGTTGTCCGTTGTGGCAGATAGACAATATGACAGACTGTATGATGCTCAATATGAATGTCGATGCGGAGACAGCGTCACCTCTTCATGCGGCTATGGTGAACGAATATGGCAAGAATTTCTCGGGCAACAGAGGATATTTCGATATGGCTAAGGACACCCGTCTGCTGGCAGAGAAAGGACGCGGTGCTGTTGCCGAGCAGTTCTGTTATGCTCGCTATTGGCACGGATACCAGGTTCTGTTGCGTCCCCTGTTGACGGTATTCACGTACTACCAAATACGCATAATAAACTACATACTGCTATTCTCGTTAGCTTTCGTGGTGCTGTTCTTGCTGTGGGTGCGTTACAGTCCACAGACGAGTATATTGTTTGGCATAGCACTACTGCTTTTCGGTTTTCCCGTAGTACCTCTTGCCATTCAGTTTTCTACGTGCTTCTATATAGCTTTGGCGGCGATGATATACGTCATAAAACGACGTCCTACAGATAAAGAACTACCGATATTTTTCTTCGTTGTGGGAGCGGTGACAAGTTATGCTGACTTCCTTACCACACCACAGATAACTCTCGGACTGCCGATGGTGGTGGTATTCAAGGAGTTTAAGGAGTTCAAGGAGTTCAGGAAGGTGATTTTACTTATGATGTTTTGGTTTGCGGGTTATTCTTTACTCTGGGCAACGAAGTGGGTGTTTGCCGACATATTTACCGATGCAGACATTTGGAGCAGTGTAGCGGGAAATATAGCTCTCAGGACGTCATCTACGGTTATTACTGGTGGTGTAGAAACAA
This sequence comes from uncultured Prevotella sp., assembly GCA_947163985.1. GTDB lineage: Bacteria > Bacteroidota > Bacteroidia > Bacteroidales > Bacteroidaceae > Prevotella. The sequence goes on from CAMUVE010000001.1 coordinate 91,999, forward strand.
GTATTTGGACGTTGTTGTCAGACAAGGTGTTATTAATCCTTGCGGCTTGTGTAGTCGTTGCTATACCCTGTATGTATGTTTACCGTAAGCGCAGTTACATCAAGGACTACGGAGCACTGTTGGCTGTTGCCCTTATAGTACCGTTGTGGTTTGTGCTTCTTAAGAACCATTCTATTCAACATATATTCTTTACGTGGAGGGCGTGGATAGTAACGTTCTATGCTTTCTCGCTATTCGTATTACTAACCCTAAAACTTAAAAGACAATGAGTAAGATAGCCGTTCTGATACCTTGTTATAATGAAGGCACAACAATAGGAAAGGTGGTGGTGGACTTTCGTAGTGAACTGCCAGAAGCTGATATCTATGTCTATGACAATAACTCTACCGACGATACGGTGGAGAAGGCCAAGAAGGCGGGAGCTATAATAGGTTACGAACGTAGGCAGGGAAAGGGTAATGTGGTACGCAGGATGTTGCGCGAGATTGATGCTGACTGCTATATCCTCGTCGATGGCGACGACACCTATCCTGTAGAGAACGCCAGGGAGATGGCGCGTATTGTACTCGAGGAAAAGACAGATATGGTTATCGGCGACAGACTGTCGGCAACATACTTCGAAGAGAATAAACGTCCGCTGCACGATAGCGGTAACCGACTGGTGCGTTCCATAATAAACAGAATATTCCATAGCGACGTAAAGGACATAATGACGGGATACAGGGCTATGAGTCGTCGACTGGTGGAGACGCTACCACTACTCTCGGAAGGTTTCGAGATAGAGACGGAGATGACTATTATGGCCCTTGATAGCGGACTCGACATACGGCATATTCCTGTGCAGTACCGTGACCGTCCCGACGGTAGCGTGTCGAAGTTGAATACCATTACAGACGGCTGTCGCATCCTACTAACAATACTAAAGCTGTACCGCGACTACCAGCCGCTACGTTTCTTCTCTATGATAGCAGCCCTACTCGTGGTCATAGCCACCATTGTGCTGATACCAGTGCTGACAGAATATTTCCAGACAGGACTCGTACCCCGCTACCCCACCCTCATCGTCTGCGGCTTTGTAATCCTCTTTGCAATGATGATGTGGGTATGCGGCATAGTCCTCGAGGTGATGCTTGCCCACCAGCGTCAATTACGAGAGTTGATAGTAAAGAGAAAATGACATCAAAATAAAAACTATGAATAGTACTACTGAAAAACTTCTAATATCATTTATTTTACTTATTGTGGGAGTATTACATCTTCCCGCACAGGAGATAAGTGATTTTACCTTTTCACACATTGGAAAAGCTGAAGGTATGCACAGTCAACGTGTATATAGTATTCTTCAGACAAACGACGGTGCTTTGTGGTGGTCTACAAAAAACGATGTAGAACGTTATAATGGTGTGAGAATTGAACATTACGTGCTTGGTAATCCTGACAATTATGGTGACAGGGCAGGAAAACGCATAAAGCTTAGCAGTAATTTTGAAGTTAGTACGAGAGTTCCTGAACCAAGTGAATTACTGGCTTTCGATAATCATGGTAATATTTATTCCTTTGATGTTATCCATAACCGCTTTACGCAGGTAAGTGACGTTAGTACTAAAATTGACGGACTAACGGACTTAAATGATGTAAAGAAGATTGGAGATAGTTATTGGCTTGCCACTAATAAAGGTGTTTTCTTCCTGCATGGTAACAGCATATCTCCGGTGCTAAGAAACTGCTATGCTAATTGTTTTGTTCGCACAAATCATTCTTTGTTATTCTGCACCCGTCAGGGTGTTATGGAGTATAGTAATGACTTACGTGTAGCACCACCTTCCAATACTCATGTACAGATGATTGCCTCATGTGATGTAGAGAGTGGTTTTTACGACCCTATATATAATAATGTGTGGTTTGGAGGCTATAGTAGTGGTATTAAGGTCATATCAACAAACAACCACCAGAAAGTTGCAGATATCAGTTTTCCTCACAATCCTGTCCGTGCTATAATTCCGTACGACAAAAAAACTATGCTTGTGGGTATTGATGGTCTGGGAATTTATAAGGTAAATCGTAATCAACAATCCACAAATAATTCTACTGCAACCATACTGTTTAATGCTAATCAAGGAGTTCACGGAGTTCTTTACGGCAATGGTGTTTATGCGCTGATACGCGACCTTTGGGGTAATTTGGTTGTAGGTACCTATTCTGGCGGAATAGACATAGCCCGCCCAGTAGGTTCTGCCGTTGACATTTTCCAACAAAAAGGTCAAGGTAATCAGTCTATCCTCAATAACCGTGTAAATAGTGTGTGTCAGTCAAAGTCTGGCAAATTACTCATGGGAACAGATAACGGTGTGAGCATTTTCGACCTAAGCAGCAGAACATGGACACATACTTGTCAGGGTGTTGTAGTGCTTAATTTCTGTCTTACACCACGTGGAACAATCCTTGCAGGAACCTATGGACATGGAGTACTGGAACTTACGGATAAAGGCGATGTGCATACACTTTATTCCACTGACAATGGAATACTTCAGGACGACCATGTATTCAAAGTTTTCTATGACAGCGACGGTAACTTGTGGTTGGGTGGCCTGGATGGTGATCTGGTACAGCTTACGGAAAAGGGTCCTCGTTACTATCCGGTACACTATGTGAAAGATATACTTCAGTTACCTGATGGACGTATAGCTATAGGAACTACTTACGGTCTTATATTCATAAATCCAATAACGGGAATGTCCGAAAAGATAACCTACGCCCCTAAAGGAAGTAAGGATGTTAACTCTTTCATTCATACCCTCTTTCTGAACAAGAACAGTGAATTGTGGATAGGTACTGATGGTGGAGGTATATACATATATAATATAGTGACAAGAAATTGTTACCAACTTACCACAAAAGATGGTCTGCCGTCGAATTTTGTCAATACCATTTACAAGGATTCAAAGAATCGTATTATCATTGCTACAGAGTCAGGATTGTCTTTTGCCGACCCTAAGAATACCAGTCATATTATAGGTGTAAACTACTGCTATGGCGTTGATAGAGAATATATAAGTCGTTCAGCAGTTAATTTGAGCAACGGCAATATGGTTCTTGGTTCTACTAATGGTGCACTGGTAATCAATCCAAATCACATACAGGAAATAGACTATACTGCAAAGTTAAACCTTGTAGGTGTGACTTGTGACGAAGAATCCAACGACGAATTCAGGGAAAAGATGTACCATCAACTGAAAAGGCGTGAGTTGAAATTGTCCTATCGTCAGCGTACCTTCAATCTTTTATTTGAAAGTATTAACCTGCGAAACCAGTCCGACATCGTCTATCAGTATAAGGTTGATAAAGGAGAGTGGAGCAAACCTACTAACGACCAGTCTATTCGCTTTACCAGCATGGAACCTGGTAAGCACAAAATAATGCTTCGTTGTGTAAGTAGAACCTGTGGTGCTGTACTTGACGAGGTGGTACTTTCTATAAAAATAGCACATCCCTGGTGGAATACTTGGTGGATGTGGTTGATATATCTGTGCTTGTTGGTTTTAGCATTCTATGGTGCTCTGCGTGTATATCAACTGCATAACAAGTATATGCGACTGGTTGTTGACGACCTGAATCGTACTTCTACTGTTGATAATAATATGGTCATAACAAATAATCAGGAAGAGTCGGATGATGAAAGCAATCAGTTCATTACTAAGGCAACAAAAATTGTTGTTGACAATATATCCGATTCCGACTTCAATATAGACCGCATGTGTCGTGAAATGGCTATGAGCCGTACACTGTTCTATGTGAAGTTGAAGTCATATACAGGTAAGTCTCCACAAGACTTCATCCGTATCATTCGCCTTGAACGTGCCGCTCAAATGTTGCGAAATGGCAGTCAGGTGACTGATGCCGCCTCTATGACGGGTTTTGACAATCCAAAATACTTCAGCACGGTATTCAAGAAATATTTTGGTATATCACCATCTAAGTATTATTAGTTCAGTAATTATGTAATTAGTAGGGTTATGAAAAAAGTATTCATTTTAATTGCTATTCTGATATCACAGTTATCGTCCGTTTCCGCTCAAGTACCTCAGTTGCGTGCCGATAACATTGATGAGATAATAGCTGCTATGACACTTGAAGAAAAAGCCCAGTTGTTGGTTGGTGGTGGTAACGATGTCTTTCCCGGAAGTGGAGCGATGATGGGACATCAGAAGAAACTTGTAGCAGGTGCTGCCGGACTTACGGTGGCTATTCCCAGACTTGGTATTCCTGCCACAGTACTGTGTGACGGTCCTGCAGGTGTACATATCGATGTTTCTCGCGAAGGTACTGACCAGAAGTTCTATGCTACAGGCTTCCCTATAGGAACCTGTCTTGCCTCTACATGGAATGCAGAGTTGGTGGAACAGGTAGGTCGTGCCATAGGCAACGAAACACTTGAATATGGATGTGACGTAATACTGGGTCCAGGACTAAATATCCATCGTAATCCTTTGTGTGGACGTAACTTCGAATACTATAGTGAAGACCCATTAGTAACAGGTGTCATCGGTGCTGCCTGTGTGAAAGGAATACAAAGTCAAGGTGTTGGTGTAAGCATAAAACACTTTGCCGTAAACTCACAAGAAACAGATCGTACCCGTGTAAGTGAAAATGTCACTCCACGAGCACTCCGCGAAATATATCTCCGTGGTTTCGAGCGTGTAGTCCGCGAGAGTAATCCCTGGACAGTGATGTCGTCTTATAACAAGGTGAATGGAGTTTATGCTATGGGCAACAAGGATTTGTTGACTGATGTTTTACGCAATGACTGGGGATATCGTGGTATAGTGATGAGCGACTGGATAGGGAAACGTGCCGATTTACCCACTGAACAGGAGGTAGAAGCAGGCAATGATCTTATGATGCCTGGCTATGGAGCACAAGTTGCCGACATCATTGAAGCTGTAAAAAATGGTAGTTTGAATATAAAAACCGTTGAGCGCAACGTACGTCGTATGCTGGAGTATATTGTGAAAACACCACATTTCAAAAACTATAATTTCTCTAATCGTCCCGATACTAAGGCTCATGCATCTATAACAAGACAGAGTAGTACTGAAGGTATGGTACTCCTGAAAAACGATAACGATATATTGCCGCTTGACAACAATATTAAGAATGTTGCATTGTTCGGAGTGAACAGCTATGACTTCCTCTCAGGTGGTCTGGGTTCCGGTTGTGTTAATGTTCCTTATGTTGTCGATATGGTAACAGGACTGAAAAATCAAGGCATAGCTGCTACACCAGCACTTACAGAGATTTATCAGAACTACGTGAAATATGCACGGTCAAAACTGCGCATAGATAAGATTCCTGAAATGTGGTTCTTAGACCAAGGACAACCTAAATTAGCAGAAATAGATATCACTGAACGTTGCATACAACACGAATTGTTACAGGCTGATGCTGCCATCATTACCATTGGCAGACAGGCTGGAGAAGGTATGGATCGTGCTATTGAAGGTGAATTCAATCTTACTACTACTGAGCACGACATGATTATGAATGTTTCAAATGCTTTCCATGCTGCTAACAAGAAGGTCATAGTAATTATTAATTCAGGTTCTGTTGTTGAAACTGCCTCTTGGCGCGACTATGCTGACGCTATCCTGGTTGTATGGCAAGCTGGTCAGGAGGGCGGAAACTCCGTAGCTGACGTATTGACAGGCAAGGAGAATCCTTCAGGTAAACTAACTATGACGTGGCCCATTGCTGCTACCGACCATCCATCAACTAAAAATTTCCCTTTAGAAACAGATATGTATTCCTTTAAGAACAACCTGACATATCACTATGGCGACATCAAGGGTATGGACTATAGTAATCATGAGGAAGATATATATGTTGGCTATCGGTACTTCGATACCTTCGACAAAAAAGTAGCTTATCCTTTTGGCTATGGTCTCAGTTATACGACGTTTAAGTATAGTAATGCGAAAATAAAGAAGTTGAAGGGTGGTGATTTGGAGTTGACGGTTACTATTAAAAATACTGGACATTACGCTGGTAAGGAAGTTGTACAGGTATATGTAAGTGCACCTCAAAGTGGTTTGGAGAAACCAGCGAAGGAACTGAAGGCATTTGCCAAGACCCCGTTGCTTAAGGCTGGCGAGCAGACTACAATAACTATGTATATTGCCCAACGCGACTTAGCATCATTCGATGAGGCAAACAGTCGATGGCTCGCAGAAGCAGGACGATATGATTTTCTTATAGGTGCAAGTAGTCGTGACATTCGTTGTAGTACAAGTGCAGACATCAAACGCTACGAGGAGCCTGTCAGTAAAGTGCTTCCGTTGCAAAAAGACTTACATATGATGCTATTACATAGGTAGGATAATAGTTAGAAATCCAACAAAAAAGGGTTTGAAATCTATCATTATGAAGGTTTCAAACCCTTTTTGTTAGGCTTTAAACCCACATTAATAAGTAATTAACTAATTTTGCAGCCAGAAAATTTTTAATATTATGAAGAAAGTAATAATGATGATTGCCGCAATGTCGGTAGCTCTGACAGTAACGGCACAGCCTACCGCTAAAGAGTGGAACAAGGGTGTAGTGGGATGGAACTTAGGTAACCAGTTGGAGTGCTCAGCACCTGGTCAGGATGGTGAGTCCATGCTTATCGGTATGCCTGAAAATAGTATTAACGCAGAAACAGCATGGGGAAATCCAAAGGTTACAAAGAAAACAATCAAGGCTATCAAGGATGCCGGGTTTAATGCTATTCGTATTCCTATTCGCTGGCAGTGTCACATTACCAATCCTGCAGCAATGAGTATTGATAAGGAATGGATAGCAAGAGTTAAAGAGGTGGTGGACTGGTCTCTTAACAGTGGCTTGAAGGTTATCATTAATGTGCATCATGACAAGTGGCTCGAAGGACGTCCCACCTACAAATATAAGGAAGAGAACAACCAAAAGCTGGCATTGTTGTGGATGAATATTGCCACTCAGTTTGCTAACTATGACTATCGTTTGGCGTTTGCGGGTACTAACGAAGTACACCTTCGCGATAACTGGGGAAAACCTGAGGCAGAGAACCTTGAGGTGCAGAATTCTTACAATCAGACATTCATAGATATTGTACGCTCAATGGGAGGAAACAATGAAAAAAGACATCTTATAGTACAAACGTATGTGTGCAACCCTGACTTCGGTCTTTATAACGATGACTTTAAAATACCTAATGATATAGAAGGTAACGGAAATGATTATATGAGCGTAGAGTTCCACTACTATACTCCGTGGGACTATGCTGGTGAATGTAAGTTCAATTACTGGGGACAGCCCTCAAAGGATAAAGGTCTTGAGGTATCACCCAGTGACGAGAAGACAATGACTGATTTCCTTGACCGTGTTGTAAGCACATGGGGCGATAAAGGTCTTGGACTTGTTATGGGAGAATGGGGTGTTACCGATCGCCAGAAAGGTGGACAAACCGATGAAATACACGAGAATATGACATACTACTGTCGATTCCTTGTCAGCGAGACACAAAAACGTGGTATCTCTACTTTCATCTGGGACAACAACAATTTCGGAAGTGGTCCTGAGCATTTCGGTATCTTCGATCGCAAAGCCAGCATGAGAGTCAAGGCTCCTTGGATTCTACAGGGTATTATGGAAGGAAAACAATAATTGCAAACAAATATTACAATATAATGAAAAAGATTTTTATGTCTCTGATAATGGTTGTAGCATGGGTACTGACATTTAATGCCTGCTCAACCAAGGGTGATACTACCGAAGTAAATAACTTTAAAATACAGCGTGGTACAAACGTAAGTCACTGGCTGTCACAGTCAGAAGAGCGTGGTGAGGCACGTCGTCAGCACATTAAAGAGGCTGATTTCGAACGCCTAAACCAACTTGGCTTTGACTTTGTCCGACTGCCTATTGACGAGGTGCAGTTCTGGGATGAACAAGGAAACAAACTTCCTGAGGCTTGGGACTTGTTGGTAAATGCTATCAGACTGGCAGAGAAACATCATCTGCGTACAATAGTTGACCTGCACATCATTCGTTCGCACTACTTCAATGCATCATTAGAAGGCAAGGGCGAAGAGAATACACTTTTCTCTTCAGAGAAAGCACAGCAGGACCTCATCAATATGTGGTACCAGTTGTCTGATGTCATGAAAGGGTTCAGCAACGACTCTGTAGCCTATGAGTTCATGAACGAGCCAGTAGCCGACGATCATGAGCAGTGGAACCAACTCATTGTAAAGGTTCATAAGGCATTGCGTGAACGTGAGCCACAGAGAACACTCGTTATAGGTTCTAACCTCTGGCAGGGCTATGAGACAATGAAATATCTTAAAGTTCCTGAGAACGACAAGAACATTATCCTTTCATTCCACTATTATAATCCAATGATACTTACACACTATGGTGCATGGTGGACACCTATAGGTAAATATACTGGTAAGGTGAATTATCCTGGTATTCTGGTGTCAAAGGAGGACTACGAAGCTTCTTCAGACAGTATGAAGGTGCTGTTGGACGAGAACCATTACACCACACAGGTATGGGATATCAACAAGATTCGTGAAGACTTTGCTGATGCTATTGCTGTTGCAAAGAAATATGACCTGCAGTTGTTCTGTGGCGAATGGGGTGTTTATGAACCCGTTGACCGCGAACTTGCATATAAGTGGACAAAGGATATGCTCACTGTGTTCAAGGAGAATAACATAGCATGGACTACGTGGTGTTATGATGCTGATTTTGGTTTCTGGGACCAGCAGAAGAATGACTTTAAGGATAAGGGTTTGATAGACCTGTTGATGGAGAAATAAGAAAAGGAATTATGAAGACATTCGGATATTTCGACGATAAAAACCGTGAGTATGTCATAACGGATCCTGCAACACCGTTTCCGTGGATTAACTACTTAGGTAACGAGGACTTTTTTGGACTCATAAGTAATACCGCTGGTGGCTACGCCTTTTATAAGGATGCAAAGTTCCGTCGCATAACCCGTTATCGCTATAATGGTGTGCCTATGGATGCCGGTGGTCGCTATTTCTACATCAACGACGGCGGCACGGTATGGAATCCGGGTTGGAAACCCTGTAAGACACCTCTTGACAGTTATGAGTGCCGTCACGGCATGAACTACACCCGCATTACAGGCAGTAAGAACGGAGTTGAGGCAAGTGTTCTTTTCTTCGTACCGTTGAAGACATGGGCCGAGGTACAGAAGTTGACGCTGAAGAATACCACCAACGCTGTGAAGACTCTGAAACTGTTTTCTTTCACAGAGTGGTGCTTGTGGAATGCTGCAACAGACATGGAGAATTTCCAACGCAACTGGTCCACTGGTGAGGTAGAGATAGAAAACGGAAATGTAATATACCACAAAACCGAGTATAAGGAGCGTCGTAACCACTATGCTTACTATGCGCTTACCAATACTAAGGCAGATGGTTTTGACAGTGACCGAGAGTCGTTTATTGGTTTGTATAACGGTTTTGAAGCTCCGCAGTGTGTTATGGCTGGAAAGTCGGCTATGAGTGTGGCTCACGGATGGAGTCCTATTGCTTCGCACTATGTAGAGGTAACTCTCCAGCCAGGCGAGAAGCGCGACTTCATCTTCGTTCTTGGCTATGCCGAGAACGAGCAGGAGAAGAAGTATGAGACTCTCGGTGAAAAAACCACTGAGCACGGAACACTCATCACATCGCTCGGTGACCTTGACCATACTATTATTAATAAGGAGAAGGCTCATGCCGTTATTGAGCGTTTCTCGACTGTTGAGGCTGTAGATGAAGCTTTTGCGGAGTTGCGTTGCCTGTGGGACGACCTGCTATCGCGTTTCAGTGTGCAGAGCAGCGACGAGCGTCTCAACCGAATGGTGAACATTTGGAACCAGTATCAGTGTATGATTACCTTCTGTTTCTCACGTTCAGCATCATTCTTCGAGAGCGGTGTAGGACGTGGTATGGGATTCCGCGACAGTAATCAGGATTTGGTAGGTTTTGTTCATCAGATTCCTACGCGTGCACGTCAGCGCATCATTGACATTGCTTCCACGCAGTTCCCCGACGGAGGCTGCTATCACCAGTATCAGCCCCTCACCAAGCGTGGCAACAACGATATTGGTGGCGGTTTCAACGACGACCCCTGCTGGCTTATCTTTGGTACTATAGCCTATATAAAAGAGACAGGCGACTACACCATCCTTGACGAAATGGTGCCCTTTGACAATCAGCCAGGTACGGAAGTGACGCTGATGGAGCACCTGCGTATATCGTTCGACCATGTGGTGAACAATCTTGGTCCTCACGGACTCCCTCTTATAGGTCGTGCCGACTGGAACGACTGTCTTAACCTTAACTGTTTCTCATGGGATCCCAACGAGAGTTTCCAGACCACAGAGAACAACAGTGTAGGTTCGAAGGCTGAGAGTCTGATGATTGCCGGTTTGTTTGTGTTTACGGGTAAGCAGTATGTGGAGCTTTGCGACAAAATAGCAAAACACGAAGAAGCCCAGCGTGCCCAGCACCATATTGACGCTATGACAGAGGCTGTGAAGAAGCACGGTTGGGACGGAGAGTGGTATCTGCGCGCATACGACTTCTACGGCAACAAGATAGGCAGCAACGAGAACGAGGAAGGCAAAATCTTCATTGAGTCACAAGGTTTCTGCACTATGGCTGGCATCGGTCAGGAAGACGGTATGGTGGATAAGGCGCTTGATGCTTGCAAGAAGTATCTTGACTGTCCTCACGGTATGGTGCTCAACCATCCTGCCTTCACCAAGTATCATGTGGAGATGGGTGAGATAAGTACCTACCCTGCTGGTTACAAGGAGAATGCCGGTATATTCTGTCACAACAACCCGTGGGTCATCATCGGTGAGACAGTTGCTAAGCGTGGTAACGACGCTTGGGAGCACTATACCAAGATTTGTCCTGCGTGGATTGAAGACCAGCAGTTGCACAAGGTAGAGCCATACGTATATTGTCAGATGGTAGCCGGCAAGGATGCCGCCAAGCCCGGTGAGGGTAAGAACTCGTGGCTCACGGGTACTGCCGCCTGGAACTGGTACACCATTACGCAGTACATATTAGGTATAAAGCCCACATTCGACGGTATAGAGATTTCTCCCTGTATTCCTTCTACGCTGAAAGAGTATAGTGTGAAGCGAACGTTGCGTGATGCTCATTTCGACATTACCGTAGAGAATCCCAATGGCAAGCAGAGTGGTGTCAGTCGCATAGTGCTCGACGGTACACTCATAGAGGGCAACATTATCAAGGCAACCCCCGGTCATCATATTGTCAAGGTAACGATGTGATGGTTTACGGTTTACAGTTTACAGTTTACAGTTTACAGTTTATGGCTAAATTAAGAGAAAAAATAGGCTATGCACTTGGCGACGCTGCTGCGGGTGGTATAACGTGGAAGGTTATGTCTATTGCCTTTCCGCTGTTCTTTACCAACGTCTTTGGCTTGACCGTTGCCGATACCGCCACGTTGATGCTTATAGCCCGAATGTTCGACGTGATTACCGACCCCGTAATGGGTTCTCTTGCCGACCGCACACAGAGCCGTTGGGGTACCTATCGTCCGTGGCTTATCTTGGGTGCAGTACCCTTCGGTCTTATCTTCGCCCTGTTGCTCTATACACCAGAGTTTGGTCCTGTAGGCAAGCGCATCTGGGCATACACCCTTTACCTGTCGATGATGGTTGTATATACCGCCGTCAACGTGCCCTACGGTTCACTGCTCGGTGTGATGACCGACGATGACAATGAGAAGAACCAGTTTTCCTCCTTCCGCATGGTGGGAGCCTATGCTATGGGATTCATCACCCTGCTGTCGTTCCCCTATTTGCAGAAATTCGTGGGCGGCACAGAGCAGCACCAGTATGCTGTCCTTGGAGTCTTTTTCGGACTGTTGGCAGCATCAGGCACATTAGCTTGCGGTTTGCTGACAAAGGAGAGGCTGAAGCCCATCCGTGCTGAGAAGTTCTCGTTGAAGCCCTTTGCAGACCTATTCCGCAATAAGCCTTGGGTAATCCTCACGCTCATAGGTATCTGTATGAACTTCTTCAACGGTTTCCGTTATGCCGTTGCAGGTTATTTGTTTGAATACTGCATGCACGGTGACGTCACCGTTAGCGGACTAATTATCAACTACACCGTATTCATGACCTTCGGTGAGTTGACATGTATGATATTCGGTGGTGTGTCACCAGTATTTACAAAGTGGGTAGGCAGTAAGCGCAAGGCATTTATGTGGGCAGCAGTAATATGTATCGTTACCAGCATATTGTTCTTCTTTGTACCAATGGACCCTGCCTATATCTGGGTATTGGTAGCTATTGTGATATTGACGAGTGTAGGCATAGGACTTTATTCACCTCTGTTGTGGTCGATGTATGCCGACGTAGCCGACTATGCCACAGAGAAGAACGGCACCTCATCGACGGGTGTTATCTTCTCCAGCGGTACCATGTCGCAGAAGTTCGGCACCGCCATCAGCGGTTCGCTGGTAGCCCTGCTATTAGGATTCTCAGGCTTTGTATCAGGTACAGACCCTGTGACAGACCAGACCATTGTCACCATTACAGACCCCGTGGCTGTAAATGAGATGATTTGGCTTCTGTTCTCTATATTCCCCGCTATCATAGCATGTATAATGATAGGATTGCTCTCCATTTATCCTATAAAGAAGTAATTGAAAATAGTATATAAAAAAGTAATTTTAAAAACCAAAAACCAATTTATTATGAAAAGGATTTTTACTTTTGTGCTTTTAAGCATCTTTACAATGATGAGTGTAAATGCTACTACAGAGACAACTCTTTGGGAAGGTGATGTTAATGTTAACTGGGGTGATAGTAATGTTCAAATAGAAGCAGCGAGTTTCGCTAATATTCCAGTTGACGCATCCATTACTATGTACTTCCAGCTTGTTGATATGTCTGAGGGCTATCATTGTTTACGTGTCACTACTCCTTGGTGGGAAGGTGCTCCTGACTTTGTGCCACAGGTTGATGGTCTGACACAGGAACAAAGTCCATATACCTTCACATTCAAAGCTTCAGATAAGTCCAACGTGGAAACGACTGGTGCTATGCTGTTTACAGGCTATGGCTACAAATTAACTAAGATTGTTGCTACTTATGACGAGCCAGAGCCTGTTGTTATCGACGACCTGCCTGCAGCTACGCTGTGGACTGGCGAACAGGAGGTTTCCGGCTGGGGTGCTAAGGTTATGATGATTGACGCAGAAGGTGGTCTTTTACCAATTTTCGCAGAGACAATAACCAAAGCTTGTAATCTTTACTTCCTTGTAGATAATGCTACAGGTGGTGACTTCCGCATTGCTGGTGCTTGGGGTGACTGGGCTCAAACATCATATCCTTCTGACGGCTACAACCACATGCAGGCATTGGATGCTGACAACGTAGTAAAGGTTGTTATGGATGAAACATTCGTTCAGAAAGCATTCATTGAGAATGGAGGTATGGCTATTTGGGGAGACGGTGGCTTTATTATCAAGGCTATCGGTACTACTAAGGATTCTGTTCTCAACACAGACGGTATCAACTCTGTTGCTACTGGTGTAAAGAACGATACACGTTACTATAACCTCAATGGTCAGGTAGTAGCTCATCCTACAAAGGGTGTGTACATCAAAGGTGGTAAGAAAATACTTGTAAAGTAACTTTAGGATAATAGAATGTAGTATTATGTAGCATTTTAATAGTTTGTTTTAGTAACGTAAAAAAGTGGAAACATGAGAAAACTAAACATGTTCCTGATGTGTATGTTGGTTGTGTCAGCGATGGCACAACCAACTGCTCGTCAATGGAACGACGAGGTAACTGCAGGATGGAATCTTGGTAACCAGTTAGAGTGTTCACCACAAGGATGGAACAATGAGTCAACGTCTTTCGGTAATCCTGCCAATGCTATGCAGGCAGAGACGGCATGGGGAAATCCACAAGTTACAAAACAAATGCTACAGGCAGTAAAGGCTGCGGGTTTCAATGCTGTTCGTATCCCCGTACGGTGGCAGTGTCACATTACAGATGCAGCCACTATGACCATAGACCCAGAATGGATGCAACGCGTCAAGGACGTTGTCGGTTATTGTCTGGACTATGACATGAAGGTAATTATTAACACCCACCACGATATGTGGCTGGAGCGTCGTGCTCTATACACCTATCAGATGGAGAATAACCAGAAGTTGGAACTGTTGTGGAAGCAGATAGCCAATGCCTTCAGCGACTACGACTATCGTCTTGCCTTTGCCGGAACAAACGAGGTGCACATCAAGGACAACAATAACTACCCTACTAATGAGAACTTAGCAGTTCAGAACAGTTATAACCAGACGTTCGTTGATGCTGTACGCAGTACCGGCGGCAATAATCAGAAGCGCCACTTAATAGTACAGACGTACAACTGTAACCTTTCATACGGACTTAACGGGTTCATAGTTCCTGACGACATTGCCGATAACGGTAATGACTATATGAGTGTGGAGTTTCACTACTATGAGCCATGGGATTATTGTGGCAGCGGTACCTATTATTATTGGGGACAGGCATATAGTAGCTATGGTGCTACTTCAAACAGTAAGGAAACGACTATGTGTAATGACTTACAGAAGGCAGCAGACACCTGGGGAACAAAAGGACTGGGTATTATCATTGGCGAATGGGGAGTTACCGACCATTGGCTGACCACTTTCAAGAACGTCATCCGTGAGAATATGACGTACTATTGCAAATTACTCGTGAGTGAGGCTCGTCAGCGTGGTATTGCCACCTTTGTATGGGACAATAATTCTTTTGGTAACGGAACAGAAAAGTATGGTATCTTTAATCGTTGGAGCAATATGCAACTGGTGGCAGAATGGACCCTCGATGGAATACAGCAAGGCATCGCCACCGATATGACATTGCCAATTACCAACAATGAGCACTCACTCTATACACCTCGAAAAGTTCTCAAAGACGGAAAAGTGATCATAGAGAATGGAGAAAAATACTACAACTTGCAAGGACAGTCAATAGAAAAAGTGCACGAATAACGTATAAAATCTATCAAAAATAGGTTTGATAACTGACAAAATCAGGTTTTTATACCTTTTATGTTTCCCTTCAAACCTATACACATTATAATAGCTGTATCTTTGCACTCAAACCGAAAATCATATTTAACTAATAACTTAACACATGAAGAAAAAAACATTGCTTCTCTGCCTGCTGAGTGCAGGCATGATGTGGACACCTGCAGTAACTGCTGTAGCTGGAGTCCATGCTAACATGGCAGTGGCTGCTCCAGATGATCAGGTTATTACTGGTACTGTTGAGGATGCTGCAGGTCCGATGATTGGCGCAACTGTCAAGGTGGTGGGTTCCAGTGTTGGTGCTGTTACCGACTTAGACGGTAAGTTTTCACTAAAATGTAAGGCCGGCGACATGCTCGAGGTGAGTTATGTGGGTTACAATGCTATTCAAGTAAAGGCTAAGCAGGGCATGAAAATTGTGATGTCCGAGGACAAGACCCAGCTTAGTGAGGTTGTTGTAACCGCTCTTGGTATCAAACGTGAGCGCAAGGCCTTAGGTTACGCCCTCTCAGAGGTGAAGGGTGAAGACTTGCAGAAGGCTAAGGAAACCAATGTTATTAACTCTTTGGAAGGTAAGGTAGCTGGTCTCATCGTGCAGAACACTGCAGGTGGTGCCTCTGGTTCTACTCGCGTTCTGCTTCGTGGTAATACTGAAATTAAGGGTAACAACGAGCCTCTCTACGTGATTGACGGTGTGCCCTTGGACAACACCAACTTCGGTAGTGCAAGTACTGCTGGAGGTTATGACCTTGGTGATGGTATCTCAGCTATCAACCCTGATGATATCGAGAACATGACAGTACTTAAAGGTCCTGCCGCTTCTGCACTTTATGGTAGCCGTGCTTCTCACGGTGTGATTCTTATTACTACTAAGAAGGCAGATAAGGATAAGGTATCTGTTGAGTACAATGGTTCGTTGACTTTCGATGTTCAGAACTCACAGTGGGATAATATCCAGCAGACTTATGGTATGGGTAACAACGGACAGTACATGGCTGAGGCAACTTCCGGTACTAACAGTAGCTGGGGTCCTAAGGCCGACAACTACCTTGTAGAGTATTTCGATGGTCAGCAGCGTCCGTTCAAGATGTACCCAGACAACCTTAAAGGTTTCTTCCGTACAGGTCTTACAGCACAGAACACAGCTGTCCTGTCTATGAACTCTGGCAAGACAGGTGTTCGTTTCAGTGTGACTGACATGCGCAATAAAGACATTCTACCTAACACGCACATGAGTCGTGACAACTTCAATCTGCGTGTAAACACCTCTGCAGGTCCTGTTGATTTTGACTTTACAGCAAACTATACACGTGAGGATGTTAAGAACCGTCCTGCGCTGGGTGACTCTCGTAGCAACGTAGGTAAGAACCTGATGACTTTGGCAGGTACTTACAACCAGGAGTGGTTGAAGAACTATCAGAATTCTGATGGTACATACGCTCAGTGGAATGGTAACAATGAGTATAATATCAACCCATATTGGCTACTTTATAAGAACGATAATACCTCAGGCAAGGACATCTTCCGTTTAACAGCGAAGGCCATCTGGAACATTGATGAGCATTTTAAGTTGCAGGGTACTATCGGTACAGACATGAACTACATGAATTTTGAGGATTATGTAGCTAAGACAACACCAGGTCTGTTGGCAGGTCAGTTGCAGAAGATGAACTTCAGAAACAAGACTATAAATGCCGAGCTTTTGGCACTGTATAACAACCAGTGGGGAGACTTCGACTTTAACGCTACGTTAGGTGGTAACATCTTCAAGGTGAACAATAAGACCGATATCTTTACTGGTTTGAATCAGCAGATGAAGGATGTGGTTGCTATCATGAACTATGCCGAGCAAAGTATTGAACAGAACCAGTATAAGAAGCAGATTAACTCTATTTTTGGTTCTGCAAGCGTAGGTTTCAAGCATACTTACTATTTGGAAACTACACTTCGTGGTGATAAGTCTTCTACATTGCCTACAAATAACAATGTATATGTATATCCATCTGTATCTGCAAGCATTGTATTCTCTGAGTTCCTGAAGAACAAGAACATTATTAACTATGGTAAGTTACGTGCTTCGTTTGCTCAGGTTGGTAGCGACACTGATCCCTATCAGTTGGATCTTAACTATACAACGGCTAAATACTCATACGGCGGATACGTCATCGGTAGAATTGCTAACGAAACTACACCTAACAAGGATTTGAAGCCAACCCGCACAAACTCATTTGAGTTGGGTCTGGAAATGAAGTTCTTCCATAACCGCTTAGGTTTGGATGTTACTTACTACAATCAGGTTTCTAAAGACCAGATTATTGCTCTTGCATCTTCCTCAACTTCTGGTTACGGTCACCGTTTGGTTAATGCCGGTAAGATTCAGAACAAGGGTATTGAGATTGCCCTCAACGGTCGTATACTCGACTATCATGGATTTGCATGGGATGCTGGTGTGAACTTCTCTAAGAATACTAACAAGGTTAAGGAACTCGTTGATGGAATGAACTGGTTCGAAATTGAAAGGGCTACATGGTGCGGTGTTACTGTAGGTGCAGAGGTTGGTGAGAACTACGGTTCTATCAGAGGTACTGACTTCAAGCGTACTGCAAACGGACAGATTATTTGCGGTACTGATGGTATGCCTCTTATTGATGAGAATCCACGTACTGTGGGTAACGCATCTTGGGACTGGACAGGTGGTTTCTATTCTACCTTTACTTATAAGAACTTCCGTCTCTCTGCAGGCTTCGACGTAAAGGTCGGTGCTGACCTCTTCTCTATGTCAATGCGTTCTGCTTACGAAACTGGTAGGGCTGAAGCTACCCTGGAAGGTCGTGATGCATGGTATAAGTCAGAGGAAGCTCGTAAAGCTGCTGGTATGACACAAGAAGAATGGACTCCTACAGGAGGTTACATCGTTCCTGGTGTTATTCAGACTGGTGTTGATGAAAGTGGCAACCCCATTTACAAACCCAATGATGTCCCCGTCAATCCTGAGAAGTATTGGCAGTCAGCTTCAAGAAACTGCGCTGCAATGTTTGTCTATGATAACTCTTATGTAAAGTGTCGTGAGATTACATTCGGCTACACCTTCCCAGAGAAGCTTCTTACTCCGCTTAAGGTTGTTAAGGGTCTTAGCGTAAGTTTCGTAGCTCGTAACCCATTCATCATTTGGAAGCGCATTCCAAACATCGACCCAGACTCTGGTTACAACACCTCAGGTCTCGGTCTGGAGTATGGCTCACTGCCCTCACGCCGCAGCTACGGTTTCAATGTTAAC
>CAMUVE010000002.1:0-109787 GCA_947163985.1 uncultured Prevotella sp.
AAGGCAAACTGACAGGCGTGAAGATGAACTCGAAGGTTACCGTCACCGCCAAGGAAGGCTACAAGTTCCGCAAGGTCGAGGTGAAGAAGGGCATTGCTCCTCCCGACCCCGTCACCGTGACTTGGAACAACCTGAATTTTAATTCTAACCCATATACTCGGGACGGTGTGACCTTGACAACCACCGGCAACGCTGCTTCGGGCAATAGCTTCTATGATTTCGGTGAAAAAACCTTTACCAACACGATCGGCAAATTCACCAAGATTGAGATTGTCTGCGGAGATTATAACCTCGACGGATGGGCGCAGGAAAAGGTAGGAGAGTACCATGACCCAGAAGGTCCCTCTTTTGAAATCTTCAAACTGACTTGGACAGGCAATGCCGAGAGTGTCACCATACCAGCGAAATATGTGTATTCAATCTCAAGCATCACCTTCACCATCCAGTGAAAACCAAATATATAAAAGGTATAACATAAAAAGAATACAATATATGAAAAATTCGATTAAGAGAGAGCAAAGTCAAGCTTGCTTGAACTTTGCCGAACGGAAGAATTTTCGGCTGCAAGCCAAACATAAGATATTAATGACGCTCGCGCTGCTACTCACGGCAGCCACGGGCGCATGGGCTGACAGCTTCTCCACGGAAGCCTACACAGCCGACGCAACGCTCTCGGCAGTCAGCGTGACCGGTAACACGACCCTTACCATCAAAGAGGGAGTCACCGTGACCGTCAACAACGGGCTCATCATCGGCAGCGACGCCACCCTCACCGTCACCGGCGGCGGCTCGCTCGCCGTCAATGGTGCCAAAGGTGCCAATGCTGCTAGTAGTTCAGATTCAGGAGAACCAGGTTTCCCCGCTATCGGAGGCGCTGGCCAGTTGGCCATTGCCAATGCCACCATCACAGCAACTGGCGGAACCGGCGGCAATGGAGGGTTCGATGAATATTCAAGCGGATATGGTGGAGACGGTGCCCCTGCTGTCTCTGGTGTCAGCATTTCAATCCAGACAGGCTCCCTTACCGCCATTGGTGGCGCGGGAGGCATAGGCGGTGAATCTACGTTCTATCATCTAAAATACCCCGATGGTGCAACAGCCAATGCCTTCATCAGCTTTCCAAACATCTCAGATGCTACGCTGAGCTACTCCACTGATAATGTGACCTACACCAAGTACGAAAGCGGCAATACCACGCTGTATCGTTATATGAAGATAGAGCCCCTCGACGGTCCCAAAGTGACCATCGCCGACGGTAACGGCGAGGCATCGTTCGACATGCCGACCAGCGACGTGACGGTGAACTACGAGCTGGTGCGCGACATGAGCGTGCAGATGACCGCCACCATGGGCGACGGCACCGACGGCGTGCGCTACCGCGTGAAGAAGGCACAGCAGGGCGGCGGCTATGAGCCCGCCGACATGAACATGATGCAGGTGCTGGCACTCGTAGCCGTGAACGACGGCATCGAGCAGAAAGCCCTCACACTGAATCAGGACTACTTCTGCCGCATCTATAAGCTCGACGAGCAGACAATGCAGCCCGAAGGCGACGGCGTAAAACTCTTCGAATTCGACTTCGCCCCCGGACTCTACGCCCTCAAGGCCTTCGCCACGGAAGGCAGCAACTACGACGGCGAGACTGCCCTCTCCAACACCTTCAAGCTCTTCGAGGGCTACGAACTGAAGATTGCCGCCGGCGAGTACGCCACCTACTATAAGGACGAGGCACTCTACGTAGAGGACACCGACGCCCAGCTCTACACCATCACCTCAGTCAACGGCGACAAGGCTAACGTAGTACAAGTAGATGTGGCAAAGGCTAACATGCCTATCCTGGTGAAGAACAACTCAGCAGACGAGAAGACGATACTGCTCATCCCGACTTCCGAGCAGACTCCTGACGAGGTAAGCGCAGCAGAAGAGTTCGTAGGAACACTGACAGCCACGCAGATTGCTGCCTCTGACGCTACCACCGAACGCTACGCCTTCAACGGCAAGGAGTTCGTATGGGTAAAGGACGCCATAGCAGTAGGCGCTAACCGTGCATGGCTCGAAGTGCCCACAAGCTTTGCCGCAGGTGCACACGCCATAGAACTGGTGTTCGACGGAGAGACAACAAGGATTCTTTCAGTTGAGAATGGAGAATTGAAAATTGAGAATTATGATTACATTTATAACCTTAGTGGTCAGCGCGTAAGCAAAGACTATAAGGGCGTTGTAGTTGTAAATGGTAAGAAAGTAATAAGGAAGTAAGAACTATGAAAAAGATATTTTCAGTATTAGTACTGGCCCTCGTGGCAATGACCGCGAGCGCCATATCCGGCTACCAGCTGACTGTCGGCACCAACGAGCACGGCACCGTTATCTTCAAGGTCGGCGGCAACACCGTGACCACAGCCGATGAAGGCGCTACAGTAACCGTAGAAATAACACCGGATGCGAACTGGAGCACCGGCACCATAAAAGGATTGTGGTACGCAGCTATAGCAAAGGCACCGCGCCGTGCTGCCGACATAGACCTGCTGAAGGACTTTGAGCTGACCCCTGTGGAGGGCAACGAGAACGCCTACACATTCGTGATGAAACGCGCCAACGTAGAGGTTTCGGTGAACTACCGCAAGCAGCTTACACACCCCGACATCACAATAGCCGACATACAGGCAGTAACCTACAACGGACAGGCACAGACGCCCGCAGTAACATTGCAGGACGGCTCTGCCGATATGACTAAGGACACGGACTACAGCGTCAGCTATGAGGATAACCTGAACGCCGGCACCGCTACGGCAACCATCATAGGTACAGGCAACTACAGCGGACAGGTGGTGAAGACTTTCACCATCCAGAAGGCCGACCTCACCGCTGTGGCTCCCACTGCCCGCGACCTGACCTACAACAAACAGGCACAGGAACTCATTACTGCCGGCAGCATTGAGGGCGCAGGCAACCTGCAGCAGTGCCGCATGGAGTACTCTCTGGACAACCAGACATGGGACACCGCACTGCCTAAGGGCACCGACGCTGGCTCTTACACCGTGTTCTACCGCGTGGTGGCTGACGCTAACCATAACGGCGTAGCAGCACAGTTCATCAACGTGCCTATCTACAAGGCTGCGCTGACAACAGTACTGCTGGCAAACGCCAACCTGGTGTATAACCAGCAGGCACAGTCGCCAGTAATCACCGGCGTGAAGGCAGGCGAACTGGACGTTCCTGCCGACGCATACACCGTCAGCGATAACGTAGCGATAGTAGTGGGCAACTACGAACTCACCGTAACACCTAAGGACGACGCACAGAACTACGACGGTACGGCGAAGGCTGCCTACAGCATCATTGCTGCCGACGCACAGACCTTCACCATCAGCGACATCGCCACACAGACCTACTGCGGACAGCCGCTGAAACCCTCCGTCACTGTGAAAGAAGGTTCCACCGTCTTGACGGAGAACACTGACTACACACTGACGTACGACAACAACCTGAACGTAGGAACAGCAACAGTAACCGCACAGGGTATCGGCAACTACACAGGTACGCAGACCAAGACCTTCACAATACAGAAGGCTGACATAGCAGTTACAGCACCACAGGCAAAGACCGGACTCATATACACCACCCAGGCACAGACACTGGTAGTGGCTGGCGGCGCTGTAGGCGGAGAGCTGCAGTACTCACTGGACAACCAGACATGGAGCACCAGCGTTCCCACTGGTACCGACGCACAGGAATATACCGTATATTACCGCGTAGTGGCTGACGCTAACCACAACGACGTAGCAGCACAGAGCTTTAAGGTTACCATAGAGCAGGCTACACTGACATCGGTAACGCTGGCTGAGACAACATTCATATACAACCAGCAGGAGCAGACCGCACAGGTGGTTTATGTTAACGCAGGCACCATACTCGTGCCGGCAGAAGGCTACGACGTCAGCGGCAACACACAGAAGAACGTTGACGTCTATACCGCCACAGTGACGGGTAAGGGCAACTACAAGGGCTCCGTGACTGCACAGTACAGCATAGTACCCGCTAACGCCAACCTCTTCGAGGTAATACTGTCGCAGGAAGAATATACATACGACGGCACGGAAAAGACCCCCGAGGTAACTGTGAAGGACGGCTCCGCCACATTGGTTGAAGGCACCGACTACACCCTCGACATCACCAACAACGTGAATGCCGGCACCGCTGTGGTTACAGCTACAGGTACGGGTAACTACACAGGTACACAGACCAAGACATACACAATAAATCCTGCAGCGCTCACCGCCGTGACACTGACACAGACAGAGTTCAACTACGACCTCTTCAAACCGGTGCCACAGACCGCCAACGTGGCTGAGGTGAAGGCAGGTGAACTGACAGTGCCCGCAGAGCAGTATGACGTGGAAGGCAACGTTAAGACCGACCCCGGCACGTACTACGTAACAGTGACGGGAAAGACAAACTTCACCGGCAGCGTGCAAGCCAAGTTCGTAATCCTTGACCAGGTGCTGACAGCCGACGCCGAGGAGACAGAGAGCGGCAAGGACGTCAACGACCTGAAGATGACAGTCAGCGTTATCGACCGCACCAGTCAGACACTTACCATAGATAAGTTCACCGAGGGTACACAGTCTTCGGCAGGGGACATCACAGTGGAGATACCTGCAGAGATTAACGGCTGGCAGGTGGCTGCCATAGCAGACAATGCCATGGCAGGACTGAATAACGTTACCGACATATACATGCCAGACACAGAAGAGTGCATAGCAATAGGTAACAACGCACTGCCCTCAACGGCTACAATACATACCACACTGGCGCTTATAGACGACTACGCGCTGATGTCCACGCTGAAGGGCAACTACGAGGCTTCTAAGGTGATGACAACCGTAAAGCCGGAAAACAAATACTGGACGCTGGGCACAGGATGTGACGTGGTAGTACCGGCAGGCATCGACGTATATACCGTGCAGACAAAGAACACTGCTGAGGTGGCTACGGAGATAGTACCTGAGGACCTCCTGGCAGTCGATGGCGAACGCGTGGTGAAGGCTAACAACGGAGTGTTGCTGCTGGGCGATGCTGCTACGGACTACGACCTCGTGGCATACAGCGGACGCATTGCCAGCGGTACGCCTATCGCTAAGCAGGACAACAAAGACTACGGACAGAAGAACGCACTGGAGCCGGTAATAGAGAAGAAACACTACGAGAGCGGTCACTACTTCGTGCTTAAGGACAACGAGTTCCACGCCATTCTCGCCGAAGGCGACGAGGTGAAAGTACCGGCAGGCAAGGCCGTGCTGCACCTGGGCGACAATGAGCCGGGCGCTAACGCTAAAGTGCTGAAAATCAGTGGTGACGTTACGGGAATTGTTTCAGTTGAGAATGGAAAATTGAAAATTGAGAATTCTGATTACATTTATAACCTTGCTGGTCAGCGCGTAGGCAAAGACTATAAGGGCGTTGTAGTTGTAAACGGTAAGAAAGTTGTAGTAAAATGAAAAGAATAAAATCAATACTGATGTCGGCACTGCTCCTTACGGGAGCGGTGACGGCGCAGGCACAGCAGACAAGAGACTCTGTCGCCTTCAAGCCCCACTGGTTCGTACAGCCCCAGGTGGGCGTGGGCTACCATGTGGGCGAGGCTAAGTTCTCAAAGCTGCTGTCGCCGGCTGCCCAGCTGAGCGTGGGACGTCAGTTCTCGCCCCTGTTCGGTCTGCGCCTCGGTGCGTCGGGCTGGCAGGCACGCAACTGGCAGGCTCACCCCAAGGCTGAGTATAAATGGAACTACGTGCAGGCTAACCTGGACGCTACGCTGTCGCTGAGCAACCTCATACTGGGGTGGAAGGACACGCGTAAGTGGAACGTATATGCACTGGCAGGCGCAGGACTGAACATCGCGTTCAAGAACGACGATGCCAATCGGCTGGCAACGACAGCGGAGAGTGTGGGCGTTCCTACGGTGCAGAACACCGAGTTTCAGAAGCTGTGGAGCGGCACAAAACTGTTTCCGGTAGGACGTCTGGGTGCAGGCGTAGAGTACGAAGTGTCTGAGCGCGTGGCGTTAGGACTGGAATACAATGCCAACATCCTTCCCGACAAGTGGAACTCCAAGAAAGGCAAACACAGTAGCGTTGACTGGCAGCAGAACCTGTTGGTAGGCGTAAAGATAGCCTTAGGAAAGACACGCCGTCACATCACTATCGAAGAACCGGTAGTGGTAGAGCCCAAACCGGTGGTTAAGGAAGAACCGAAACCCGTAGTTGTGGAGCAACCGAAACCCGTGGTCGAGGAGCCTAAGGTGGTAGAGAAAGCTCCCGAAAAGCTTGAGGTGAAGGTGTTCTTCGCTGCCAGTTCAGCAAGACTGACCCCTGCCGAGGCAGGGAAGCTGCAGGCTGTCGCCGACTTCATGAATAAGTACCAGGGCAGCAAGGCTGTCGTCAGTGGTTACGCTTCTACCGACGGTCACAGGGCATACAACAAGCGGCTGTCTAACCGCCGTGCCAAGGCGGTAGAGCAGTGGCTCGTTAATAATGGCATTGCCGCCGACCGCATCAAGGCAGAAGGCAAGGGCGAGGTGAATTTCGGCAGTCGTAAGGAAAGTCGTGCGGCTGCAGTGATACAAATTGAGAATTGATAATTGAGAATTGATAATTATAAAAAGATAGAATATGAAAAAGACTCTTTTTTATGCACTGATGATGCCCGCACTGCTGCTGGGCACGGCATCCTGTACCGACTATCAGGATGACATCGACAAACTGACTGCAGAGAACGACGCTCTTCGCAGCTACAACAACCAGACCATCTCGCGTCTGAACTCCGTAGTGTTCCAGCCGGTGAATGGTGAGAACAAGATAACAGTAGATCAGCCAAAGGAGACGACCATCGTCTATGAGGTGGAGCCGAAAGAACTGGCTACGACGCTGGCTTCTGACATCAGCCGCCTTAGTTTCACGACACAGAACGGCGGAGCGCTGGCTATCACCGCCGCTACCGCTGACGCAGCAAAGGGTACTCTGACCATCACGGCTACTCCAAGCGGCTTCGACGGTGGCAAGGCGCAGGGTGTATCACTCGTCTATACCGAGGACAACCGCTCCTACCAGACAACATATACCCCGGTTTATGTCATTACACGTCCTACGGCACTGGCTATAGAGATAGCTACTACCTCAAGCGGTAAGTATGCCGTCGGCGAGAACTACCAGCTGACAGCTGTCTATACTCCTGCCTACACTACCGAGAAGAACGTCACATGGAGCGTCAGCGACGCCACTGTAGCTGTCATCAACGAAAACGGTCTGCTGACACCCGTCAGCAACGGCACGGTGACAATAACATGTACGTCAAAGGAGAACGCCGCTGCTACTGCCAGCATAACCATCGAAGTTACAGGCGGTAACATACCGCTGAGCGAGGATGGCGTCAGCCAGGGCGGTGCAGAGTAATTGTAAGCACGACAACTTGAAAGAATAACGGGAAGTCTCCCCGCCGGTCATAGCATCGGCGGGGAGACTTGTTTTTTTGCAGCGTGATTCGAAAGAATTACACAGTCAACCTGCAGGACGCTACATCACCAAACTCACTGAGGGCATCGACTTCCAGGAGGCTAAAGAGTACAGCGTAAACGAGGGCTAAACACACACGAAACTCTAAAAGGAAAGAGTCGGGCGATTCCCATCGTCCGACTCTTTTTAGTTAACAATCTTACTACTAATACAAACTAATAACTAAAAACTTGATAATATCATGAAAAAAAACTATTATTCTTCTTCCTCATCACTGCCTTCCCAGAGTTTCTCGGGATAGACGTTAAAGTCCTTTCCTGCTGCCTCATCAGCATTAACGGCATCTCCTGTTTTGTTAATACTTACAGACAGAGATTCTGCTATCATCTGCTCCAGTTCCACTGTGTGGATTTCTGTATTTGGTTTAATATATGTTTTCATCTTTGTTATTTACTTTTTAATTATTTTCTTTCCATTTACAATTACCAAACCCTTATAGTCGCTACCTACGCGCTGACCATTCATGTTATATACAACGTTGTTGTTAACATTGGTGTTCGCAATATTGCGAATAGAGTTTGTTTCACCCTGCTGTTCCTCATCCTGCTTGTTCTCATCTTCTGCAAAGACGATGTTGAGCTTAGAACCAATACCAGGTGCATTTAGGTAGCATTTAAAGGCATCAAGATAAGTGTTTTCTGTAATTTTACGGAATTCGGGAGTACCACCGTTATTATAGAGAACATACTTGCCAGATGCGTCTGTTATCTGTTGACGTGAAGTGGAACCATCGAGTTTGTTATTTTCAGCGCTGGCAGCAGCGTCAGCCGTTGTATAGAGCTGGTAGATGCCTTCAGAACCCTTCAGTATCACACCTTGACCAGCAGGAATGTTGCTGATGGAGGTCAGTTTGGCTGTCTCAGTCGTTGTCTCTGACACATAGTAAGCCTCTACACCATCAGGCAGTGCGCAAGTGCTGGCGCCATAGAAAGTGGCATAGCCTGAAGCGGGGATATAGACAGGGCGATAGCCAGCAGGGGTGGCAAGCATTTTGAGGGAAACTCCTTTGCCCGTAATGTTTCCAGCCCCCTTAATTACAATATTGCCTGCCTGCAGTTTTGCTAATAATGCATCATTTATAATAAAGTTTGTGGTTCCTGTTCCGGAAAGTCCAGAAACAGCATATTTATCTGAATATTTTTGCCAGTTGTTTGTGTCTATAAGTTGCAGTTCACCGCCGTTACCTTCAACGCTATATGCTATCGAAAGAATATCGCCAGACTTTGCGTATGTAAAATAGTTGGAATTATTTGTTTGATAATAACCTGACCACTCTCCAAAATTACAATCATCACTAATTAAGGTCTTTATAAGTATGTTGTATTTAGAAGAGGAAATAGTTACACTATTCAGAATGACATTACCTCCCTTGATTATTGCATATCCATTTTTCAGTGCAGTAAGAATGGTCTCATCAACTGTGATACTGAGAGTCTCTTGTTTGTTTGTTAATTGTGTACCTTTTGAGCATTTGTCCGTTATAGCATTCCATGCTTCCACACTTCCGTACTTAGTATTCGACTGAAGTTGAATGGTAGCCCAATCGCCAGAACCTAAAGTGCTGTACGATGTATAGGTGATTTCTAACACGTCGCCAACCTCCGTAGTGGAGAAGTCATAGTAGTCTTTGAGTGAAACTTCTTTATTCCAGTTACCTAAATCGCTCTGACCTGTTAAAAGAGGCAGTGTGTTGCTCAACTGACTGTTGTTGTCTGTCACTGTTATGTCAAGTACTTTAAAGTAAATTCCTTGAATAATCAAACCGCGCTCTTTAATTAAGTTTGCCATCTCAGCACTTTCTACAGTATAAGAAATTACACCATCAGTGTAGCTTGCACTATTTAACTTTGTCCAATCCCAACCTTCACCTTTCTTATAGTCCAATTCAAATTCAAAGTTTGTGCCAACATTTGTTATACGTATGTTGATAACATCATCTTTGCTTAACGTATAGAAAGTTGCAATATCCTTGGTGTCGAGTTGTACACCTTGCCATAGGCCAACATTATTGGAAATGGCCACTGGCTCTGTAGGTTGATACGCGACATATACTCCAGCTCGCACTTGAGAGGTGAAGGCGAGCACACTAAATAAAAGTAAAAATAATTTTTTCATTGTTGTTTTGTTTTATTGTTTATTGTTTACGGTTTATAGTTTTAGTTTCGGGTACAAAATTAAAGTGTTATCTCGAAACAAGATAACACTTTTTTGCCCCATGCTGACACTTTGAAGAATATTATGGTATTGTGGCAGTGAGAAAAGTGGCATTGCCGAAAATGTAAAGGATGTTTTCGCAGGCTGGGACAAGGATGGTCTCGCCTTGGCGGATGCTTACACCGTTGATGTTTGCCTCGCCCCACAGACATACTACTATTACGAAGGAGTCGCAGTGGAAGTCTATCTGCTGGGCTACCTGCACCACGATGCGGTTCACCGCGAAGTAAGGGCAGTTGATAAGTTGGCTGTTGGGCTTCGTGGAGTCGTACGACGTGCGGTAGGCAGGCCACACCTGGTAGTCGATGGCTGCCTTAGCCTCCTCGATGTGAAGCTCTCGGGGGTTGCCGTGAACGTCCTTGCGACCGAAGTCATAGACACGATAGGTGATGTCGGAGGTCTGCTGAATCTCGGCAAGGAAATTGCCGGCGCCTATGGCGTGAAGTCTGCCGGCAGGCAGGAAGTAGAGGTCGCCCTCGTGGGCTTCGTGGGTAGCTATTACGTCCTGCATGGGAGACCGTCCGTTCTGGGGCTCCGCAGTAGCAAGCCGCTCGTAGTCGTCGGGGGTGATGCTCTTGGAGAGTCCCGCATAAATCTTGGCACCGATGTCGCTCTTTATGATGTACCACATCTCGGTCTTTCCGGCACAGCCGTGACGCTCCATAGCAAGTTTGTCGTCGGGATGTACCTGCACGGAGAGGTCCTGACGGGAGTCAATGAACTTAACAAGCAGCGGAAACTGGTTGCCGAACTTCTTGTATATCTTCTCGCCAACGAGGAGTCCTTTGTATTTGTCGATGAGCTCCACGAGTGTTAGTCCTTCGTCAACGTCGTTTATCAGTCCGCGGTTTATTGCCACACTCTCGTGACCGGGTACACCACTAATCTCCCAGCTCTCGCCGACATTAGGCTGAGCGGTGAAGATGCCCTTGAAGGGCGCTATCTGGTAACCACCCCAGATGGTGGTCTTTAGGTAAGGTTGGAATTTATAAGGTTTCATATCTTTCTATTATTTCGAGACACATGCGTCCGTTGTGGTAGGGACATTTCCAGAACCCAGCCTTGTCGTCACGGCGGTTGGGAGTGCCGTCGGGAGCGCAGCTCCAGTACCACTCGCCGCCGTCGCGGTCAACAAGGTTATTGAGGATGTAGTCGTAGCAGTTAAGGGCACGGCGGAGTGCCTCCGTGTCGCCGAAGTGCTGGTATATGTTCAGCCATCCTACAACATTCTCAGCCTGCACCCACCAATGTCGGTCTGTGTCAAGCCCACCGTCGGCTTTCCATTCATACGACATAGATCCATCGCTGTTAAGACCTTTCTCGCTGGCTTTAGCTACCATGCGAACGATTGGTTCTACTTTTTCAAGTACATAAGGATCGCCGAGTACAAGAGCTGCTTCGTGCAGCAGCCATGAGCACTCAATATCGTGTCCATAGCTCTCGTCAATGCTCATGCGCTTCCAATCCATATCGAAGAACAAGTCGAGGTGATGTGTTTCTGGGTTGAGGATTTTATCAGTAAAGATATGAATGATGTTGCGGAGAGATGCCTCGACTTGCAGGATGGTTTCCTGTGGAACAGAAACGGTAACAGGCAACACGGCACCCAAGGTAGGTACATAGTTACATGTTTCAGAAGCCTGTATCTCTTTCAGACAACGATATAGATTGGCATAGGGTTCTATGATATGAAGATGTGTGTTCTGAGACTTCGGATAGTTTTCATCCTTGGCAGAGAGGCGCATGTCAGCCATCTCTCCCCACTCTCTGGTGCTGGCTTCTATATAACCGTTATTCTCATGGTCGAAAGAGTGTTCTTCTATGCAATCATACAGTTGAAGTGCTATGTCGAGTGCTTCTCGACTGCCTGTAGCACGGACATATTCCGACATGCCATATACCGCAAAACCTATGGCATAGAACTGTTTCTTGGTGTCTAAGGCGTTGCCGTTGCAGTCAACGCTCC
Source organism: uncultured Prevotella sp. (assembly GCA_947163985.1). GTDB lineage: Bacteria > Bacteroidota > Bacteroidia > Bacteroidales > Bacteroidaceae > Prevotella. The sequence continues at coordinate 11,749 of CAMUVE010000002.1, forward strand.
AATAAACTCCGCCATACTCGTGGTCGATGAAATGGTCGATGAAATAATTGTACGCACGCGAAGCAGCATCAAGATACTCATGTTTGCCCAAAACGCGGTAGGCAGCCGAGAACGTCCACAGCAGACGGGCGTTGAGGATAGCCCCTTTGTCGGCATCCTTCACAAGACATCCGTCGCCGGTCATCTGTCCGTAGTAGCCGCCGCGCTCATGGTCGGTCATACGGGAAATCCAGAAGTTCAGGATGTTCTCTTCTAACAGTCGTGTGGCAGAAGCCTTCAGTTCTTTCGTTGTCATTTCTTAATAGGATATAAGTGTAACAGCACCACCATTATAGCAGTAATTACGGCAGGGAACACAGAGAACAGCGCCCATATCATTTCCTTTACCGAGTCCATGTCGGTAATGGTGACAACGGTCTTTCCAGTAGCCTCATCCGTGCCCGACATAAATCCGGCAATTCCGAGGAACAGTGCCACGAGCGATCCGCTGATGGCAGTACCGAACTTCTGTGCCATTGTTCCGCTGGAGAAGATTAGTCCTGTAGAGGACGTTCCGTTCTTCTCGGTAGCATAGTCGGCAACGTCAGCATACATCGACCACAGCAGTGGTGAGAAAAGACCTACGCCGACAGAGGTAACTACTACCGTCATGATCATCAGCCAAATATACGACGGGTCCATAGGTATGAAGAAATACCCCAGCGAAGCCACGCCGCTGAGTATTACCGCCGCCTTGAACGCCTTGCGCTTAGAGCCTATCCACTTGGTGAAGGCAGGCGAGACACCTCCGAACACCATACACGTAAGCTCCCCGAAGGTCATAAACACGGTGTAGTTGATGATAAGTCCGCTAAGGGTTATCTCGCCATGCAGACAGTACTCGAACATATATCCTGCCACAGCATAGCGGAATCCGTTGAAGAAGTTCATGCCGATACCTATAAGCGTGAGGTATATCCACGGCTTGTTACGGAAAAGGTCGCCGAAGGGCTTCAGCGAGAACTTCTCGGCACGTACCGGCTTCAAACGCTCTTTCGTAAGCAGTCCGCAAGCCAGCGTACCAATCGCGGCAACAGCTCCGAAGAACGCTCCCAAGACAGCATACTGGTGCTGCGGAGTACCGCCAACCATCTTCTGAAGGTATGGGAACGACAGCAGCGTGACGAAGCCCATAGCATAGGCGCCAACCATACGGAACGACGAGAACTGGTTCTTCTCGTTGTCGTCGTCGGTCATTACGCCAAGCAGCGAACCGTAGGGAACGTTTACTGCCGTATATACCACCATCATCAAAAGGTATAGCGAGTATGCCCAGATACGCTTGCCCACAGGACCGAAGTCGGGGGTGTAGAGCAGCAAGGCAAAGACAAGTCCGAGCGGAACGGCTCCGAAGAGCAGCCACGGACGATAGGTGCCCCAGCGCGTCTGAGTACGGTCGGCAAGACTACCCATAAGCGGATCGGTAATGACATCGAACATACGGGCTATAAGCATAAGCGTCGCCGTGTCGGCTATTGTCAGTCCGAACACATTAGTGAAGAACAGTGGAAATGCTATCGACATCACCTTCCACGTAATACCGCCGGCGGCGGCATCGCCAAGGGCATAGCCTATCTTTTCTTTTAAGGGCACTTTCATTGTTTCCTGTTTTTTCTTACTAATGCTTTTATTGTCTCTACGCTGGCACTTGTGGTAAGACCGTCCTTCGGCGTGTTCATGCAGTAGTCAACAAGACGGTCCACGGTGGTGGTGGCAACGTGCAGACGGGTGTCGGCAACGGCGTAGTAGATGAACACTTTGCCGTCGTCGTCCTTTATCCAACCGTTTGAGAAGGCTACGTTCATAACGTCGCCGAGGTACTCCTCGCCCTCAGGGATAAGGAACCACCCGCCAGGCTGAGCAATGACGCGGGTCGGGTCGTCGAGCGCCGTCATATACATATATAGTACGTAGCGCAGTCCGTCCGCGGTGTTACGCACTCCGTGTGCCAAGTGGAGCCACCCCTTGTCGGTCTTGATGGGGTGTGGACCCTCTCCGTTCTTAACCTCCATGATGGTATGATAGCGGCGAGGGTATATTATGCGTTCGTGACGTATCTCGGCGTGTGTGATGTCCTCCACTAACGCCCATCCTATGCCGCCGCCGCTGCCAGTATCTATGAAGCCGTCCTGCGGACGGGTATATAGCGCGTATTTCCCATCGACGAACTCCGGGTGGAGTACGACGTTGCGCTGCTGGCTGTTGGTTTTCAGGTCGGGCAGTCGCTCCCACGTCTTGAAGTCGTGGGTGCGTGCTATTGCTGCTGTTGCTGTGGCGGCACTGGGGTCTGCCGACTGTGCGTCGTCGTGACGCTCGGCACAGAAGATACCGTAGATCCATCCGTCCTCGTGGGCTGTCAGTCGCATGTCGTAGATGTTCGTGGCGGGTATCTCGTCGTCAGGCATTGTTATAGGCTCGTCCCAGAAGCGGAAGTTGTCGATGCCGTTAGGCGACTCCGCCACGGCGAAGAACGACTTTCTGTCGGCACCCTCCACGCGGCATACCAGCAGGTACTTGTCCTGCCACTTTATGGCGCCCGCATTAAGTACTGCGTTCATCATGATACGCTGCATGAGGTACGGATTGTCTTTTTCCGAGAAGTCGTAGCGCCACTCCAACGGCGTATGTTCCGCCGTAAGTATAGGGTACTTGTACTTCTTATATATACCGTTGTTGTGTTCTAACGGTTCGTTTTTCTTCGTAAGCAGCTTCTCGTGCTGCGCGTAGAGGTTTCTTCTTTTCTCCTGAAAATCCATAATATTATTAATTTAATTCTTCCTAATTCCTACTTTTTCAATATCTTTCAGCATCATGACATTACTCGACCGTATCATCTCATTGAAGTACAGCGCATTCTTCTCACCCGGAGCGGGACCGAAATACTCGTGTTTAGCGTTGCGCCAGACGAGGAAGTAGCATATAGGGTACTTGTCGGTCTGGGGTTTCAGCACCCGCGTCCACCACGTCGGGTCGGGTAGGTTCTTCAGTCCGCACTCCGTCAGTGCCAGCAGCTTATGATGCTTCTCACAGAATGCCGTCAGTGTGGTGAGGTCGGCATTGATGTCGCGAATGAAATCCTGTTCTGTGCCCCACTGGTATGCGTCAACCCCCACAATGTCCACGCGGTTGTCGCCGGGATAGGTTATGAGTGAAGAGTTATGAGTGAATAGTGAAGAATCTTCTGCCGCCGTTTGTTTTTCGGTTATACCGAGGTTCGGGCTCCATGCCCATACTAAGTTGTCAAACCCTTCGCTGAGCAGATAGTCCTGAAGCATGCACCACAGTGCGTGATACTCTCGTGGCGTACATTGTTTCGCTCCCCACCAGAACCATCCGCCGTTGTTCTCGTGCCACGGGCGGAATATGATGGGTACCAGTCGCCCGTTGTCAGACCGCAGTGTGTTCAGGAAGTTCCGCACGTTCTTCATCCATAGGAGGAACTTACGGTGCTGTATTCCTCCCGGCAGTATGCTTTGCACAGTCACGGTATCCTGGTTGTCCCATGCCGTTCCTCCCGTGTATGGGTTGCGCGGGTGCCATGAGATGGTTACTATACCGCCCCGCTGGTGGTGCGCCACGAGTTCTTCACGTATGCGTGTGAAGGGCACGCTGTCGAGATTTTTCTCGTCACCCACCTCAATGCCGCCGAGGTCAAAACCCATGACGGCGGGGTAGTCGCCCGCTGCCTCCTTGGTATCGCTGCGGCCGCGCTCCCACTCCCATGTCAAGCCGTAGAAGGGGTCGTCCTGATGTCCAAACATGTAACCGCGCACCTGTAGTTGCTGTAGGCGGTCAAGGAGCTGTTGACGGAGAGTCTGTCCTGATGTGGGTTGCGATAAAAACGCAACACACATTACAAGGAATATGGGTTTTTTCATTGTTTTATCATTTTAGGGTGAATACTCGGCTGGCGTAGTCCTCCCACAGCGGCACCTCGATGCCCACCTCCATAAGGAATTTGCCTGTGAACTTCTTACCGTTGAGGCTACAAGGTTCCTGTCCCACACGAATGTTCTTTTCCGTTATGGTGTATGTTTTGTTAACATCAAGTCCTGCCATGCGGAAGCGTGGGATGGGTTGGTTGTAGTAGTTGTCGGTCTTATAGACAAACAGCACTGCCTGTTGCCGGGCATCATCAACATACATCAGCGAGGCTACGCCTTTTCTGTTGTAAGGGTTGACAAGTCGATAGAGGTTGCCCGTCTGCACCACCTGGCGCAGTTCCTTATAGTCCTTGAAACAGGTATTCACCTGCTGACGCTCCTCGTCGGTCATGTCCTTGGGTTGCAGTTCGATGCCCAGACGGCCCGACATGGCTACGTCGCAGCGGAACTTGATGGGGATGACACGACCTCCCGTATTCCAATAGGGGCAGTGGTTGATATGACAAGCCATAGCGTTAGCCGGGAAGAAGAGACTTGTGCCGTACTGTATAAACACACGCTGCAGGGCGTCGGTGTTGTCGCTGACCCAGAACTCGTCGAAGTATGGAAGCAGTCCGTAGTTCGCCCGTCCTCCACCGCTGGCACAGTCCTGAATGACCACATCGGGGTACTTCTGACGTATGCGCTCCAGCACTTTTATTAGTCCGCGGTGGTAATCTACATACATGTTAGTCTGTTTGTGCTTAGGCAGGTATAGCGAGCCGCAGTTTTGGATAGAAGCGTTAGCGTCCCACTTTATATATGCTATCTCGGGGTAGTTCGTCAGCAGGTCATCAACGATTTTGAATGCAAAGTCCTGCACCTTCGGGTTCGTCATGTCCAGTACCAGTTGCGTGCCGCCGCGCCCTAATTTCAACTCACGCCCTTTTGTCTGCAGAGCCCATTCCGGGTGCTTTTCGAAGAGTTCACTCTTGGTGTTTACCGCCTCCGGTTCTATCCATATTCCGAACTTTATGCCGTTTTTGCGTGCAGCGTCTATAAGCGTTTTCAGTCCGTTGGGAAGTTTTTTCTTGTCAACCACCCAGTCTCCGAGAGTTGACGAGTCGTTGTTACGCTGGTATTTGTCGCCAAACCATCCGTCGTCCATTACGAAGAGTTCACCACCGAGAGCCGCGATGTCGTCCATCATTTGGAGCATACGTTCCTCGTTGATGTCGAAGTACAGACCTTCCCACGAGTTCAGCAGTATTTCTCCCGTTTTCATTCCTCGGTGCAGCATACCCTCTGTTCGTGCCCAGCGGTGGAACGTACGGCTTACCCCTCCCATGCCTTCCTGTGAGAACGTCAGTGCGAGGTGCGGCGTAGCGAAGGTTTCCTTAGTGTCGAGGACATACTGTGACGCCTGCGGGTCGATACCAGCGTAGAGATGGTGTTCGTTTTTGTTGTTAGTATTTATGCGCAGCTCATAGTTGCCGCTCCAGCAGAGTGCTGCACCTATGGTACGTCCGTTGTCCTCTCGGGGCTGTCCGTCGAGCGAAAGCATCAGTTCCGGAGCATCGCAGTGAGCATTGCGTGCGCCGTCGGTATTTCTTATCACCTTCAGTCCCGGTGTCAGCGGTTCCTGTGTTATGGCAGCCTCCGCACACCAGTCGCCGTGCATGTGGGTAAGCCATACGTCACCCCGGCGCACCGTCAGGTGTCCAGAGTCGTAACGCTTCAGCGTTATGGACTTTTTCTCGCCGTTAGTAATCTCCGTCCATGTTTCTATGATATCTACGTTTTTGTATGCTTTGTAGAAAATTTTCACCGTTACCGGCAGTAGTTTGTCTTGCATAGTGAAGGTGTGGACGACGGCAGAGCCGTCGTTTACAGAACTATAGTCCGTTACTTGCAGTTCTAGGTTCTGGTCGCCGTTGGCATGTTGCACCTGCAGTGCCGGCATGTGAATCATGTCCACCGTGCCGAACGCTGGCAGTGCTGCGAAGTTAAGGTCGTCGCCAGCGTCCTTTAGCTGGTTTATGTCAGCAACCTTGTCGCCATAGTATGCCATACGCAGGTCCTCGCCCTCCTCGGCGTGAACCACCATCTGAGTGTTTGGTGTTTCTATAGACACCGTACCCTGCCAGGCAAGTGCCGGCGCACCCATCGTCATCATCACTACCAGTGCTGTAATACCCTTTCTCATAGCTGTTATAGTTTTACGTATTATTTCCGCTGCAAAATTACGTCCTTCCTGCTATATCTCCAAACACTTTTTTGTCCAACACCAACACTTTTTGCTCATCTATATACCCTAATAGTATGGTGAAGAATTTTTTTTCGCTTTTTTCTTGGAGGCAATCAGAATATTTCATATCTTTGCACCTTGGAGGAACTGCACTGGTGCAAAGGCGCCACTGAACGTGCAGAAGCCTTGATAATTTAATACGATTACAAAGGTAAAAAGATTAAGAGTATCAAACTTTAATTCTTCGTTGCCGTGACAAGCAGGAATAGTCCTGTGGCGACGATAGCCAGAGAGATGAATATAATTAGTTTCACTTCAAAAAGGCAGAGAGCGTATGTCGTGGAGGAACGACGATACAGAGGAGGGACTACCCTTCGGTCTGCCACAAGACCCGAAGGCAAGTCCTGACGGCGCCCCCCAAAAGGGCGACGCAGACGACTCTTTTACATCGGGGGAGAAGGCTATTATAGACATACTGAAACAGCAACGGGAGGAAATCAGAGAACTTAGGGAGCAGGTGCTGGAACTTACAAGAAAAGTGGAAGCACAGGAAATCCAACTGCGCAAGCACGACGAATACGTCCGCGGTGAACATAGCAGCGACGAAGAGAAGATAGCCGTTACAACGCAGACGTTCCTCGTATGGATAGACATGAACCATAAGAAGGAGTGGGAGAGCGGTGTCGTAAAGTGCGTAAAGACAATACGCGACGGAAAGATCATCTTCGTAGGCCGACAAGTGTCGTCATTCTTGAAACTCCTCTTCCGCTGCATGGCTAATTCGGTAAGAAGCAAATATAAGAAGACGTCATTTAAGGAACTTAACGCCCGGATCTCCAAGTACTGCATGCAGGAAAAGGGCACCGAAGTGGTGCCCATAGGCGACATCCATACCCTGATAAGTCGCGCGTGTAGCTCTGGTTTTTAGGATTATGGAAATTTTATTTTTCAAAAAAACATTACACATTACACAAACGCCCTATTTATCGCGGATTGCGATGGTGTAAACCATGCCACGCCTTGCACGTTTTCGTTTAAAACCTGCATTTATGAGTGCAAATCCAAGCTTTATCAGTGAACTTCTGTTTATCCCTATTCCCGGGTTCTGTAGTCTTATGTGTTTGAGTATCTGTACTACCGTCATCTGCTTCTCTTCAGCCTTGTTCTCAGGGAGTTTGAAGTATTCATTGACGAGCTCTGCCATCATTTCTGTGTACTGGTATGGTACGTTGCTGCGCTGTATGCGTCTTTCGTTCTGACGCTTGAAGAACGTCGGTAAGCCATCGGCAATCTCTTCCATCGCTTGTGCATAGAGTTGTTGGTAGTTTATTGGCCGTTGCAAGTCTATGCTTCCGCACGTTTCGATGCACAGGAAACGTCGCGAACCGGATGGGTCGGTCAGAGGCTGCGTGTCGTTCGTGGTAGCAATGAACGATGCATAGCGCTGGTGACGCTCCATTACCGACGAGTATGCTTTTCGTGCCTTGAAGTCAGCCTTCTGAAGTATGTGCTTAAGAAAAGCGTTCTGATTCTTGCTTATGCTGTCATACTCGTCAATGTTTATCAGTGCGAAACGCACAAGCGCCTGTACTGCTTCGTTACGATTGGTAAAGTCAATGCGGTCTGTGTAGTACACCCTCAACTCTGGTGGCAGGAGGAGACGACAGAAGGTGCTCTTACCATCGCCCTGCCTGCCTATTAACAATGGTGTCATGGTGTTGCCGTGTTCTGGATTAACCTGCAACCACTGAGCCACCATTGCCCTGAACCACAAGTGGAAATCATGTTCCCAATATTTATTCTTGGTAGGCACTCTATGAGCCAAAGACGTGATACGGTCGTGGTGATCCCACTGCGGTAGTTGTTCCAGATACTCCTTCAGCGGATTGTATGTCTTTACAAATGACGACTCTACGAAGCGCTTCACATCTTTATCCCACGCCTCTATGCCCGACTGCAACGCACGCAGCGTTATAGTGTTCTGGTCGTATTTTCGCAGAGGCATCCACGATTCTCCGGACTGTTTGTCTATAAATTCCACCGCTCCAGTGAGAACATTGCGACGGAACATGTAGTACTCGTCCAGAAACTGCAACAGAGCCTTTGTCTGTTGAGTGTGATAAGGTATTTCTAACTCTTTCATAATGCTTAGATATCTTTTAGATTTATGTTTTTTCCTATATTTTATTTGTCTTGAGAGAAAATAGGTAATAATAGTTTACAAAATATTCCCTGTTTTTACGTCCTTATGGTACGTTTTAACCAAACCGTAGCTTTACTCCGTCCAAACCGTAGCTTTACTCCGTCCAAACCATAGCTTTACTCCATCCAAACCATAGCTTTACTCCGTCCAAACCATAGCTTTATTTTTGAAATTTATTTACTTTTTTGTGTGTAATGTGTAATGTTTTTTTGAAAACTAAAATTTAGGGAATCCTAAAAACCCCTCAGAGTTCAGAGTTCAGGATGCGTAGCCGCAGGCGGTACATTGCCGGCACTGTATATCGCACGTACTTACAGTCGCTACAGATGTGGCGGTAGGTGCCGGTGGGGAAACGCTCGAAGCACTCCACGGGCAGGGTGCGCCCGCAGCTCTTACAAGTGAGCTGCGTAGCGCGGCGCTGCTGTAGGTCGCGTGGTCTCATATACGCCTCCTTCCCTGGTTTACCACGTGGTAGTTAGGTAATGCCATGTGGCGGTTAAGGTGCATCTCGTTCTCGGGACGGCACGACACGTGGAGCCATATCACCCTGCCCTTGTCGGCAAACTCGAAGAGCATCTGGTCGAAGGGACAGTGCTTTAGGATGTAGTTGTAGTACTCGCGTCCCGTTTCCACGTCCTTCAGGTGGATGTCAACGGCGCACCCCGTGAGGTGCTGCGACAGTCCCAGTCCGTGAACTGCCTCGTTGAGCTCCTCCGAGCGGTAGCCGGAGTTTATAACCAGTGGTCCGAACTTGTCGCACAGCGGTTGCACCACCCTCTTGCAGAGGTTCATCATGTTAAGTACGTGTGTCCACGACGGCGTGTTGTCTATGTCCAGACGCTCGGCGGTGGCACTGCTTGTGAAGTCGCGTACGGTGAAGCTGCGTGAGAGCTTCATGTCCAAATCAATCTTTTTTCTTTTCATTTTTATGTTCCTTTCTTTTTGTTATTTTTTATTATGGAAAGGCTGCCATTTCCAGCTGCAAAGGAACAGAAAAGGGTGCACTGCGGGAAAATGTTCCAAAATGTTCAGAAAAGAAAAACCAATACCTCCCTATACGTCGCTGCAGCAGACTCTCCCCTCGGAACATTTACTAAAAATGTTCCGAGGGAAGGGCGCATCGTAGAAGAAGCAACAAAGGTTTTTAGGATTTTTAAAACATCAGTTTGCTATTGACAAGCGGACGTTTTCGTTGTACTTTTGCACCGTCAACCTGCAGGACGACACGAGAACAAACAACATGTAAAACAATTAAAACAATTACAACTATGAAGTACAAAATGTATAAAAACAACAATTCGAGTTCTAAGTCTGCTGGTCTTTGGTTTGCACGTGCTGACATCGACAGCAATCCTTTCACTACTGACGACATCTCTGACGAGATTCAGAAGAACTGTTCAATGAAGGAGTCTGACGTAGTTGCGGTGCTTAAGGAACTCAAGGGTATCATGAAGCGCGAACTCCAGAACGGACGCCGTGTGGTAATCAAGGACCTCGGATCATTCAAACTCGGAATCTCCACCACCGGTGTTGAGACTACCAAGAAGTTCGACGTCAAGAAGAACATCACCAACGTACACGTAATCTTCGCACCGGAGAAGAGGTACGACGGCGCCACCGGACGCTACATCACCATGCTCACCGAGGGCATCACCTTCCAGGAGGCTAAGCCCTACAGCGTAGATGAAGGCTAAGGCGGTTAGGACATGATGAAGAAACGAAAACTCTCTTAAAAGTTAATCCCCTCGGAACTTTTGTACCGAGGGGATTTTCTTTTTGTTGTTTACTTTATGAAAACTTACTTATTCACAATCTTCTTACCATTCACGATAACTATACCCTTATAGTCTTTGCCTACACGCTGACCAGCGAGGTTATAAGAATTCTCCATTCTCAACTCCGAATTCTCAATTGACAGTATGCCGTCAGTATCGTCGGCAAGACCTGTCAGCGGTCGTGCGTTGGCAGCTGCAATTAGTGATGCGTCGGTGAGCGTCACTTCTCCGGGCTCTGCCCATGTGAGGTAAATTTTCTTTATAACCTTAGTGTCCAACGGCAGTGGTAGGTTAATCTGTGTTTTACCTTCAGCAATGCCTGTCGAGGTTGCTAAGGCTATGCCGTCGGTGTTGTCGTATTCCATCTTCAGCGTTACGGGGAAGTCTGCTGCTTCGATGTTTACGATGACGAGAGTCATGCCGTCATAGCGTGTGTCGCCGACAGCCCATCCTGTCTGTCCCCAGCGCGCTGTGGTGGTAGCCGTGTGGGTCTCGGCGTCATAGACTCCGTTGCGGAACCAGTTCATGGCTTCTATGCTTACGTCGCCTTCCTTCGCTGCCGCAGGTTTGCTTATCTCTATCTTCGTAATGGTGATGCCGTCGCCAGAGAAGCGGAAACCGCTACGGAGTTGCTCTACGGTCTCGTCGGTGAGTTTTATCTTTACGATGTAGGGATAGTTTTCAACGTCGCCCAGTTCTACGGCTGACACCTCTTCGGAGTTGCTGTTGCGCAGGATGACCTTAGGCCACTCGCTGCCCGGGGTGCGTTCTTTTATGGTGACATAGAACACTTCGCCGCTTTCGAGTATGGCTCCCCAGTCCTCTTCCCTCTGACAAATCTCGTTCCACGACATCACCACACCTTCTGTGTCTTCGAATAGTGTGCGCGTCTCGCCCTCCTCAAGAGGTTTCAGTACGGGTTTTGTTGACTCTTTATTAACTATAATCTCGTTGATGACGAATGTTGCTGCCTCCGTAGGCTGTATCTGTATCTGATAGACGTTCTTTGTCTCGTCAAGGTCGAAGTAGAGCACTTGCTCAGACTTGCTGATAATGTCGGCATCAGTTTCGTCGGTATATTTGACGTAGCACTTCACGGCAATGTCTCGGTCGAAGGTTATGCGTAACTCCTTACCACTTACTTCCTCGCCGTCGGCAACAGTCAGTTGAACACCTGTCCAGCCTTCAGTGGTTGTTACGGTGTGGGTAGCAGGGTCGTATGTCACCTTGTCGCCCTGCGCTTCAATCTTGCTAAGGTCGGCAACACCGTTCTCGTCAAACACCGTCTCTGCGGGCTGAGGCGTAGGCTTTTGGGGCTTGCTTAACTCAACCTTTGTTATTGTTACACCGTCACCGGAGATGCGGAATCCATTCTTCAGCTGTTCAACGGCAGATGCGTCGAGTGTGAACTTAACTACGTGCGGGAAGTCAGTTACCTCGTTGACAAGAGCGTCGAGAACCTGCTCGGAATTAGCGTCGCGCAGGATAACCTTAGGCCATTCTGTTTCGGCTTTCTTTCCAGAAACGGTAACAAGGATTTCCTCCCCCTCTTCAAGGATTGCTCCCCACTCAGCACCCTTCTCGCAAATCTCGTTCCACGACATCTCCACCCCTTCGGCATTTTCGAAGAGAGTACGTGTTTCTCCTTCGTCAAGTGGTTCCACCGTTTCTGTTTCGGGCTGCGGCTCTACATATTTGCTTGCGAAGTAATTCATGTATGTGTCGTACCAGTTGTCTGCAACCTGATGAGCATTCTCCGGGTTGAAGGAAATCTCCTTTACTGTTCCTTCTGGCAGGTTGTTGTAGGGAGCGATGTTGGTGTGCGGAGGACAAACGTTGTCCTGAACACCTATTGTAGCTACTACGGCAGTCTTATTACTGATAAGCGTAGCCAGATTCTTGGTGTCGAAATATGACAAGAAGGCGAACATTTCAGCGTCAGTCATCTCGCCCTGATTGGCGCGAGCCACCTCGGCAGGCCAGTTAGCCAGCTCAAAGTAATCGGGGAAGTCGCCCATGAAAGCAATACCCGGGGCGATAGCCTTGAACTCGCGTCCGCTAAGTGCGGCAGCGGCGTAGGTGAAGGCGCCACCCTGACTCTGTCCTTCGGCATAGAGGTTCGTCATGTCGCTGGTAGGACGTGTAGCCATGAAGTCGATGGCGCGTACGCAGTCCATATATGCACCGCGGTAGTAGTACTTGTCCTTGTCGCCGAAGTTATAGGCGAACCAGTCGCCGTAGTCGTTGCTGAAGTCACGTGTGATACCGTCGGCGCGGTCGCTGGCAGGACGGTTGTTGACACTCTGACCACGGGTAGAGAGGATAAACTCTGCATAGTTGCCGCTGAGGTCATCACCATCGCCATTGAAACACCATGGGGTAGCATCCTGACCTCCGGGACGGTAATTAGAGTCGTACCCCTGGAAGTGCATGATGACGGGGTGTTTTTTGCCGTCGTTAGGCTCGGCGTAGTAACCACGAACGGTAACAGGCTGACCGTCGCCGTCGCTCACAGACTTGAACTCAACAAGATATACTGTGCGCTTTTCTGTTGACTTAGAGTCTATCTTTGTAAGAACAGGTTCGTCGTCAGCCTCAATGGTTGCCAACTCGTTTTTAGCCGTCTGCCAGAAACTCTCAAAGTCCTCCTGCTTGTCGGAGGGAGATGATATTTCTGTCGGTGCATAGCCGAAGTTAAAGGCGCGTACCGTCTCGTCGTTAACTATTATTGTAGCACGATAGAACCCCGGTGTCAACTGCTCGTTAAGGGTAAAGCTTATAACGTCGCTGCTGCCACCGCCTATCTCCTTGCTCGACTCAAGCGTCTTTATTTCCTCTCTTTTGTCAGTAGCAAGCAACATCGTAGCCGTAGCGTTAACCGCCTCTTCGTTGTTGTTTTCTATGTTCACCTTAAGTTCCGGTGTCTCGCCGCTGTTCCAAATCCAGTCGTCACCCGTTACAGGCACGTTGCAGGTCAGCGTCTTGACGGTGGTGGCGTCCAGCGCTTCCACCTTTGTCAGCGTGAACCCGACGCCGGTAATATGCAGGTCGCCGCTGCTGATGGCTTCCAGCATGTCCTGGGTAAGTGTAATACGTGTGGCAAGACCGTCAACATTCATGATTTCTATGCCAGGAAGCAGTGCCCAGTTGTCGGGAACGGAATACTGCAGTCCCATCATGGCGCCAGCCTTTACGTCCTTATACTGAATGCGAAGAATATCGCCGGCTTTCACATTTGCGAACTTGTCCTTACCGATGGTCTGCCATGTACTTGGATTGCTGCTCCAGTCTATAACCTGCTCGCCAGTCCATATCTCTATAGGATAGGTGACGGGAACCGGGTCGCTGCCACCGGTTTTTTCAATGGTTATCTTTACAAGGTTATAGCACTGACCACGGAATATCAGTCCGCGTTGTGATATCTCCGTAGCCATAGTCTCGTCAGCTACGGTGAAACTGAGAACGCCTTCCGAGACGCTGATTTCAAGGTCTGTCCACGTCCACTCGTCGCCAGCCTTGTAGGTTACGACATACTGCGGTGCTTCGTAGGTCGTCGTAGTGTAGGCTCTTACTATGTCGCCGACGGCTAAGTTGCTAAATATCCCTTCGGGAGTCTCCAACTGAGACCCCGGTGCTACCTCGGGATTCCACGAAATGGCTTCGTTGCCATTCCACACTTCTACTTCTTCAGCAAACGTCATGGTGAAACATGACAGGAGAAGAAACAGTACAAATAATGTTCTTTTCATAGTTAATTTTTTTATTGGTCGCAGCGGAGCTGCGACGTGCTGAGAAATTCTTAATTCTTCACTCCTATACGGAAGTTTGCCAGTCGGAAGTCTGCCTGATATTCCTTATTAGGTTGGAAACCAATGTTAAGAGTCATTTTTCCATTAACAGGTGAGAGACCATTAGGAGCCATTTCTTCCAACGGTAAGCGTACGGTGTGCCAGTTGCCGTTGGTGTCAAGAGCGCCCGGGTTCCACTGGTAGCTATTGTCCCAGTCCCAGTTGAATGCGAATTCGTAACCCGTGTCGAGTAGTGGGTAGCCTGTTGCCGTCTGTACTTCGAAGACGAAGTAGTACTGGTCAGCATTCTCAGCGTTGATAGTTTCTTCGAGCGGTTGTTCGAAGCTTAGCTCCACCCACGCATATTCCGCTATTGTTCCGCTGAAGTGGAGACACTGCGTGCCGAGGTCGCTCATTTCTGTAGAAACATTGCGGTCAGTCATTTCCTGTTCAGCCTCGCTGATATCGTCGAAGAGCATGCTGTCGGTAGGACGGAAGGGCATGTTGGCCGTTTCTGTCTCACCCTTGTAGTTAATCCAACTAATTACGAAAACGCTGTTGTCGGGTGTTCCTTGGGGGATGTTGAACGACAGTGTGTTGCCCTCAACACTCAGCGGCAGTTCTTTGTCGCCGAGGGTAAGTGTGAAGTCGTAGTACTCAAGGTTCTTCCCGTTGACTGCAACGTTGGTGCCCGGCTCAGCAAATTCGTTCAGCAGACCTCCAACCTCGGCAGCTGGAAGAGCTACGTAGAAAGAGTATTTCACGGAGCCCATGTCGGTAGTGTATTCTATGACGTTCTCGTGGTTCTTGGAGTATGTGTCAGGCACTGTAACGACAGCCTTGGTGCTCTGTGTGTAGGTCTGGTTAAGGTCTGTTTCAACGGTGTTGAATTTAAGACTCTGCAGGCGGTTGAGATTTTCGCCTACGATACATAGTGTCTGTCCCATTTCTGCCTCGGTGAGCGGTGTTTGTTGGTTAACGTCCGCTACAGCATATACAGCCTTTATTACCGGTGCTCCCGTGTTAGGTATGTCGTGTGGCGACGTGTAGTTGTCAAGGTCCACGATGTTATTGCACGCAGTAAGGATGTTCAGCATGCAAAGTATGTAAACAATTGGCTTTTTCATTTTATTTACTTTTTTTGGTCGCAGCGGAGCTGCGACGTGCTGAGAAATTCTTAATTCTTCACTCTTCACTCTTTAGTTCCATCCCGGGTTGTTTTCCGTTATGGCTTTATTGATGTTAAGTTCCTGGTTAGGTATAGGGAATAGCAAGTGCTTAGGCAGACGGTTCTTGAGAACCTTGCCGTCGTCAGAACCATAGCCCTGTTGAGAGTCAAAGCCGTCGTTCATAGCCTGTAGGTATATTCCCCAGCGTATGAGGTCCCAGCGTCGGTCAGCTTCGCAAGCCAGTTCCTTTGCACGTTCCTCGATGATAGCCGAGCGCATAGCGTTGCGGTCGGAGATGTCGCTGTGGCTCGCGTTCGAACGCTCACGGACACGCTTAAGCCAAGTGTTAGCATTGTCGGTATGTCCTGTCTCGTTGAGAGCCTCGGCATACATAAGGAATACGTCAGCCAGACGGAGTAAGGGCCAGGGACTGTCAGCATTCTCAATGGCATTGTCGGCAACATCCATGTATTTCGTGGTGTATGCCAGGTGGTATTGGTCGAACTTATGTTCGTAGCTCACGCCGTCGTCATACATTTCTGGGTGCAGTGAGGTGTAATCTTCGGGATAGTAGTTGCCGGTGTTCCACTGCTCCTGGTCGTATGAGCGCCAGCGATGTTTAACACCCTTCACAATACGGTCGTCGTCGGAGTCGAAGAGGGCATACCAGTGACGTGTGCATCCTACCCATCCGCCGCTCTGTATGAAGTCGGAGCCAGGAGACATATAGTAGCCCTCGTACTGTGTGTGGATAGACGTCTTGTACTTCGGGTCATTGGACGGAACGTAAACGGAGAACATGAATTCCGGTACGTAGCGGTTTTCTTTTGCCCACAGTTTATCGAAGGACTCTACGAGTGAATATTTTCCAAACTCGTTCTCCTCAAGAAGTCGGTGTCCCCATGCTACAGCCTTGGCGTAAAGTTCGTCGGCATTCATGTTCTCATAGCCTTGAGCGGCATCACCGGCACCACCCTTTATGAAGTTATACGACTTAAGCGGTGCGTAGGCGGTAGCTACACCATCAACAATCTCGTAAGGGTGTCCGTTGCGAACAGTGATAGGAGTGCCGTTAGGCATAGCGTATGAAGCGGCTGTGGCGTACGCCTTTACAAGAAGTCCTGCGGCAGAGCCGGCACTGACATGACCTTGTATGTGAGCACTGCTGTCATAGTTATACATGCTGAGTGCAGCATCTTCGAGAAGTGTGAAGATCTCGTTCCATACCTTTTCCACAGGTTGTCGTTTGTTGTTGTAGTTGAAAGAGGTGTTCTCTTCTGTCGGAATGATGGGAACGTCACCATAGGCGCGTACTAAAAGGAAGTAGCCCATAGCCTTGTGGAACTTCAGTTCGCCGAGAGCATTGTTCTTCTCAGCAACAGTGAGCGTCTTCATCTTTTCAATATGACGTATGGAGTTGTTTGCACGCTCGATGAGTCCGTAGCATCCTTTCCACAGGGCGTCAGTGACATCAGGTTCTCCCTGGAAGTTACCTACTCCGAATTTTCCGAACAGCCAGTCCGGACCGCTGATATAGTCAGCATCGAACTCCAGTACTTTTGGGAAGTATCCCCAGCAAAACATGTCGTAAACCCATTTGCTATAGGTGCCCGTTACCCAATAGTTCATAGCGTCTGTAGAGTCGCCAATCTTATCCTCGGTAGCGAGTCCGTCGGTCTCTTCGTTGATGTAGCTTGAGCACGAAGTGCATAAGAGTAAAAGGGCCGAAAGGTATATTATAAATCTTTTCATTGCTTTATGTGTTTTTGTTTTACCTTTAGAAAGTTACGTTTAGTCCCAACATATATGTTCGAGCACTCGGATAAGAGTAGCTGTCCACACCGCGACGGCTCGCGTCGGCACCAAAGGCGTTGACATCAGGGTCAAACCAGCTGTAGTTAGTGATGGTGAACAGGTTATTGGCAGTGAGTGAAATCTTTACGCGCTCAATATAAGGAATAGGTTTATTCCAGTTGTATGATAGAGTGATGTATTTCATCTTCATATATGAACCCTTTTCAACATAGCGGTTGCTGATGAGCCACGAACGCGTGTAGCCGGCGATAGCCTTGGGCCATGTGGCGGTAGCGGCAGTAGCCTCTGTCCAGCGTCCTGCATAGGCGTCAGTTGTGATGTTACCTTCGTTAGCCAGTTGTATGTCCATTAGGTTTGCATTGAAAATGTCGTTGCCGTAGCTACCCTGAAGCATAAATGACAGCGAGAAGTCCTTGTAGCTGAGGTTGTTTGTTATACCATACGTGAACTTCGGGTTGGTATCACCGATTATTGTACGGTCTTCGGCAGTTATCTGTCCGTCACCATTAAGGTCGCGGTATTTTATCTCACCAATCATTCGCTTTGCTTCAGCGTCAGACAGACCAGCATATTCCTTCATGGAGCGTACTTCGGCAATGCTATTATAGAAGCCGTCTTCTACATATCCGTAGAGCGTTCCCATAGGACAGCCGTTGCGCTGCAGGAACACCTGGTCGGCTTTGCTCCAAAGGGCTGTCGCATATTGATCGCCATCGAGACCGCCCAACTTGTTGCGGTTCATGGACAGGTTAGCGTTGACAGTCCACTTAACGGGAGAGTTCTTCAGAACGTCGTAGTTCAGAGAAAACTCAAGACCTTCGTTGGTGACGTTACCGCTGTTGATGAGCATGTTGCCCCAACCAGAGGAGTAGGGAAGAGAAACGTTCTGCAACAGGTTGCGTGTTTTCTTATAGTAGTAATCTACTGTAAACTGCAGACGGTTATCAAGGAATCCCATATCGATACCAGCATTGAACTGTCCTGTCGTCTCCCACTTAAGGTTGGGATTTGACGGACCACGCCAGTCAATGGGGGCAATACCCGACTCCAGTCCACCGCGGAAAGCGTAATCTGCAGGAGCGAGAATGGTTAAAGTACGGTAAGAACCGATGGCCTGATTACCCGTTTCACCGTAAGACAGGCGGAACTTAAGATTGGAGAATACGTTGAGGTCCTGGATGAAAGTCTCATCGCCTGCTCTCCATGCGAATGCTGCAGAGGGGAAGGTAGCCCACTTGTTGCCTGTGACGAACTTTGAGCTGCCGTCGGTACGCATGCTGACGGTAAAGAGATACTTGTCTAACAAAGTGTAGTTTACACGTGCAAGGAAAGACTCGAGAGTCTGCTTACCCTCATCACTACTGACGTTTGCCTTGTTCGTAGCAAACCCAATATCTGTGCTTATGTTTGAGAAGTATGGGAAGTTGGTAGTTACGAGAGACTCATTGTCCCAGATGCCTTTCTCGAAGGTGAGACCCACAACGGCATTGATGGCATGGATGCCAAACTTTTTGTCAAAGGTAAGTATCGATTCTGCTGTAAGACTCTTCCAAATATTAGAGGCACGCCCTGCCTTGCCATTTATGGGGTTGCGTCCCTCATATGTGTGCTTGTCGTAGAAGGTGGAACGGTGATTGTCGTTATATCCGAAGCCCAGATTCTGACGGAATTTCAGCCAAGGCATTATCTTTGCTTCTACATAGTTGCTCGAGAAGAAACTTAATCCTTTCAGTCGGTCGCGAGCACCATTGATATATGTCACAGGGTTTGCTGCCAGCCACATAAGCTCATCGACTTGTGTTAAGTCCATAGACGGACCGTAGGTTGGCGGGAACAGCAGTGCAGAACGGATAATACCAGTGTTCTCGCTTGAGTTTGTGCGCTGGAAATCGGTAGCCTGCTGTGTGAAGTGTGAACTGCTTCCCACCTCAAGCCATTTCGTGATATGACGACTTATGTTAAGACTAAGTCCGTAACGCTCATAGCCGGTGTGCTTAATGATACCATCCTGCTTCGTGTAGCTGCCGGACATGTTGTAGTAGCCGTTTTCCGTACCACCGCTGACGCTGAGGCTATAGTCCTGCTGCCATCCCGTTCGGTATATCTCGTCCTGCCAGTCGGCAGTAGATATGGTGTATTCTTTACCTTCGTAGGTCACTGTTGACTTAGCATAATCTTCAGGCTTGCCGACATAGTGCCCGCTATTGTCAACATATCCGCGGTAGGGCAGGTCGCCCGTGGCACCCTCGTACTTCTGTGAGTTAGTAAATCCTTCGTTAATATAGTTGGCATAGGTTACAGGGTCGAGCATCTTCACACGCTTTCCGATCTTCGACACTGACCAACTGGCATTAAACTCTATTTTCGGCTTGCCCGTCTGTCCTTTCTTTGTTGTGATGATAATTACACCGTTAGCACCGCGCGAGCCGTATATGGCTGTTGCCGATGCGTCTTTGAGAACCTCGATAGATTCTATGTCGTGAGGATTAATAATGCTTAGCGGATTAGAATTTTGTGTGGAGTTGTCGTTAGCACCGCTCGCAGGAGTGGAACCCGTCTCAAAAGGAATGCCGTCAACGATGTATAGCGGTTGTGACGATGTAGTAAAAGAATTGGCACCACGCACGGTGATACTTACTCCGGCACCAGGAGCACCATCATTCTGGTTTACCTGAACACCAGCAATCTTACCTTGGACGGCGTGAGATACGTCGGTGGCACCGCCCAGCATGATGTCGTCACTCTTAATTTGTGACACAGCACCGGAGAGGTCGCGCTTTTTCATTGTTCCGTAGCCGACCACGACGACTTCGTCCATAACTTTTGAATCTTCATAGAGGGTGACGGTGATGGAACTTTTGCCTTTTACATTGATGACCTGTGTCTTGTATCCTATCATTGATACTTGGACAATAAACTTTCCTTCAGGCAATGTAAAGCTAAACTTTCCGTCTAAATCTGTCACCGAACCGACGGATGTTCCTGGAACTTGTACGCTGGCGCCAATCATGGGCTCGTTGGCAGCACCGTCAAGGACTTGTCCGCTGATTTGTGTCTGGGAAAAGGCATGAATGCTAAAGAATAGTAACATGCTGATAAATAGACATTTTCGCATATTAATATAGGTGTTTTAGTTATTGAGCAGAAATAAGTTGAATCTTTGTGAGGGTGAATCCCAGTCCTGTAACGACAATACCGGAGGTCTTTATCTTGTCGAGGGAAACCTCATCAAAGGTAAGCACTACATCGGTGCCGTCGAGAGGATACCATACAGGTTCCTTGGAACCAGTGATGTCATACCATTTTCCTTTATTTTCGCGGAAGGACATCTGTGGTAACACGTTAGCCTCCTTGAGTCCGGGAAGCAGGTCGTAGCTGATGATAAGTACATCGTTGAGGGTACATTCCTGGAATGGTTCTGCAGTGATGCGCAGGTTGCCGCTCCAGTCAACGGGGAAGGTCTTCTCCCCGTGGAATACTTCGCCTGGTTGCAGGATGTACTCCTTCGGGGCACGCTGTGCCTGACTGATGTCCTCGTCAACCTGACCGACGAACTGTACCAGTCCTATTTTTATAAGACGGTAGCCCTTTCCGCCAACGCGCATGGCAGTGTCGTCACCTGTTCCTGCCAGTTGCAGCTTAATGAGAGGAGCGTCGTCATTTATATAGTATGTAAAACCTGTCGGTCCGACGGGAATGCCGTCGGTAGCTTTCTCAAGAGGGTTCCATGTGAAATCCATAAGTTTAGCGGCAGCACCTTCCGACACTTTGTTAGCATGGAAGTGGATGCCGTCACCCTTCTTTAGTTTTTTGAAACAACTTCCCGGAATTTCCGTACTTACGCTCCAGTCGTCTTTCATCTGTACTGCCGCACCTCGCCATATCGTAGTCTCAACGAACTCTTCGCCAGGGGTAAGGGTTACGTAGAGGATGCGGTAGTCGTGTCCGCCTATTATCACTCCTCGCACGCGTACCTTATTTAATATGTCATCAGAGAGAACCATACGGAACGGTCCGCTTATGCTGAAACACCCGTATTCGGGAGCAACACCCTGCCAACTCTCAGGGTCTTGGAATGCACCCTGTGAGAAACCTTGTGCTCCATCTTGATATACGGTTACTACGTCGCCAGCCTTGGCATTTTGGAAGTGGCGTGCCTCAAGAAGGATGTTGTCTTTCCATCCAGGTCCGATGGTCTTAGGACCAATGAGGATTGTTCGCTCTGCAGCGGTTAGACAGATAGCAACTGCAAGCATTAATATGAGGGAAATAGGTCTCTTTGTCATACCAGCAGTATTTTATTTCCTTAGTTCTTTCATCTCGTCGCGATCGACAACAATGCCTGTGCCAAAAGCGTCTTTCCACCATGCTGCATTAGCAAAACGATGTTCGTTGGCATTGCCACTGTTGTAATCTCCATCGTACCATGTCATGAACCAGCTCCAGCGCGAGCCCTGTTGCCAAATCTTGCTTAGAAGTGACATCTTCACCTCGTCGCCATTGCCGCATTCCGCAAGAGTGATTATTTTTGTGGGATGCTCTTCTTGAAGTTGCTTAAATTCCTTCATTAGAGGATATTGCAGAGCGGAATAACTGTCGCGTCCGATGATGTCAACAACATCGTCACCAGGATACCATTCCATGTCGCCCATCTGGGAATTCCATACCCAGATAAGGTTATTCAGACCATGATGGTTAACAAGCCTGTCATACAGGAAACGCCATAGTTTCTTATATACTTCAGCACCTTTGGCTCCCCACCAGAACCAGGCACCACCACCTTCAAATTCGTAGGTGTTTCCAGCCGCTTCGTGCAGAGGGCGCCAGATGACGGCAATGCCTCGGCGCTGCATGGTCTTCAGATAGCCTGCCACCTGGTCTATGTCATGAATCATCTGTTTGTAGTCTGCCGACGACGGGTTTTCGAAAGCAGCAGGATCGAAACTTGTCTCGCCAGGTTTACTGCCTGGGGAGCATGTAAGGTTAGTGCCGTTGTTTGCCTTTACCTGCCAGTGCCACATACATCCTACGAGTCCTCCGGCATCCCACCATTCGTTGACAGGAGTCATGTCCGAGTAGTCAAGCCAACCCTTGGGGTTAACATCCTTAGATGCATGTATGTTTATGAAGTCAAAGACATTTATGGCAGGGTATTTGCCTGTCCATTTCTTGACGTTCTCTGCGTCGCGATAGTTCCAGTCGATGTTGGCAACGGTACCAGATATAATCTTTCTGCCGTACAAGTTGTACAGGATGCTATACACTTTTTTAGCCTCGGGAGTAGCATTTGCGTTGACTAACTGCTTTGTAATTTTACTTTCGGTGATTTCTTCCTTGGCAGCATCAGGCGTGGCGTCGGCATTGCTACATCCTGCCAGAACGAAGAGACCAGCAATAAATAGTGTCTTTTTCATTATCTTAAAAATATAGGTTTGCATGTTGTAATAGATTTGGATTTCGCATGCAAAGATAATGACTTGCCGTTACTTAGACTAACACTTTTTTTTCAAGGACTGACACTTTAATAAAAAGTTAGAAAACGATACGAGTCTTGCGATAGTTGTTTCGGAATTCTGTAGGGCTGCACCCCTTGCGTTTTTTGAAAAGTCTATTGAAGTTCGTTAGTGTGTTAAAACCGCAGTCATAGCATATCTCGCTGATATTATGGTGAGTATCGACAAGCATTCTTGAAGCGTGTCCGAGTTTTATGTCGATAATATATTCGTTTAGTGTCTTGCCGGTGTGTTGGTGAAAGAATCTGCTGAACGACGTGGTTGTCATACCTATCATTTCCGCAAGAGTAGTTAAACGTATGTCCTCATAATAGTGCTTAGAAATATAGTCTTTTACCTTCGTTATCCTACGGCTGTCGCTTGCTGGAATCACTTTGGCGAAAGATGAAGAAGACAGTGGTTTGGCATTGTTGCATTTGGATAGCTCGTAGAGAATTTCAAAAAGATAGTGTGTGGCATAGAAGCTCTCCTTTACAGATGAGAGCTTCGTAAGTAACGGATAAACCGTCATTATTGCATTCATCGGAAATGCCAGTCCACGCTGCGCTTCCTTAAACATCTTTCGTATTGTATCGAAGGGCTTGCGTTGAAAGATGGAATTCTCTTCGTTGAAGTTAAAATAGAATTGTATAGTTATTTCGTGAATGTCTTTGTTACTGCAGTTGCCCTGTTCCCAAACATGCTCAAGATGCGGCGAGGTAATCAGGACAAGGTCATAGTTGCCAATCTCTTCGGAGCTGTCGCCAACGACACGACGTACTCCACAAGCGTTTTCCACGAAGTTGAGCTCGTAAAGCTCGTGGCAGTGTATAGGGTAGGTGAATTCTGCTTTATGTCTGTCGGCAACATACATAAAGTCTTTTTCCGACAATGGAGGTATCTCGTGAAGGATTTCAAACTCGCTCATTCTCTCTTTACTCTTCATTCTTGACTCTTCACTCTTCACTCTTCACTCAAATCCTCATTAGTCTTCCAGTCGTTTAAAGGCTTTGGGGAGGTAGGCGATGATGTCGCGTGCTATGAGACTCTCCATGCCGAGGTCTCTTGCGGCGATGTCGCCGGCGAGTCCGTGGAGGTACATTCCTAACCGGCAGGCTTCCGCCTGTTTGTAGCCTCGTGCGAGGAGGGCAAGGATTATTCCCGTGAGGACGTCGCCGCTGCCTGCGGTAGCCATACCTGCGTTGCCTGTGGAGTTGAAGATTACCTGTCCGTCGGGCATGCAGAGTGCTGAGTAGTGACCCTTGAGGATGATATATGACTGCAGGGACTCTGCGAGGTTTGAGGCTTTGGAGATGCGCTCGAAGCTGTCGGCGCAGGGGCCGCCGCTGATGAGGTCGAACTCCTTGGGATGTGGCGTCATGATGGTGCCGTGAGGCAGTTGCTGCAGCCACGCGTGGTGGTTGGCAAGGATGTTGAGCGCATCGGCATCGAGTACTATAGGACAGGTGGTGCGCCTTATCTGTGTAATCATTGCTATGGAGGTGTTCTCCTGTTGTCCTATGCCGGGACCTATGGCGAGTGCATCGACGTCAGTGGCGTCGATGGGGTTGGTGAAGTAGAACTCTTCACGGTCTATGTGGAGCACTGCCTCGGGGGCTGTTATCTGCAGGATGTCGCCATTGCGACGTGGTGTGCATATCTCTAGTTTACCGACGCCGGAGCGCATACACGCATTGGCGGCGAGGGTGGCGGCTCCTGCCATGCCGTAGCTGCCGGCGATGAGGAGGGCCTTGCCCATAGAGCCTTTGTGGGCGAAGTCGTCGCGACGTTTTAGCAGTGCGCGGACGTCGTTTTCCTCCTGGAGGGTGTATTTTGTGTTTATCTTGTCTATTCCCTCCTGACTGAGTCGGATGTCGAGGATGCGCAGCTTTCCTATGTAGTGCTGGTTCTCGGCGAAGAGGAACGACAGTTTTTTCTGGTGCAAGGTGAGGGTGACGTCAGCCTTGATGATGTTGGCGCGTACGTTGTAGGTATTGTCCTCGGTCATAAGTCCTGAGGGCACGTCGATGCTGACAACGGTAGCGGGGCTCTGGTTGATGTACTTGATGAGCGAGGCGAAACCTCCTGCGAGTGGCTTTGTGAGTCCGCTGCCGAAGAGTCCGTCAACGACGAGGGTGCCGCTTTCGAGTTTTGGCGGTTCAAATTCGTCGATAATCTCGTGGAACTCCTTCATCTTCCTACTGTCGAGGATGCGCTGACGGTTTATGGTGCAGTCCTCGGAGAGTCGTCCGTTGATATTAAACAGATAGGTAGAAACGTCGTAGCCCTGTTCGCAGAGCATGCGCGCTACGGCGAGTGCGTCGCCACCGTTATTGCCCGGACCTGCAAAGACTACGACGGGCACCTGTACGGACCACTGGTCGGAGATGGCTCGGGTAAGTGTTTTCGCTGCGCGTTCCATGAGGTCGATGGAACGGATAGGCTCGTGCGCTATGGTGTAAGCGTCTAATTCGCGAATATGTGAACTTGTAAAAATCTTCATTTCGCTGCAAAATTACAAAATAATTCATAATTCATAATGCATAATTAATAATAATTTACTAATTTTGCAGCGAAAATAGTTAAACAGCTATGAAAAGGGTAAAGATAAAGGATAAAGAATTTGAAGTTTCGATTACCTCGGAAACTATTTTGGAGCGTGTCCACGCTGTGGCAGAAGAGATAAACAAGGATATGGAGGGTAAGACCCCGTTGTTCCTCATTGTATTGAATGGTGCGTTTATGTTTGCTGCCGACCTGATGAAGGAAATCACAATACCTTGCGAGTTGAGTTTCGTGAAGTTAGCATCGTATGAAGGAGTGCTATCGACGGGAAAGGTGAAGGAGGTCATAGGTCTTAATGTAGATATTAGCAACAGAGACGTCATCATTGTGGAGGACATCGTTGACACAGGTAAGACAATGCACCAGATGTTGGCAACGCTGTCGATACGCAACCCTAAGTCGATAAAGATATGTTCGCTGTTCCTGAAGCCAGACAAGCTGGAGGAGGACATCAAGGTGGACTACTGTTGTTTCTCGATACCTAATGACTTCATCGTTGGCTACGGACTGGACTACGACCAGTTGGGTAGGAACCTGAAGGAGGTTTATACTTTGGTTCAGGGTTGATGGTTCATGGTTAATGGTTTGGAATGAAGGAGTTTAAACTGCCACGAAAGATTGACGACGTAGAGGTGCAGAAGACGGACCTCGTCACCGACATGTGGTACAAGTTTAAGGTAAAAAAAGATATAAGAAAAAAGGACAAACAAGAAAAACTAATCAAAATGAAGAATATAGTAATTTTCGGTGCTCCGGGTTCCGGAAAAGGAACACAGAGTGAGTTGATGATAAAGCACTACGGACTGGGACACATCTCTACAGGAGACGTGTTGCGTAGCGAGATAAAGAAAGGTACAGAGTTGGGAAAACTCGCTGCCAGCTATATTGACGGCGGCAATCTTATTCCCGACGAGCTGATGATTTCGATATTGGCTAACGTGTACGACGGATACGGAAGAGGTCACAAAGGAGTGATATTCGACGGTTTCCCACGTACCATACCGCAGGCAGAGGCTTTGAAGAAGATGCTCGAGGAGCGTGGCGACAAGGTTGCTGCAATGATAGAGTTGGACGTACCCGAGGAAGAACTCATGCAGCGTCTCATAAAGCGCGGTGAGGAGAGCGGACGTGCCGACGACAACGAGGAGACGATAAAGAAGCGCCTCAAGATATATCATTCGCAGACACAGCCGCTGATAGAGTGGTACAAGAAAGAAGGACTGCACCACCACGTCAACGGACACGGCACGCTGGAAGAGATTTT
This sequence comes from uncultured Prevotella sp., assembly GCA_947163985.1. GTDB lineage: Bacteria > Bacteroidota > Bacteroidia > Bacteroidales > Bacteroidaceae > Prevotella. Next base: position 37,970 of record CAMUVE010000002.1, read on the forward strand.
TGGAAATATAAAGAGAGTAATAGATAGCCTAGGATAGCTAGGAAAAAAGAAAAAATGGAGAGTAATTTCGTAGATTATGTGAAGATTTACTGTCGCTCGGGAAAGGGCGGCAGGGGATCTATGCACCTGAAACACATAAAGTACAACCCCAACGGAGGTCCCGACGGGGGCGACGGTGGTAAGGGTGGCAGCATAATCCTTCGCGGCAATCATAACTACTGGACGCTGTTGCATCTGAAATATCAGCGCCATATAAAGGCAGAGCATGGTGGTGACGGCGGCAGAGACAAGTGTCACGGCACCGACGGCAAGGACGTTTATGTTGACGTGCCCTGCGGTACGGTGGTGTATAATGCCGAGACGGGAAAGTACATCTGCGACGTTACCTACGACGGTCAGGAGGTGGTGCTGCTGAAAGGCGGACGCGGAGGACTGGGAAACTTCCAGTTCCGTAGTGCCACAAACCAGGCGCCACGTTTTGCACAGCCCGGTGAGCCTATGCAGGAGATGACCGTGATAATGGAGCTGAAACTACTTGCCGACGTAGGACTTGTGGGTTTCCCCAATGCCGGAAAATCGACGCTGCTCTCGGCACTCTCCTCGGCGCGACCGAAGATAGCCAACTACCCCTTCACCACACTGGAACCGTCGCTTGGCATCGTGGCGTACAGAGACAATAAGTCGTTCGTTATGGCCGACATCCCTGGAATAATAGAGGGTGCCAGCGAGGGCAAAGGACTCGGACTGCGTTTCCTGAGACACATAGAGCGCAACTCGCTGTTGCTCTTCATGGTGCCTGGCGATACTGACGACATTCTCCGCGAATACAACATACTGCTCAGAGAACTTGAAAACTTCAATCCTGATATGCTCGACAAGCATAGGGTACTCGCCGTTACGAAGTGTGACCTGCTGGACGACGAACTGGTAGAGATGCTGAAAGCCACGACACCGAAAGACATACCCGTAGTCTTTATCTCGGCAGTGGCAAACAAAGGACTTGACGAGTTGAAGGACGTGCTGTGGAAAGAGCTTAACAGCGAGAGCAATAAGCTACAGGCGATAACGAGCGAGGATGTCATTGTTCATAAGGATAAAGACATGACGACTTTCGTTGACGAGGAGGAAGATGTGGAATTCTTTGATATCGAGGATATAGAGGAGAGAGGAGAGAGGAGAGAGGAGAGAGAATAGTAGAAAGTGGAGAGAGAATAATGAAGAAATGGGTAACGATATTTATGCTGGCACTGCTTGTTTCGTGTAACAATGAAACGGTGTATCATAAGTTCGTTAACATTGAGGGGGGGAAGTGGACAAAACAGAATAAGTTTACATTCGAGGCAGGTTCCTTTGACAGCGACATGACGGTGGATGAGAGTGTGGAGCTGCGACTGTGGGCAAGAGATTATCCCTATGGAAATATAAGTATCTTGGTGGAGCAGACCTTGTTCCCCGCGAAGACAAAGACTGTTGACACACTGACGTATGTGTTTTCAGGGAGACAGGGAGACAGGGAGGCAAGGAAGCCTGATGGTCCTGCTTTTTTCCAGGTATCGATGCCACTGAAGACGCTATCGCTGCATAAGGGCGACTCGCTGTCGGTGACGTTGCGACATAACATGAAGTGTATGGCGCTGCCAGGAGTTGTGGATGTGGGAATTAAATTAAAAAATAGAATATGAAAGAATTAGCGTTAAAGTACGGATGTAATCCGAATCAGAAACCCTCGAGGATATTCATGGAGGAGGGTGAGTTGCCTATTGAGGTGTTGAACGGCAGACCGGGATATATAAATTTCCTTGACGCCCTGAACTCATGGCAGTTAGTGAAAGAGATGCGTGAGGCTACAGGACTGCCCTCGGCAGCGTCGTTCAAACACGTGTCGCCGGCAGGTGCTGCTGTAGGATTACCCCTTAGCGACACGCTGAAGAAGATATACTTCGTTGACGACATAGATGGTCTTGACGACTCTCCGATAGCCTGCGCCTATGCACGTGCCCGCGGTGCCGACAGAATGAGCTCGTACGGCGACTTCGTAGCACTCTCGGACACCTGTGACGCTGTTACGGCACGTATCCTGAAGAGGGAGGTCAGCGATGGTGTCATTGCTCCCGACTATACTGAGGAGGCGCTACAGATTCTCCGCGAGAAGCGCAAGGGAACGTATAACGTCATAAAGATAGACAAGGACTACGTGGCAGCACCTGTGGAGCGTAAGCAGGTGTTCGGCATAACCTTTGAGCAGGGAAGAAACGAGATTCGTCTTGACGATCCCGCGCTGTTCGAGAATATACCTACGAAGAACAAGACGTTCCCCGAGGATGCACGCAGAGACCTTATGATAGCGCTGATAACGCTGAAATACACACAGTCGAACTCAGTGTGCTACGTAAAAGACGGACAGGCGATAGGTATCGGTGCCGGACAGCAGAGTCGTATTCACTGTACCCGTCTGGCAGGCTCCAAGGCAGACATCTGGTGGTTGCGTCAGCATCCGAAGGTGATGGCGTTGCCCTTCAAAGACGATATACGCAGGGCAGACCGCGATAACACTATAGATATATATATAGGTGAGGAGCACGACGACGTGCTCAAGGAAGGAGCCTGGCAGCAGTTCTTCAAGACCAGTCCCGAGGTGCTCACCCGTGAGGAGAAGGCTGCATGGATAGCAAAGAACAGCAAGGTTTCCTTAGGTTCAGACGCTTTCTTCCCCTTCGGTGACAATATAGAGAGAGCACATAAGAGTGGTGTGGAATACATAGCACAGGCAGGAGGCTCCGTGCGTGACGACCATGTCATAATGACGTGCGACAAGTACGACATAGCTATGGCGTTCACCGGAGTGCGACTATTCCACCATTAATGCATAATGCATAATTCATAATTCATAATAGGGAGGGCTAACGGCAAGATTATTTCTTCTTGCGGTTAGCCCTCTGTTCACGATATTTCGCCTTCTGCATAGCAGACCCGCTGCCGTGCGCTCCGGTGATATACTTTTTCTTCTTCGCTTTGGTCTTCACCTTGTTGTCGGCTTTCTTCTCGCCGCCGCGTCCAAAGTTGATACCGTTTTCCAATATTGACTGAAAATCGTCCATAACATCCTCCTTATTTTTTCTTTTTGCGTTTCTTCTTGTTCTTGTCGAAGCGTGTGATGCTCTCGCCGGCAAGGAGGTCAACAGGACGTTCCGCCTCCTTCTGGTTGTTGTCATCGACGAGAGAGACAGGCTTCTCGCCGCGTTTGTTCATCTCTATGATGTGCATAGCCCTCTCGGCAGTTATCGTCTCGATGTTCACCGCCATACGTTTGTCGGTAGAGTAGGTCACGAGACCCGCAAGGATGTCGCTCTTGAAGTGGTAGTAGTCGCTGTCCATAGTCTGCAGCACCGCCTCGCGCGACGGCATACGTTTTCCTGCCTCCATGTAGTCGTCAACCTCGTAGTTGAGGCAGCACTTCAGCTTGGCACACATTCCCGCCAGTTTCTGCGGGTTCAACGAGAGATCCTGGTAGCGTGCTGCTCCTGTGCTCACGCTGACGAAGTTCTTCATCCATGTGGCGCAGCACAGTTCGCGTCCGCAAGGTCCTGTTCCTCCTATTCGTCCTGCCTCCTGACGTGCACCAATCTGTTTCATCTCAATGCGTACGTGGAAGGTGGCGGCGAGGTCCTTGATGAGTTGTCGGAAATCCACACGTTCGTCGGCGATATAGTAGAAGATAGCCTTGTTGCCATCACCCTGATACTCCACGTCGCCAATCTTCATGTCGAGTCCCAGACCTTTAGCTATCTGACGACTCTCAATCATTGTGGTGTGTTCGCGAGCCTTTGCCTCGTTGTATCTCTCTATGTCGGAAGGTTTCGCTATGCGGTATATCCTCTTTATGTCGTCGGCGCTTTTGAGGTTAGCCTTTTTTATCTGCAGTTTAACCAGTTTTCCCGTCAGCGTCACCACCCCGATGTCGTGTCCTGGGTTAGCCTCGACAGCCACGATGTCGCCCTTCTTCAGGTCCAGGTTATTTACATTATGGTAGTAGCCTTTGCGGGTATTCTTGAACTGCACCTCCACGAGGTCTGTACTCTCCACGTTTCCCGGTACGTCGGCAAGCCAGTCGTAGGTATTCAACTGTTTGTCCTGTCGTCCGCAACCCTTACAGGAGAGTCCCCTGTCGTTGCCTGTGATATATTTATATTCCATAACTCGTAGTGTTTATTTTGCTATGAGCAATACAATTATTTTGAGTGCCATATCGTAGAACACGATTTTGGCGTTAGCATTCTGTCCTATGTCGCGTTTGCAGCGCTGCAGCAGTTCTGCAATCTCCACCACGTTAGCCTCGTTGATGAAGCGTGCGAAGTTGCGTGCGAAGTTCTCCTCCGCCTGTGTCATGTAGTTAAGTTCCGGGTTGTGGAAGTTATACATGAAATTCTCGCGTGTCAGGTGCAGGAAGTAGTCGAGCATGTTACGCTGTCGTTCGCGACCGTATGCCGCCACCGTCTCGCTCCATTTCTTCAGTTCCCTGACGTTACGCTGGTAGGAGAGTCGCATGAGTTGCATGAACATCTCCAGGTACAGCTGTCTGTCGTTATCGACGTTAAGCTCCTCCATAGCTCGTGTCCACGAGCCGTTGGCGCAGCGTGCTATGCGGTGCGCCTCTTCGGGGTTGATGCCTCGTTCGCTTATCAGTGCCTGTTCTATGTCCTCTGTGGCAATGCGTTTCACGTCGATGCGCTGTGTACGACTGAGTATTGTCTCGAGGAGCATTTCCGGCTGTTGGCACACCATGAGGAATACGGTCTGCGACGGTGGTTCCTCGATGAGTTTAAGCATCTTGTTGGCACACTCGTCGTTCATGCGTTCCGGCATCCATATTATGCATACCTTGTAACCTCCCTGACTTGACTTCAACGACAGCTTACGCAGCAGGGCGTCGCTGTCGCCGACACCAATCTGTGCCTGTTGGTTGGCAGCATTCATGCGCTCCAGCCACATGTCCATAGTGAAGTATTGCGTCTCGTTGATGAGCTCGTTCCATTCGCGTGCGAAGTCGTCGCTCTCCATCTTATGTTCCGAGGCGGTGCCCGTAGGACGTATCACGGGGTAGGAGAAGAGTAGGTCGGGGTGTTGCCATTTCTTCAGCATAGCCTCAGAGTTGGCAGCGTTATGACTCGTCGTTGTCAGCAGGTGGGCGGCGAAGTCCATAGCCAGCGCCATCTTTCCGCTTCCCTCCGGTCCGCAGAGCAACAGTGCGTGGGGCAGTCGTCCCTCGCTAACCATCTGTAGCAGTCGTTCTTTTATGTCGCTCTGTCCTATAACCATTGGTGTGTCCTTATACTAACTGTTTTGTTATCTCGTTGACGGAGTCAACAGCCGACATCGTGTAGAAGTGGATGTTGTTGATGCCGTTAGCGTAGAGGTTGCGGCACTGTTCTATGCCCCATTCTATGCCGAGAGCCTTAGCGTCGTCGTCGGTCTTGCACTTCAGAATCTCCTTTGCCAACTCCTCGGGGATGTCGCAGTGGAACGTCTTGGGAATCATCGTCAGCTGCGACAGCTTTGTGAAGGGTTTTATTCCTGGTACTATGGGTATGGTGACACCCATAGACTGTGCCTTCTTCACGAAGTCGAAGTATTTCTTGTTGTCGTAGAAGAGCTGTGTCACAGCATATTGTGCTCCGAGGTCCTGTTTCTGTTTGAGGTATTTTATGTCCTGTTCTATATTCGGAGCCTCCTCGTGTTTCTCGGGGTAGCACGCCACACCGAAGGTGAACTTACTTCCCGGGTGACGTATCGGAGAGCCATCGACGAAGCGTCCTTCGTTGAACTCCACCACTTGCTGTATCAGTTCCGTGGTGTGAGAATATCCCCCGGGAGTGGGGGTGAACACCTTGTCGTCCTTCGCCTTGTCGCCTCTTAGGAGCAGCACATGACTGATGCCTAAGAACTGCAAGTCGAGGAGCTCGTACTCTATGTCTTCCTTGCTGACGCCGCTGCAGATGACGTGGGGCACTACGGTGATGCCGAATCTGCGCTGGATGGCGGCAGCTACGGCTATCGTCCCCGGGCGCCGACGTACGCGGAGACGCTGGAACTGTCCGTTGGGCAGCTCGTTATACACATATTCGGAGTGGTGAGTAGTGATGTTAATGAACAGCGGATTGCGTTCCATCAGTTTCTCTATAGAAGCATAGAGCGCTTCTGTGCCGTTACCTTTCAGTGGCGGCAGTACCTCGAAGGAGATGTGTTTGTCTCCTGCACCATTACCTTTTAATATCTCAAGAACGTCCATAACAGGGTACAAAGGTACGATTAAGCGAGAAGAAAACCAAAGAAAAGTTTGTTTTTCTTTGTTTTCTCGAGCGGAAGTACCTTATTCAAAGGTAATAAAAAGAGTGAAGAGTGAATAGTGAAGAGTGAAGAATTAAACTTTTTTAAAGAGTGAAGTGGCCACGCTCCACACGTATTTTCTGTCGTTGCTGACCGTTGTGTCTATGACACATTCAGCACGGGTGAGTATCTCCTTGAGGTTGTCGGTGATACCTGTGCCGACGAGTTTCGTTGCCGCCTCCTTCTTTGTCCACAGCTCTATGAATACCACTTCGGGGTCCTCGGCGGTAGCTATCTTTGCTATCTCCTCGTCGTTCATGGTGTAGCGTGCCAGTTCGTCCTTGTAGCGTCCCACCGACTCGATGTCGATGCCGACGGGACTGTCGTCGATGGCACATGCTACCGCATCCTTGCAATGACTGATGTTGAAGTGGATGTCGGGGTGGTTGGTGAGGAAAGGTTTCCCGTGTTCTCCGTAGCCGAACAGCGGATTCTCGTCGATGTCGTAAACCTCGTGCAGGGCACGTTTCAGCAATAGGTATGAGAGCACGCACTGTCGCTGTCCCAGTTCGTGACGGAACTGCAGTGCCTGCTCACGACGCTGAGGACTAATCTGTTGCAGTGCCTCGGTGAGGTCGAAATTCCATATGTTATCGTCGATGAGAACCCTCATTCTACAGATTCTCGAGGAAAGTCCTTGTCGCTTCGAAGGAGCGGTTGGCTACGTTGCTCCAGAAGTTATGATACTGTGAAGCGTCGGTGTCGCGCAGAGGGATGTCGCTGATGATGCGGAACGAGATGAACGGCACCTTGTTGATATAGCAAGCCTGAGCTATGGCGCACGACTCCATATCTACCGCCTTTGCCTCGGGGAACAGCTCAATGATGCTCTGCATCTTCTCGCGAGTATCTACGAACCAGTCGCCGGTGACGATGAGTCCCTTGTGAGTCTTTACGGGCATCTTATCGACAACCTCCAACAACTTAGGGTCTGCAGCGAAACGTTCCGGCATACCCTGTACCTGTCCGTATTTCGTAGTGTCATCGATAGCTCTGCCGCAATATACGTCGTGGTAGCACAGCTCCGTGCTTACGATGACATCCTGAATGTTGATGTCGTCGCCGTTGCCGCCGGCACATCCCGTAGATATTATCACGTCGGGGTGATGTTCGAAGATGAGTTTCTGTGCTCCCAGCGCCGCATTGACAGTTCCTATGCCGCACTTAATGAGGATAATCTCTTTGTTTTCAAATGATTCGGCTATCTTCTGGAGGTCGTTGTATTCCTTGTCCATAGCCACTATGACACCGATTTTCATGTTTGTAAAGTGTTTTGTTTGTTTGCAAAGGTACAAAATAATTCATAATTCATAATGCATAATTCAAAAAATAATTCATAATTCATAATTCATAATTCATAATAATTTGCTAATTTTGCAGTCAAAATGGAAAAACAGATGAACAGAATAAAGAAATATCTGCCCGACGTGTTGGTAGTCCTCATGTTTGCGGCAATATCGTTTGCGTACTTTTTCCCTGCCGACATAGAGGGAAAGATACTCTATCGTCACGACTCTTCGGCAGGTAAGGGCATAGTGATGGAAGGAGGTCTCTTCAAGGAGAAGACCGGTAAGACACCACGTTGGACGAACTCCGCCTTCAGCGGTATGCCGACGTATCAGATTATGCCCTCGTACAGCAGTGCCAACGGACTGAATACCGCCGTTAATGCCTATCACCTGTGGCTGCCCGAGAATGTGTGGTTTGTCTTTGTCTATCTTCTCGGTTTCTACATCCTGCTCCGTGCCTTCGACTTCCGTCAGTGGATGGCGGCGTTAGGAGCTATAGTGTGGGCATTCTCGAGCTATTTCTTTATCATCATCGCTGCCGGTCACCTGTGGAAGGTGATGGCTTTGGCGTATCTCCCCCCGATGATTGCCGGTATCGTTCTGGCTTATAAAGGTCGTTACCTGTGGGGCTTCATAGTGACAGCGATATTCACAGCCTTCGAGGTCAACGCCAACCACGTCCAGATGACCTATTATTATCTGTTCATCGTACTCTTCATGGTTATAGCGTACCTCGTTGAGGCTATCCGCGACAAGCAGATGAAGCGTTTTGCGAAGGCAACGGCAACATGTGCTGCCGCCGCACTTATAGGAATAGGTATGAACCTGAGCAATCTCTACCATACGTGGGAATACGGTCAGGAGAGTATGCGCGGAAAGAGCGAGTTGGTAAAGGCAAACAGTGCCAATCAGACCGACAGCGGTCTGGAGCGCGACTACATAACCCAGTGGAGTTATGGCATCGACGAGACCTGGACACTACTTATTCCGAATACCAAGGGAGGAGCATCGGTACCGCTGACACAGAGCAAGATAGCTATGGAGCATGCCGATAACGAATTCATAGACATCTATCAGCAGTTGGGACAGTATTGGGGCGACCAGCCTATGACGGCAGGACCCGTATATGTGGGAGCCTTTGTCTTTATGCTCTTCATACTGGGATTGTTTATCGTCAAGGGTCCGCTGAAGTGGGCACTGCTGGCAGCCACGATACTCTCCATAATGCTTTCGTGGGGCAAGAATTTCATGCCCCTTACCGACTTCTTTATAGACTACGTCCCAATGTATGCCAAATTCCGCACGGTGGCAAGTATTCTCGTCATTGCGGAGTTCACCATTCCTTTGTTGGGAATGTTGGCGCTGAAGAAGTTCTTCGAGGGAGGAGAGGAAACAAATAAGATTGATAAGTGTTTCTATATCTCCTTCATCTTCACCGCTGGTGTATGTGTGCTCTTCGCCGTTATGCCGGGAGTATTCTTCGACCGCTTTGTGTCGGCTAACGAGATGCAGGCACTCAACCAGCTTCCTGCAGAGTATGTGACACCGATACTGCAGAACCTTACCGAGATGCGTAAGGCGGTGTTCACTGCTGACTGCTGGCGTTCGTTCTGGATAGTAGTGATAGGTGCGGCGCTTATGATGCTGTACCGCTACAAGAAACTCCGCGGCTCGTACGCCATAGCGGCGATAATAGTACTTTGTCTTGCCGATATGTGGATAGTAAACAAACGCTACCTCAACAACGATATGTTCGTGCCGAAGAGTGAACGCGAGATGCCGCAGCAGAAGACAAAAACCGACGAGTTCATACTGCAGGATACAAGTGACGAGGGCGACTTCAGGGTGCTTAACCTTGCAGGCAACACCTTCAACGAGAACAACACCAGCTATTACCATAAGAGCATTGGCGGCTACCACGCTGCGAAACTGCGTCGCTATCAGGAACTCATAGATGCTTATATCAGTCCTGAGATGCACAGCATGATGTCGGCAATAGCAGAGGCGGGAGGCGATATGACGAAGGTCTCTGGCGACAGCATCTATCCTGTGCTCAACATGCTCAACATGAAGTACATCATAGTACCGCTGCAGGGCGGCGAGACGGTGCCTATACAGAACCCTTACACCTACGGCAATGCGTGGCTCGTGGATAACGTTACGTACGTTGATAACGCCAATGAGGAACTTGACGGACTAAAAGGAAGAAATCTTCGTCACAGTGCCGTTGCCGACAAACGCTTCAAGGATATCCTCGGCGAGAGCACACCACAGGGTGACGTCTCTATAGTCTCCATAAAATCATACGAGCCCGACCATCTTACCTATGAGGTGGAGAGCGACAAGGGTGGAGTAGTGGTGTTCTCCGAGATATACTATCCGGGATGGACGGCAACCGTCGATGGCGAGTCTGTCGAGGTAGGACGAGTGAACTACGTGCTGCGTGCCATCCGTGTGGCACCGGGAAGACACAACGTAGAGCTGTCGTTCTATCCCAAGAGCATCGTGGTGACAGAGACCATAGCCTATATCACCAGCGCCATACTCATCGTGGCTATGTTGGTACTCATAGCATTAAGAGTCGTAAGACGTAAGTCGTAACAGCATCATGGAATTTCGTACGAAGGTTGACATAGAGGAGCCATCGTGGCGGGTGGATATCGCCGACAGACTGCTGTTTGTGGGCAGTTGCTTTGCCGACAACATCGGGAAGCGCTTCGCCGAGGAGCAGTTTGCAGCGACGATAAACCCCTATGGTGTGATGTATAACCCCGTCAGTGTGCTGCACACCGTAGAGCGTCTGGCAGAAAAGGGGGAGTCGTACGACGTCACCTTCCTTACCTTCGGCACTAACCACATATATATTCTTAAAGAGACCGGCGAGGTTGTCGATAACTGCCAGAAGCGCCCACAGCGGCTCTTCGACGAACAGCAGCTCTCCGTAGAGGAGTGTGCAGGGTATATGCAGCAGACCATCGAGGTGCTGCGCAGCATGAACCCCGCCGTAAGGGTGGTGCTCACCGTCAGTCCTATACGCTATGCTAAGTACGGGTATCACGGCAGTCAGCTGTCGAAGGCTACGCTGCTGCTGGCGACGGAGGAGGTTTGCGGCAGAGCCGCAAAGTACGGAGAAACTAATGCCGCAAAGTACGGAGGAACTAATGCCGCAAAGTACGGAGAAACTAATGCCGCAAAGTACGGAGGAACATACTATTTCCCCTCTTACGAGGTTGTGGTTGACGAGCTTCGCGACTACCGTTTCTACAACGAAGATATGTTACACCCCTCGCAGCAGGCGGTGGAGTATCTGTGGGAGCGGATAGGGGAGAGTCTCCTCACGGAGCGCACCTTGCAGTACCTTGAAGAGTACAGACCGATAAAACAAGCCCTCAACCACCGTCCTTTCAATGCGGAGTCGGAGGAGTATAAGGCTTTTAGACAACAAACGATAGAAAAACTACAGCACCTTAATAACAAATATAAAATTCAACAAAACAAATGAATTACACCATAGAGAAAGTAACCACCCTCATCGGAGCCCACCGCTATGGTAACAGCCCCGCAAAGATAAGTTTCCTGCTTACAGACAGTCGTTCGCTGCGATTTCCTGAAGAGACGCTGTTCTTCGCACTGCGCACAGAACGTAACGACGGACACAAATACATCTCCGAACTATACCAGCGCGGAGTGCATAACTTCGTCGTCGATAACCTCCCCAAAGGAGATTTCCCTGAAGCCAATTTCCTGAAGGTCCCCAATACCCTTGAGGCGCTGCAACGACTTGCGGAGCGTCATCGTGACGAGTTCCAGATACCCGTTGTCGGCATTACCGGTTCCAATGGAAAGACCATCGTCAAGGAGTGGCTCTACCAGCTGCTTTTGGGTGTTCAGGGCACCTTAGGAATGTGTACCCGTTCGCCACGAAGCTTCAACTCGCAGATAGGAGTGCCGCTGTCCGTATGGCTGCTCAACGAGAAGTCGAAGGTGGGAATCTTCGAGGCAGGAATAAGTATGGTTGGCGAGATGCAGCGTCTGCGTTCCATAATACAGCCTACGATAGGCGTGTTCACTTCGCTCGGTGATGCCCATCAGGAGAACTTCCGTTCGTTGGAGGAGAAGTGTAACGAGAAACTGCAACTCTTCCACGACACTGAGGCAATAGTATATTGTGCCGACAACGACATCGTCAGTCGTTGCATACGTCGTATGGGTTTCAAAGGCAAACGAATGGCTTGGTCTATGAAAGATGCTAACGCACCACTTTACGTACAGACGGAGCAGACGACGCGTGACAACCACCGTGTGACGATAGTGAGCTATCAGCACGACGGCAAGAAAGGCTCTTACGTGTTGCCGTTCATTGACAAAGGATATGTAGAAGACTCTGTGACATGTTTCGCTACCGCCCTGCTACTCGGTGTTGACGAAGAACAGATAGTAGCGGGAATGGCGCATCTGGTGCCTGTGGCTATGCGTCTGGAGTTGAAGGAGGGCAAGTATGGCGCTATCATCGTCAACGACTCATATAACAACGACATCAACTCCCTCGATATAGCTCTCGACTTCATAAAACGAAGAAACTCCGATAATCCGCTGACACTCATTCTCAGTGATATCTACCAGAGTGGAATGTCCGAGAAAGAGCTCTACCGACAGGTAGCAACGATGGTGGAAGAGCGTGGTGTAAGCACCCTCGTCGGAGTGGGAAAGAACATCAAAGAGTACTACCCTACGAAGAAAGAACAGCACCTCAAGACATATTTCTTCGAGACGACAGAAGAGCTCATCGCCAGCGAGGTGTTCCGCAATATCCAACATTCCGAAGACTCGGAAAATCCTATAATCCTGCTTAAAGGAGCCCGTTCCTTCGAGTTCGACAAACTCTCCGAGCTCCTCGAGCGCAAGGTCCACGAGACAATCCTCGAAGTGAACCTCCAGGCGGTGGTCGATAACCTCAACTACTTCCGTTCGTTCCTCAAGCCCGAGACGAAGATGGTATGTATGATTAAGGCAGACGCCTACGGTGCAGGAGCCATAGAGATAGCAAAGACGCTGCAAGACCACCATGTAGATTATCTCGCAGTAGCTGTCGCCGATGAGGGAGTAGCCCTCCGTCAGGCAGGAGTGACAGCCAATATCATGGTGATGAACCCCGAGATGACGTCGTTCAAGACACTCTTTGACTACCAGTTGGAGCCCGAGGTGTATTCCTTCCGACTCCTCAACGCACTTATCATTGCGGCACGTAAGGAGGGAATCACTGGAATGCCCGTACACATAAAGCTCGACACGGGAATGCACCGCTTAGGCTTTAATGTTGACGAGGACATGCCGAAGCTCATTGACACGCTGACACACCAGCAGGCACTCATGCCGCGCTCTGTGTTCAGTCATTTCGTGGGTTCCGACAGCGACGGCTTCAACGAGTTCTCCGCCCACCAGTTCGAGGTGTTCCAACGTGGTGCCGACGCCCTACAGAAGGCTTTCTCGCACCATATACTGCGACATATAGACAACTCCGCAGGCATAGAACACTTCCCCGAGCGACAGCTCGACATGTGTCGTCTTGGAATAGGTCTTTACGGTGTTAACCCCTATGGTAACGATGACCAGTTGAAGAATGTGAGCACGCTGAAGACCACAATACTGCAGATACGCCGTGTGCCGGCCGGCGACAGCGTAGGTTACAGTCGTCGTACCGTCCTGGGACGCGACAGCGTCATTGGAGCCATCCCTATAGGCTATGCCGACGGACTAAACCGACACCTCGGAAACCGTAACGGCTACTGCATCGTTAACGGCAAGAAAGCCCCCTATGTGGGCAATATATGTATGGATGTAGCAATGATAGACCTCACCGATATCCCCTGTAGCGAGGGCGACAGCGTTGAGATTTTCGGTCCTGACCTCACTGTCTCGGAGCTCGCTAAGAAGCTCGACACCATACCTTACGAGATACTCACGGCAGTAAGCAATAGAGTAAAGAAAATATATTTTCAAGATTAATTTTTGCGGATTGTAAATAAATTACTATCTTTGCACGCAAATCACAATACTATTTAAAAAGGAACTACAAACTAACTATGGAACAAGTATTCAGTTACATTATCGGGCTGGGAGCAGCGGTAATGATGCCTATTATCTTCACCATCCTCGGAGTATGTATCGGTATTAAATTCTCGAAAGCGCTGAAGAGCGGACTCTACGTCGGCGTCGGTTTCGTGGGACTAAGCATCATCACGGCACTCCTCGTTGATACTATGTCGCCAGCACTCTCTAAGGTTGTCGAGATATACGGTCTTGAACTTCAGGTCTTCGATATGGGATGGCCTGCAGCAGCGTCTGTGGCTTACAACACCCTCGTGGGCTCGTTCATCATCCCCGTATGTCTTGGTGTGAACCTCGTACTGCTGCTCTTGGGATGCACCAGAACGGTAAATATAGACCTGTGGAACTATTGGCATTTCGCATTCATCGGTGCTGTGGTATATTTCATGACAGACAGTGTGGCGTGGGGTTTCTTCGCAGCTATCATCTGTTATATCATCACCCTTGTCCTTGCCGACGTCACAGCAAAGAAGTTCCAGAAGTTCTATCCTGGTATGGACGGCATCTCTATACCGCAGCCTTTCTGTCAGGGTTTCATGCCTTTCGCAGTAGGTATCAACAAATGTCTCGACTATGTTCCTGGTATAAATAAGGTAAACATCGACTCGGAGGGAATGAAGAAGAAGTTCGGTCTCTTTGGCGAGCCTCTCTTCCTCGGAGTGCTTATAGGTATTATCATTGGCTGTCTGGCTTGTAAGGACTGGAACGAAGTCATTGACAATATCCCCACAACCCTGCAGATAGGTATTAAGATGGGTGCCGTTATGGAGCTCATCCCACGTATCACCTCGCTCTTCATAGAAGGTCTGAAGCCTATCGCTGAGGCTACCAAGGAACTTATCGCAAAGAAGTTCGGTGCCGACAAGGAGCTCTACATCGGTATGTCGCCAGCCCTCGTTATAGGTCATCCGACAACGCTGGTGGTATCGTTGCTCCTTATCCCTGTAACACTTATCCTTGCTGTTGTCCTCCCAGGCAACCAGTTCCTCCCCCTGGCATCACTCGCAGGAATGTTCTACGTCTTTGTTATGGTGCTGCCTTACACTAACGGTAACGTGCTGCGCTCGTTCATCGTAGGACTCGTCGTTATGGCTATCGGTCTTTACTTTGTAACATGGATGTCGGGCGACTTCACAAGTGCTGCCCACCACGTGGCACAGATCCATCCTGACGACAAGACCGTTCAGGTGCCTGCAGGTTTCGGAGCCGGAGCCCTCGACTTCGCTTCAAGTCCGCTGTCAACACTCATCTATGCCTGCATGAAGTACCTTGAGTACATAGGAGCAGCCATCCTGAGTGTGCTCACCATAGCGCTGGTCGTATGGAACCGTCGTCGCATTAGCAAATAACAACGTAATAACGTCATAACGAAATAACGAAAAAACTACATAAAACAAATGAAGAAGACACTACTAATCGCTGCCATGATGTTTGGCGCACTGAGCATCAATGCTCAACAGAATGTAAAGTTTCAGACTGCTTGTCACCCCGATGACGTAAAGCACTACGACACAAAGACTCTCCGTGAGCGTTTCGTGATGGAGAAGGTTATGGAGGCCGACAAGATTAATCTTACCTATTCACACTACGACCGTTTTATCTTCGGTGGTGCTATGCCTGTGACAAAGACCCTTAAGCTGGAGGAGTTCCTTGAGTTAGGTCTCGATGTTGACAAGACAATAAAAGAAAAGTATTTCCTCTATAACAGAGAGTTAGGAGTAGTAAACTGCGGTGAGGGCGACGGCGTCGTTATCGTTGACGGTAAGGAGTATGCGCTCTCGCCGAAAGAGGCTCTATATATCGGTCGCGGACACATTGCCGAAGGTAAGGATGTGAACAAGTCTGTAGAGTTCCGTTCTAAGGATGCCTCAAAACCTGCGAAGTTCTACCTCAACTCAGCAACGGCCCACAAACACTACAAGACACAGTGGATTACCCTCGACGGACGCAAAGGTTCTCTGAAAGCTGCCGTTTGGGGACCAGTAGGTTCTCTTGAGGAGTGTAACAACCGCACAGTGTATAAACTCATCGTCAACGACGTTCTCGAGGAAGGTCCTTGTCAGTTGCAGCTCGGTCTTACCCAGCTCAACCCGGGAGCCGCATGGAACACTATGCCTCCTCACACTCACGGACGCCGTATCGAGGCTTATTATTACTTCAACCTGCCACAGGACCAGACTATAGCACACATCATGGGCGAGCCGCAGGAGAGTCGTG
The DNA here is from genome assembly GCA_947163985.1 of uncultured Prevotella sp. Lineage (GTDB taxonomy): Bacteria > Bacteroidota > Bacteroidia > Bacteroidales > Bacteroidaceae > Prevotella. Next base: position 53,968 of record CAMUVE010000002.1, read on the forward strand.
TTGTATGGCTGCACAACGAGCAGGCTATCATGTCGCCAGAGTGGAGCATCCACGCTGCTGCAGGAACCTACTACTACACCTTCATCTGGGGTATGGCGGGCGAGAACCTGTACTATAACGACAAGGACAATATCCCGGTTGTTGACCTGAAGTAACGACGTAATACCGTAATACCGTTATAACGTTATAACGACATAACGAAATACCGAAAAAATCAAAAATATTATGAACGCAGTAAAAACTACTAAGATGTCCAACTGGCGTTGGGTCATTTGTGCGTTGCTCTTCCTTGCAACCACAGTAAACTACATGGACCGTCAGGTGCTGTCATTAACGTGGAAGGACTTCATCGCTCCTGAGTTCCACTGGACAGATGCCGACTATGGTACCATCACCGGTCTATTCTCTTTATTCTATGCTATTGCGAACCTCTTCGCTGGTAAGTTCATCGACTTTATGGGAACTAAGAAGGGTTACCTCATTGCCATCTTCGTTTGGTCAACAGGTGCTGTGCTCCACGCTGGTTGCGGATGGGCAGCGATGACCATTGAGGGTTACGACTCTATCGAGGCGCTTCGTCTTGTTCAGGCAGGTTCCGACGCTGCTGTAGCTATTGCTACTATCAGTGTATGGCTCTTCCTCTCTTGTCGTCTTGTCCTTGCTGTCGGTGAGGCAGGTAACTTCCCTTCAGCTATCAAGGCTACAGCAGAGTACTTCCCCGCTAAGGACCGTGCCTTTGCTACATCAATCTTCAACAGTGGTGCTTCTGTAGGTGCTCTTGCCGCTCCTGCTACCATTCCTCTTCTTGCTCGTGCATGGGGATGGGAGATGGCGTTCATCATCATCGGTGTGCTCGGTTACGTATGGATGGCTCTCTGGATATGGGCTTACGACAAACCTAACAAGAACAAGTTTGTCAACCAGGCAGAGCTCAACTACATTGAGCAGGATACCGACATAGCTAACGTTCAGGACCGCAATGCTGTTAAGGAGGAGAAGACTATACCTTTCTTCCAGTGTTTCGGTTACAAGCAGACTTGGTCGTTCCTCGTTGGTAAGTTCATGACCGACGGTGTATGGTGGTTCTTCCTCTTCTGGGCTCCGGCATACTTCTCTGACCAGTATGGCTACACCTCAGACTCAGGTATGGGTATCGCCCTTATCTTCACCCTTTACTTCATCGTTACCGTCCTCTCTATCGGCGGCGGTTACCTGCCGAAGTACTTCGTTGAGAAGAAGGGCATGAATCCTTATTTAGGTCGTATGCGTGCAATGTTTATCTTTGCCTGCTTCCCCGTTCTCGGTCTGTTTGCACAGCCTTTAGGTGCTTACAGCGCTTGGTGGCCAGCAATTCTTATTGGTCTCCTTGGTGCAGGTCACCAGGCTTGGTCAGCAAACCTCTTCTCTACTGTTGGTGATATGTTCCCGAAGTCAACTATCGGAACTCTTGTAGGTCTTGGTACTATGGCGGGCGGTTTCGGTTCTATGGCTATCAATATGGGTTCAGGACAGTTCTTCACCTGGGCAGCAGAGCAGGGTGCAGCCTTCTCGTTCTTCGGCTTCGAAGGCAAGCCTGCTGCTTACATGGTAGTCTTCTGCTTCTGTGCAGTAGCTTACCTCATCGGCTGGTGCATCATGAAGGCACTTGTTCCGAAGTACAAGCCTGTCATTGCTGAATAAGCAAGATAAGTGATTTATACAACTCGTTGCGTCTAAGCAGTTGTCCGTTGCCAATAAGGACAAACTGCTTGCGCGCACGGGTGATGGCAACATTCAGTTTACGGTCGATTCGTCGGCCGTTTTCTGTGAATGTATTGCTGGTGAGGAAGTCCAGTTCCTCGTCGTTGCGTACTCCCGTGCAGAACACTATGACGTCGCGTTGCGAGCCTTGATAGCGCTCTACAGTGTCTATGCTGATGTCGTTGAGTTCCTCTATTCCGAGTTTTTGTATTTCCCTGCGTAGGGTTATTATCTGGTGTCGATAGGTAACAATGACGCCTATCGTCTTTTGTGCGTCGTAGTCGTGCTGTTCTCTCTCGTAGATGTCTTTCAGCAGCAGGGCACAGTCCTTTGCCTCCTGCCTACTATTAATAAAAAGTACGCGCGCGTACGAGGCGCTTTCCTGTTGGTGAGGCAGCGGAACCACGTCGAGGTTTTCCTCTTTGTAGAATAGTTTTGTGGCTATGTCGGCAATGTCGGGATGCATTCGTCCCTGTCGTCGCAGTACTATGGTGCTGTCCTCTCTGCCTAAGGCTTTCTCGTTTCTTATTAGTCGTTCAAAGAGCGACTGTCTGCAGTTGTCGAGGAATATCCTTCGCAGACTCTCTTCGCTGACGGCAGAGTCCGTCTCCGACTGCTGCACTACGGCGGGCAGTTGTTTGTAGTCGCCGATGAGAATGAAGCGTCCTATGCTGTCGTTGGCGAGTATGCCTATGATGTTCGGTTCGAGAATTTGACTTGCCTCATCGACTATCGTCAGCGAGAACTTCTTTATTGCCAGCAGCTGTGGTCTTGCCGCCATCGTCGATGTGGTGCTCACCACTATATTCTGGCGTTCTATCTCGTCGCGCAGTCGTTCTATGTGTTGTGTCCTCTCCACCGCTGCCGATAGCATATGTCCTCTGTATGCAGGGTCGCAGCTGCTTTCGTTGCCTATGCGCAGGTAGTCCTTGCCGGCACTCTTCAACATGGCGCATATCTCATCGACAGCCCTGTTGGTGTATGCCATGAGGAGGAGGGGTTCTTTGAGGTGTTCCTCCACGAGCTGGCGCAGCGTCTGCGACGTCTTTCCCGTTCCCGGGGGTCCTACTATCAGCAAGTAGTCGTCGGTTGTCGGTGTGCGTCGTCCAAGGAACAGGTCGCGTTTGTCCTTCTCCGCACATATAAAGCGGTACAGCGCACTGATGGCAGCGCTGGTGTTCGAGTCGCTGGTAGAGTGAGCCACCGCCCATAGCTGGTCCTCGTCGGTGCTGAAGGCGTTTTCGTTCTGCTGTCCGTCGTTCAGTCGCACCACCATCTCCGTTGTTTCCAACTCGTCGAGTGCTCCTTTGTAGAGTATGCTCTGCGAGGTGTCGGGTTCCTTTCCGACGTTGTATTTAAAGAGATACACCATATCGCCTCTTCTGAAGTCCGGTTCTCTTTCGTCGTTGTCTTCGGGGATGTTCAGCGTTATTGTGTCGTAGCCGCCCAGTTCGGTGCTACGTTCCTTTTTTATTATTGAAAGTCCGGTGTATTTGTCCGTTGCCGGCGTCATCTTCTGTGTTATCTGTTCACGAATGACGAAGGTCATCATCCTGCAGAAGTAGTCCTTCTCTTCGTCATGCAGTTCCTGCAGCGGCTTTATTATGCGTTCCAGCTGGGGCAGTTCGTAGGTGTAGAAGAACCTGTCGTTGGGTGCGTTGTAACACAGCTCCTGGGTGTTGAAGTGTGGCAGTATGCTCTCGAAGCCGTCGCGTGCTATGGTGTATAGCATCGCCACAATCTGGTTTCTCATCTCTATTGCTTCACGCATCAGTTGATGACTGTTCTCCGCAACCAGTTGTCGCAGTCCTGTAGGCAACGGGAATTTGGAGTACAGCACCTCGATGTCGGTATCTTTCGCATGTTGTGCGAAGTTTGTTGCCAGCACCCCGAAGTACAGCAGCACCTGCACGTAGTGTTTCTTCGGTGCCATATTCTTTCCCGACTTCTGTTCCACCAGCAGCTGCATGTCGCTTGTCATGAGATCCACACGTCCCTGAATACCCAACTGCGGACAAACGAACGAGGGCTCCAGGAGCGCCTTCTCGCTGTCGTGCTGCGTAAACAGCTCGTTGACGATAGCCTGAATGTTCTCCACCTGTTTCTTCGCCTCGCCCTTGAACGTCTTGCTGTTGAAGTCCTGACAGCACACGAAGTCCAGCGCTTTCTCGCGGAAGTTCCTCCATATCGCCCTCGAAAGAATATCATTTCTCGCCCCTCTCCTCTCTCCTCTAATAGTCTCATCCAACGCCGTTCCCGCGAAGTTTCCGAGCAGCGTATAAGGGTTTACGTTGCGCTGGTTCATGCGTTGCAGCAGGTAGAGTAGGGGGCTGTGACCATAACGTTCGAAGCATGCCGCTATGGATGATATATCGAGTAAGAAAAGCGGCTCAACAATCGTAAGCCGCTCTCCCTCCCATATCGTTTCAATGGTATTCAGTCCTTCGTATTTAAACATACGCATTAACTATTCTCTCTCCTCTCTCCTCTATCTTATGAACAACAGTTCACGATACTTCGGCAGCGTCCACAGTTCGTCGGCAACTATGAGTTCCAGCTTGTCTATGTGGTAGCGTATCTCTTCCATCTTCGGCTCCACCATATCGTGGTAGGCTATAGCCTTCTCGCGTTCCGACTCAATGCGGTTAGCCACCTTGCGTGCGTTGACGAGTTCCTCCACGAGGGTCTCTATGATTTCTGTACGCTCGGCTATCTCCTTTACAATCTTCACGTTACGTGTTGTAAGCTGTGTCGCCTCCTGAGCCGGGAAGATGTCGCGCATAGCGCTGACGTTCTTTGCCAGTCGTGTCTGGTAGTGTGTAGCCACCGGAATGATGTGGTTCATGGAGAGGTCGCCCAGTACGCGTGCCTCTATCTGTATTTTCTTGGTGTATGTCTCCCACTTCACCTCGTTGCGTGCCTCCAGTTCCTTGCGGTTCATTATGTGGAGACTCTCAAACATGTCGATGCTCTCCTTGTCGAGGTAGCGGTCGAAGATTACCGGACATGACTTCTCTACGTCGAGTCCTCGTTTCTCAGCCTCTGCCACCCATTCGTCGGAGTATCCGTTGCCGTCGAAACGTATTGGTTTGCAAGTCTTTATGTCGTCGCGGAGCACGTCTATGATGGCGTGGAACTTCGCGGTGTGACCTGTTCCGGCAGCAAACTCGGGACGGTCGGTATATTCCTTTATGCGTTCATCGACACGTCTCTTGAAGTCGGTAAGTGCCTCAGCCACAGCAGCGTTGAGCGCTATCATAGCACTTGCGCAGTTTGCCTCGGAGCCCACAGCACGGAACTCGAAACGGTTTCCGGTGAAGGCGAATGGCGACGTGCGGTTGCGGTCTGTATTGTCTATGAGCAGCTCGGGAATCTGTGGCAGCGCCAGTGTCATCTTTTTCTTGTCGGCAAGCTCCAGCGGCGACTCTTTGTCTGCCTTCTCAATGTGGTCAAGGAGTTCGCTGACCTGCTTTCCGAGGAACGAGCTGATAATAGCTGGAGGAGCCTCGTTAGCACCCAGACGGTGGGCGTTGGTGGCGCTCATGATAGAGGCTTTGAGGAGTCCGTTATGACGATAGACGGCCATTAGCGTTTCCACTATGAATGTGGCGAAGCGCAGGTTTTGCTCGGCGGTCTTTCCTGGTGCGTGGAGCAGTGTGCCCGTGTCGGTGGAAAGACTCCAGTTGCAGTGCTTTCCGGAGCCGTTCACTCCGTCGAAAGGCTTCTCGTGCAGCAGCACTCTGAAGCCGTGCTTGCGTGCTACGCGCTTCATCAGCGACATGAGTAGCATGTTGTGATCGACCGCCAGGTTGCACTCCTCAAATATCGGTGCCAGCTCAAACTGGTTCGGTGCCACCTCGTTGTGGCGTGTCTTGCAGGGAATACCAAGTTCCAAAGCCTGTATCTCCAGTTCTTTCATGAAGGCAGCCACGCGCTCGGGGATGCTCCCGAAGTAGTGGTCGTCCATCTGCTGGTTCTTGGCGCTGTCGTGTCCCATGAGTGTGCGTCCTGTCAGCATGAGGTCTGGGCGTGCCGAGTATAGTCCCTCGTCAACGAGGAAGTACTCCTGCTCCCATCCCAGGTTCGTGATGACCTTCTTCACCTTCGGGTCGAAGAGCTTGCTCACCTGTGTTGCCGCCGTGTCAACGGCGTGAAGGGAGCGCAGTAGCGGGGCTTTGTAGTCGAGAGCCTCGCCTGTGAACGATATGAATATGGTGGGGATACACAGTGTGTCGTCAATGATGAACACCGGCGATGTGGGATCCCAAGCAGAGTAGCCACGGGCCTCGAAGGTGGCGCGGATGCCGCCCGAGGGGAACGACGAGGCGTCAGGCTCCTGCTGTACGAGGAGCTTTCCTGAGAACTCCTCTATCATGCCGCCCTTGCCGTCGTGCTCTACGAAGGCGTCGTGTTTCTCGGCAGTACCTTCTGTCAGCGGCTGGAACCAGTGGGTATAGTGGGTCACGCCGTTCTCGTCGGCCCATTCCTTCATGCCTTTTGCCACAGCGTCGGCTATTGAGCGGTCCAGCGTAGCACCGTTGTCGATGACGTCTATCATCTTCTCATACACGTCCTTCTTAAGGTACTTGTACATCTTGTCACGTGTGAACACGTTCTTTGCGAAGAACTCCGAAGGACGCTCTGACGGACTTTTCACCTCTAACGGCTTCTTTCTGAAAGCCTCTTCAACCACTTGAAATCTCAGATTTTCCATATACCTATTGTGTTAATTTCTATTTGACTGCAAAGATAGTAAGATTATTTCATATTTCCATATTTTGCCGAAGAATTTTTTTAGTAAAAGTATAAGTGCTTCATTTTAAGTTACTTACACGCGGAGCGCAGTCATTGTAGTCATTAGTCATTAGTCATTAAGAGTTTTGAAGTGAAATTTTGCTCAAAGTAAATAATAATATATATATTATTATATTACTTTGCGGATTTTTGGCATCCCGATTTTCTTAATGACTATTGACTAATGACCTTAATGACCACATTTGTGTTGTAACGAAACCCAGTAAAATGCAGTAAAAGTAGGCTTGTTACGACTTCGGCACCAAAGCACTTTATAGCGAAAGTAGCCTACTTTTACCCCAAAAGTGGCGTACTTTTACCTTCGAGTACATATATGAAGCCTCTCCCCAGCCCTCATTCCCGAGCAAGCTCGCCTACCCGTAGCCTTTCCAAAAGGGAAGGGAGCTCGTAAGCACCCTCGAAATTTGCGGCAGAAGTTGAAATAAAATAAGGAAATTGTTTTGCAGTTTCCCAAATATTTTGTAATTTTGCCATGAGATCATCAACCACCACACTTTCATGCTTGGTATGGAGACTATAAGGTTATGGTAAACATCGTTGATGGTATAGTGAAAGGTGAAATGCCGGGAAGAGCATTGCGAATGGTATTGGAATGGCTTGAAGAGCATCGCGGAGAGTTGATGGAAAATTGGGAAAGAGCACAGAAGGGAGAACCACTAAACAAAATAGAACCGTTAAAATGAATACTGTAATGTTTATTGAGGTAAAATCGGCAGAGTATCTTGAAGGGTACAAAATAAAGTTGCTCTTCAATAATGGAGTAACAAAGATAGTTGATTTACGCAACTCTCTGATAGGTCCTGTGTTTGAACCCTTAAGGGACCTTAATGTCTTTCGCAGTTTCACAATAAAGTTTAATACAATAGAGTGGGTGAATGGAGCCGATTTTGCTCCAGAATACCTTTATGAAATAGGTGAAGCGGCTTAGAATTTTATTGAAACTAATTATTTAATAGGGAAATTGTTTTGCGGTTTCATAAATGTTTTGTAACTTTGTACCGATATTTGAATACTAACTACTAAAATAACAATTAAAACTTAAAACAACATGAAAAAACTTTTATCTATTTTAACTCTGCTCGTCGTGGCTGTCACGGGAGCATGGGCACAAGGCTCGACTCCAGATTATGAGTCTTATGACTGGGCGAATGAGGCTGCAATCAATACAGCTCTTGGCACACATGGTGATGTTACTCTTTCAGTAGTGAATGGTGGTAGTGCTGGTAATGTGTCCGGACACTGGTACAAACCTTTGAATGGTGCTATTGACGGTGCCGCTGGTACTTATCTTCAGATTTCTTCCAGTCGACAGATAGAAAAAGTGGATATTTTCTTCTGCCCTAACGGAACTAGTAATACGAATCTTGCATGGGCTGCTTGGGGAGAGGATGTTACACCAAGTGCAGAAGTAGGCTCTAACTATGGAGCAACGCAAAATGTTAAATCTTCGAAATCATGGGATAATGCAACATGGCAAACAATAGATTTGTCAGAAAAGGATGCGTATACTATACGCATAAGCCGTCAAGGTAAAAACCTTACTAATGGTGGAAACAAGATTAGCAATTTTGGTGCGAATCAGACTGTAAACCTTCTTGGCTTCAAAGTTTATCTGAAAGCGGCAGGTCCAGTAGATCCTTCATTCTCACTCACAAAGACCTCTATCGGCACAGACGAAACTTCACAGATTAAGGTTGAAGGTAAGGATAATCTTGATGGTATTACACTTTCTAATATAACATATGGCACATCTGGTGTTGTAACTGTAAATGCAACTACAGGTGTTGTTACTCCTGTTGCAGTAGGTACAACAACAATTTCGTTCAATTCTTCCGCTGTTGCCAAGAAGTATAATGCAGGTTCAGGAAATCTCTCTATAACGGTTACTGCTCCTCAGGTTGCAACTCCAACTCTTCCCGCAACAGGAACCTTCATTGAAAGTAAATCTGTAGAAATCTCTTGCGCTACAGATGGAGCAACAATCAAGTACTCTTACGATAATACGAACTGGACTGACTACACAACAGCTCTTAATATTACAGAAACAAAGACTGTCTATGCGAAGGCTACAAAGAGTGGATACACAGATAGTGAAGTTGTAAGTGCTACATATACTAAGTTTGTTAAATCAGAGCTTGCTGCTGTTAGCAATAATATAAAGTGGAACTTTAATGCCGACGTATTCAATACCGAAAGATCTGTTACGGCGACTTCTTCTCCAGCTTTGGACGAGGAGTTAACTTATGCAGACTTTGCTATTATTAAGGATTTCGAATTGCCTGCCTCTTTTGACGGAACAAGCCTTTCTTATGTCGGCTCTACAGCAGCAGAAACCGCATATCCGACAAGAAATAAAGCAACACAAGCAGTTAATCTTCATATTAAGACTACTGTTCCTGGTACTCTTACAGTTACCTTTAGTGATACCGGTAGTAGCGTTTCCGCTACAGCACATAAGCGTTACCTGAATATTAATGGTACAAATACAGAATTCTACACAAGTCGTCCAACTTCAGGATCTACTAAGTCTAATGATAAAAAGACTGTAACAACTGATGTGATTCCTGCAGGCGATATCTGGATTAAAGCCATGAAAGAAGATGGCACTAGTGAGACTCTGGTTTGCTTCTATGATATAGAATTCAATCCTGCTATAGAAGTTACTTCTGCAGGCTGGGCTACAGCTACTACTCCTTCATACGCAGTTGATTTTGATAAGAATGCTGAAGTATATATAGCAACAGCGGCTGGCGAAAGTATTACTCTTACAAAGATTACTGAGGCTCCTGCTAACACACCTATCGTTGTTAATGCTCCTGCAGGTTCTTACACTATGACAAAGAAGGCATCGGCTGCAGCTATTGAGACGAACCTGTTGAAATCTGCTACAGGTACAGAGACAGGTAACGGCACAGGCAACTACTACGTACTGGGTACAACAACCAAGGGTGTTGGTTTCGGTAAACTTGCAGACGGTGTAACACTTGCTAAGGGTAAGGCTTACATCGATGGTAACGAATTCGTTGATGCTAAGGACTTCTATCCATTCGTTATCGGTGACGAGGAGAACGAAACAACTTCAATCAACTCAATTGAGAATGGAGAATCGAGAATTGAGAATTCTGATTACATTTACAACCTCGCAGGCCAGAAGGTTAGCAAGGACTATAAGGGTATTGTAATCGTGAATGGTAAAAAGTTCGTGAGAAAATAGAGACCCCTCCCCAGCCCCTCCCGAGGGAGGGGTTACAGGGGGCTTGATAATACTAAATAACTAAGTAAATTAACGATGATGAAAAGATATATTAAGCCAAATACTGACGTGCAGGCAATAGAATTGCAGCAGATGATAGCAGTAAGTCTTCCGAAGACCGACGAACCTATCACAAACCCGCTGAGTAAGGGTGAGTACATTATGGAAGATGTGGACATCTTCGGAACGAAGAAAGACAAATGGGCTGTTGAAGAGGAAGAGGAGTAAAAACTCCGGGAATTTTCTCAGACTAAGACTATACGAATTGAGGGGCGTCAATAATAGATGCCCCTCATTCTTTTTTCTAAAAAGAAAATTTGGCAGTGTTATACTAAATGATTACCTTTGCAACCACAATTGATGGGAGATAACAAGTAACAAAAAATACTATGTCAGAGAAGAAAAGAATCAAGACTGCATTGGTGTCTGTATTCCACAAGGACGGACTAGAAGAACTGCTGAAGAAGTTGAACGACGAAGGGGTGAAATTCCTCTCTACTGGTGGTACCCAGTCGTTTATTGAGTCGTTAGGCTATGAGTGCCAGACGGTAGAGAGTGTGACAACATACCCTTCAATACTTGGAGGACGCGTGAAGACGCTTCACCCGAAAGTGTTCGGAGGAATACTGGCGCGTCGTGACAACGAGGGCGACAAGAAACAAATGACGGAATACGAAATTCCGGAAATTGACCTCGTGGTTGTTGACCTCTATCCCTTTGAACAGACCGTTGCTAACCCTGACAGCTCAGAACAGGACATAATAGAGAAGATAGACATCGGCGGAATATCGCTGATACGTGCAGCAGCAAAGAACTTCAATGACGTGGTGATAGTACCCAGCAAGAAGGAGTACGGCGTACTGCTCGACATTCTTAATGCTCAAGGCGCAGAGACTACACGCGAACAGCGCAAGATGTTTGCAAAGCGTGCTTTCGGAGTAAGCAGTCACTACGATACCGCAATAGAAGCGTGGTTTTAAGAGAGAAGCCTAGGAGAACCTAGAAAGACTAAAAAAACAAAGAAAACAAGAATAACGAAAGAAAAATGGGATTTTTTTCATTACAGCAAGAAATTGCAATGGACTTAGGCACCGCCAATACTATCATTATCAGTGATGATAAGATAGCTGTTGACGAGCCTTCGGTAGTGGCTATTGATGCCCGCACAGAGAAAGTTGTCGCTGTTGGAAGCGAGGCTAAAATGATGTACGAGAAGACTAACGACAACATCAGAGCTATACGTCCGTTGAGAGACGGAGTGATAGCTGACTTCTCTGCCTGCGAGCAGATGATGCGCGGCATGATAAAGAAGGTGCACACAGGAAGCCGCCTCTTCTCGCCGTCGCTGCGTATGGTTATCGGCGTTCCTTCGGGAAGTACCGAAGTGGAGCTCCGTGCTGTTCGTGACTCTGCAGAGCACGCCGGCGGACGCGACGTATATCTTATCTTCGAACCTATGGCTGCTGCTGTGGGTATTGGTCTCGACGTTGAGGCTCCGGAGGGTAACATGATTGTCGATATAGGTGGTGGTACAACAGAGATTGCCGTAGTATCACTCGGAGGCATCGTGACAAACCACTCCATAAAGGTGGCTGGCGACGACCTTACTGCCGACATCCAGGAGTATATGGGACGTCAGCACAACGTGAAGATCAGCGAACGTATGGCAGAACGTATAAAGATTAATGTGGGTTCTGCACTTACAGACCTTGGCGACGAGGCTCCCGAGGACTATACCGTTCACGGACCAAACAAGATTACTGCACTGCCTATGGAGGTGCCTGTATGCTACCAGGAGATAGCACACTGCTTAGACCGCACCATAGCACGTATAGAGTCGGCAGTACTCTCAACACTCGAAGATACTCCTCCAGAGCTCTATGCCGACATCGTAAGAAATGGTATCTGGCTCACTGGCGGTGGCGCGCTGCTGAGAGGTCTTAGCACAAGACTCCAGGAGAAGATACACATCCCCGTCCACGTGGCTGAGGAGCCGCTGCTCTGTGTTGCCAAGGGTGCAGGAATCGCTCTTAATAACGTAAACCGCTTCTCGTTCCTGATGCGATAAATGCAGAGCCTGTTAGCATTCCTAACAAAGTATAACCACTGGTTCCTGTTCGTACTGCTGGAGGTGGTTAGTATGGTGCTGTTGTTCCGTTTTAACAGCTACCAGGGGAGTGTCTATTTTACTGCAGCAAATGCCGTCAGCGGACAGGTGCTCGAGTGGAACAGCGGTGTAGAAAAGTTCTTGTATCAGTCGAAACTGAACGAACAGCTGACAAAGCGTAACGTACAGTTAGAACTGCAGAACCGACAGTTGATGGCAATGCTAAACAAACGTGAGGCGCCCATACCCAAGGACGTCGCAGGATATAAAGTTATCAGCGCTAAGGTGGTGAGCAACTCGCTCGGCAAGCGCGATAACTTTATTGTCATTGATAAGGGTTCTGCCGACGGAGTGAGACGCGATATGGGTGTGACGAGCGGCACAGGAATAGTGGGAACGGTGTATCTCACCTCTGCCCACCACAGTTTGGTGATACCCGTGCTGAACTCCCGTTCAAACATCAGCGTGGCGATAAGCAAACGCGGGTACTTCGGATACCTGCAGTGGAGCGGTGGCGACAGTAGAACAGCAGACGTCAACGACGTTCCGCGACACGCACACTTCAGACTTTACGACAAGGTGGTGACAAGCGGCTATTCGTCGATATTCCCTCCGGGACTGATGGTAGGAAAAGTGCTGCACGTATATAACTCCGACGACGGAATGTCATACCGACTGAAGGTGCAGCTATCAACAGACTTCGGACGTCTGCGTGATGTCTGCGTCATTGACAACGCCCCTATGGAGGAACGCATAAACTTAATAAGGGCAGCACAAGACTCGTTAGGAATACAAGCACAATGAGCGTAGCAGCGATAAGAAAGACGATGTTGCTGGTGCTGACAATAATATGTCAGGCACTGGTGTTCAACCGGATACAACTGTTCGGGTGCGTGACACCAATGATTTACCTGTACTTCCCGATGCGCTTCAGAGGCAACAAACCAAAGTGGACAATACTCCTGTGGTGCTTCGCGCTGGGACTGGGAGTGGATATATTCTCGAACACTCCGGGAATGTCGGCTGCCTCGATGACACTAATAGGACTGGTGCAACCATACCTCGCAGTAATCTTCAAACCCCGTGACAGCGAGGAAGAGGACGCTCCGACAATGAAACTCATGGGAACGGCGTCGTTCGTTTACTACACCTTGATCTGTGTGTTTATACATAACGTGGTGTATTTCTCGTTAGAGTGGTTCAGCTTCTTCGAACCGCTGCTGTGGCTGCTCAGCGTCGTTGGCAGCACCGTACTTACCGTTGTTCTTATCCTCATCATAGAACACTATCGTAAACGATGAGTATAGGAAAAGACTTAGACAACAGACGACTCGTAATAGGAGGTGTTGCCATCATCATTGTGGTGGTGTATATAATGCGTCTCTTCGTGTTACAGATTCTTTCCGACAGCTATAAGATGTCGGCAGACAGTAATGCCTTTCTGAGGAAGGTGGAATTCCCCGCACGAGGCGCAATATACGACAGAAACGGAAAGCTGATGGTCTATAACCAACACTCGTACGACATCCTTGTGGTGATGAACGAACAGAAGGGAAGACTGGATACTATGGAGCTCTGTAACACTCTGGGAATAACACGTCAGGCATTCGAACAGAGAATGGCTGACATTAAGAACCCTTACAAGAACCCGGGATATTCGCGCTACACACAACAGATATTCATGACACAGCTGGACGAACAGGAGTTCAGCATCTTCCAAGAGAAACTATACCGCTTTCCGGGATTCTACGTACAGCGACGCAGCGTAAGACAGTATAACTACCCATACGCGGCACACGTGCTGGGCGACGTTGCTGAGGTGTCGCCGGCAGACATCGAAGCCGACGACTACTACCAGCCCGGCGACTACATAGGAAAACTGGGTGTGGAACGTTCGTACGAGAAACAGCTGCGTGGAGAGAAAGGACTGCAGATAATACTGCGCGATGCCCACGGAAGACTGCACGGAAAATATATGAACGGCGCCTACGACAGGAAGGCGGTGCCAGGAAAGGACCTCACACTGAGTATAGACATAAAGGTACAGGAGCTGGGAGAACGACTCATGGAGGGAAAGATAGGCAGCATAGTAGCCATAGAGCCGGCTACGGGAGAGGTGCTGTGTATGGTGTCGTCACCAACGTACGACCCGCGTATTATGGTGGGAAGAAAACGCGGAAAGATGCACCGAATGCTGGCAAGAAATGCGTGGAAACCTCTTCTGAACCGCAGTATCATGGGACTCTATCCTCCGGGCTCTACCTTCAAGACGTCACAGGGACTGACATTCCTCTCGGAAGGTATCATAACACCTTCAACACTATACCCCTGTGCCCACGGATTCAACTTCAAAGGACTCCACGTAGGATGTCACGGACACGCTGCTCCGCTGCCTCTGGTGCCCGCGCTGAGCACGTCGTGCAACGGCTTCTTCTGCTGGGGACTGTACCACATGATAAACATGAACATCTCGAAGTACGGCAGTGTGCAGAACGCTATGAACAAGTGGCGCGACTACATGGTGTCTATGGGATTCGGATATAAGTTAGGCATTGACCTGCCTGGCGAGAAACGCGGTCTTATACCTAACGCACAGTTCTACGACAAAGCATATAAGGGCTCGTGGAACGGACTCACCATAATATCAATATCGATAGGACAGGGTGAGGTGCTGCTGACACCTCTGCAGATAGCCAACCTGGGAGCTACCATAGCCAACAGAGGCTATTACTACGTGCCGCACGTAGTGAAGAAAGTACAGGGAGAACCACTCGACACCACCTTCACTCGTAAACACATGTCGCTGGCTAGTCGCAGCGCATACGAGTATGTAGTACAGGGAATGAGGGCGTCGGCACTGGGCGGAACGTGTCACGAACTGTCACGCTACGACTTCATGGCGTGCGGAAAGACGGGAACGGCACAGAACCGCGGACACGACCACTCGGTATTTATGGGCTTCGCACCAATGGACAACCCCAAGATTGCTGTCGCCGTATATGTGGAAAACGGCGGATGGGGCGCTACCTACGGTGTGCCCATAGGCGGACTAATCATGGAACAGTATCTTAAGGGAGAGCTCTCGCCAGCATCGGAGGCGAAGGCTACCTCAATACAAAACAGACGAATAGAATATGGAACCATCAGCAGATAAATCAACAGGACTGTTTCGCAGCATAGACTGGTGGACGATAGGCATATATCTCTTGCTTGTCGCCTTCGGATGGATTAGTGTGTGCGGAGCAAGCTACAGCTACGGCGAAGTGGATCTGTTCAGTCTGAGCAGTCGCTCGGGAATGCAGATAGTATGGATAGGCACATCGGTAGTGCTTGCCATAGTGATACTGCTGCTCGACGACAGGATATATGAGAAGTTCGGCTTCCTGATATACGGCTTTATGTTGCTGCTGCTGTTCCTGACGATATTCAATCCGCACGAGATAAAAGGCTCCCGTTCGTGGCTCGTCATAGGACCGCTGCGACTGCAACCGGCAGAGTTTGCGAAGTTTGCTACGGCGCTGGCGGTGGCGAAGGTGATGAATGTATATGGCTTCGACGTAAGGAAATGGAAGGACTTTGCTATCGTCGCTGCTGTGGTGATGCTGCCTATGCTGTTCATCGTGATGCAGAAGGAAACTGGTTCGGCACTCGTATATTTTGCTTTCTTCCTGATGTTCTATCGCGAAGGAATGCCCGGGGCAATACTGTTTACGGGATTCGCTATGGTGGTGTATTTCGTAGTGGGAATAAAATACCACGACGTTATGCTGCTATCGACATCCACATCGGTGGGAGTCTTCGTGGTGCTGCTGCTCATACAGATATTCTCTGTGGCTATGGTGTACATCTATTGCAACAAGACAATGAGGGCGAAGAAGATGAAAAGAATTTCGTGGGGAATGTTCGGTGGTACTATAGCCGCAGTACTCGTGTCGAAGTTTATCATAGACTTCGACGTGGTAATACTGCAGATGGTGATGATTGTGGCGTTCCTTGTGTATCTGGTGTATGAGGGCTTCCGCACACGCGTGCGTACATACTATTTAATAGCATTGTTCACATTGGGCTCGGTGCTGTTCTTCAACGCTACCGACTATATGCTTAACAATATGCTGCAACCGCACCAGAGGGTGCGCATCAACGTGCTCTTAGGACTTGAAGAAGACCCAGCAGGAGCAGGATATAACGTTCACCAGAGTGAGATAGCAATAGGCTCGGGAGGATTCCTTGGGAAAGGTTTCCTTAACGGAACACAGACGAAACTGAAATTCGTGCCGGAACAGGATACCGACTTCATATTCTGTACGGTAGGCGAGGAACAGGGCTTCGTGGGCAGTACCGTCGTGCTGCTGCTCTTCCTGGCACTGATACTGCGACTTATAAAACTTGCAGAACGACAACAGTTCCGTTTTGCACGAGTCTATGGCTACTGCGTGGTGAGCATCTTCCTTTTCCACGTATTCATAAACATCGGTATGGTGCTCGGAATGACGCCTGTGATTGGTATCCCGTTGCCGTTCTTCAGCTACGGAGGCAGCTCGTTGTGGGGATTTACGCTGCTTCTGTTCATCTTCCTGCGTATTGATGCAGGCGGTGCAAGACAACGAAAATGGTAAGTTTATGCACTGTGTGCGCATGTCAATATATGCTGAAAAGGTATAAAATATGTAAAATAAATACCTTTTTATGCATTTTTTTACTAACTTTGCATCTGATTTGAATAAAATATATAAGAATTAGATGATTAAAAAAATTGTTCTTTGCGTCGTTATGCTGCTTTTCACAATGTCAACGGTGACAAATGCTGGTCGCCCTAAGACGAAGAAGCAGGACAAGGAGGCTCTTTACGAGGCAAGACACGAAATAGATAATTACGACTTCCTGTACAACGATAGCGATTTTGATTATGGCTATGACGCTACAGCGACAGAAAACCTCATGGACGAGGCTTTCGCACACCTCGGTACCCGTTACCGCAGAGGTGCTAAGGGTCCGTCGGCTTTCGACTGCTCTGGCTTTACAAGCTATGTATATGGAAAACTGAATGTGAATATAGGATGCTCTTCACGCGACCAGTATGCACGTAATATTCCTATCAAAGACGAGGAGATGCAGCGCGGTGACTTGGTATTCTTTACCAGTCCGGGTAGCGGCAGAGGGGTAGGTCACGTAGGTATCGTTGTCGATGTTAACGAGAATGGAACTTTCACCTTCATTCATGCAAGTACAAGGGAGGGCGTAAAAATCAGCAATTCAACAGACGGATATTACGCACGTCGTTATGTTGGTGTACGCAGAGTAATGTAATATGTTTCCAAAGGTCTTTGTGATGTTGCTTGTTGCGGGCACTTTTGCTGCTTGCAACAGTAATCGTATGCTACAGTCAAAGACGGAGGAAACGATGGATTCCACAGAAACACAGGAGGAACCAATGGTGAACCACCATATCGTTATGGTGGGTGACATCATGATGGGTACTACCTTTCCCGAAGAGAAACTGCCGCCAGACGACGGGGAGTATCTCTTTCGTGATGTGAAGGGTATTCTCAGCGGTGCAGACATAGCATTGGGAAATCTTGAAGGACCGCTGTGCGACACTACCGTAGTGCTGACGAAGGAGATGGACGAGATGAAATATGCCTTCAGGACTCCACCGTCGTATGCCAGATGGCTCAATGAGGCGGGATTAGACTTCCTGAGTATGGCTAATAACCACGTTCACGACTTCGGATGGGAGGGCATCGTAGCAACGGAAGAGGCGCTGAAGGAACAGGGTATTGCCTTCGCCGGAGTGAAGGGACGCACGGAGTCTGTCGTGGTGCAAAGAAAAGGGGTGAGGTACGGTATATGCGCCTTCGGACATAACTATTATACCGTTCAGCATAACGACTCCACACAACTCCTCAGGACGGCAATGATAATAAGAAAACTCCGTAACGGGGCTGATATAGTGATAGTGTCGATACACGGAGGCGGTGAGGGAACGGAATTCCAACATATTCCCGAAGGGACAGAGATGTTCTATGGGGAGAAAAGAGGATTTCTGAGGAAGTTCACACATTTCTGCATAGATAATGGCGCCGACATAGTCTTCGGACACGGTCCTCACGTGGTGAGGGCGCTGGAGCTGTATAAGGACAGACTGATAGCCTACAGCTTGGGAAACTTCTGTACGATGGCGGGAATAAATGTTCAGGGTATCTCGGGACTGGCTCCGATACTCGAGGCGGTAGTCGATGAGAGAGGACGTTTCGTAAAGGGAGAGATACACTCCTTCCGTCAGACCTATAACTCGGGACCGAAACCCGACGAGAAGGGTGGGGCAGCACTGATGATGCGACAGCTTACGGAAGAGGACTTCCCTAACGGAAAAATAGTAATAGACGAAAAAGGAAACATAAAAAAAACTTCCCGATAGTGGGAAGTTCTTTTTTTCTTTCTGAATTATTCAGCCTTTGTAATTGTTCTCTTCTCTGCGATGCGAGCCTTCTTACCAGTGAGGTTGCGCAGATAGTAGAGCTTCGTGCGGCGAACCTTACCACGCTTGTTCACCTCAATGCTGTCAATGTTGGGTGACTCAATTGGGAAAATACGCTCTACACCAATGGTACCTGACATCTTGCGAACAGTAAAACGCTTCTTGTCACCCTGACCTACGATCTTGATGACTACGCCACGATAGAGCTGGATACGCTCCTTAGAACCCTCGATAATCTTGTAAGCAACAGTGATTGTGTCACCTGACTTGAACTCAGGGAATTTCTTGCCTGTTGCAAATGCTTCTTCAGCAACTTTAATTAAATCCATTGTTTTGAATTGTTTTATTTATATTAAGTTTCGCGCAACATAGACAGGCTACTCTTCTTCCTTCCATCGGTTACGTCGAAAAAGCGGGTGCAAAGGTAAGCAAAAAGCTATAAATTTCCAAAGGTTTTCTCACTTTTCTTTGTTTTTTAAGGAATTGTTAGTATCTTTGTCACCGCAAAAACCTAATGTTTATGAAGAGCAAACACCTGTTTATAACACTTCTATGCGCGACACTGACGATGACGGCGTGTCGCAGTTCATACAAAATCTCTGGCATAGAAAGAACACGTATCCTTATTGATTCACGTTATGACAAACCGCTGTCGAAGGAACTGGACGAGTATATGGAGCCATTTACACATGCGGTGGATAGTATTAAAAGTCCTGTGGTGGGCAAGGCGGCACAGTATATGTCGGCTAAAAGACCCGAGGGACTACTGTCGAACCTGCTTCCCGACATACTGATGTGGGCAGCGAAAGACTATAACGAGAAACCTGACTTCGCAGTATATAATATAGGTGGAATAAGAGCAGCTGTAGCAGAGGGCACCGTTACCTATGGAGACATCATGGAGGTGGCTCCCTTCGAGAATAAGATATGTTTTGTGACACTATCCAGCGAAAAGACTTTGGAACTACTGCAGCAAATAGCAAAACGTGGAGGCGAAGGCTTAAGTCACGGTGTTCAGCTGCGACTGTCTGAGGACGGAAAACTGTTGCAGGCACATATCAACGGTGAGGATGTTAAGGCGAAGAACTCCTATCGTGTGGCTACCATAGACTTCGTGGCACAGGGCAACGACGATATGACTGCTTTCAAGGCTTCTACTGACGTGGTGATGCCTAAGGAGGAGAAGAATAACGTACGCAACGTCATAGCCGAATACTTCAAGGAGAAGATGAAGAACGGTGAGACTGTAGATGCTAAAGTGGAAGGAAGAATAGTAATTGAAAAATGAAGATTATGAATAGAAGAAACATTATATTGAGCATATTGTTCTGTATGTCTGTGGCAGTATGGGCACAGGACAAACAGTTGGTAATTCTTCATACCAATGATACCCACAGCTGTGTACAACCTCTAAGCAAGAACCTCGCTGATACACTGTTTGCAGGAAGAGGAGGATACCTACGTCGCATAGCGATGCTCGAAGAGGAACGTGCGAAATATCCTGACTTGTTGCTGTTCGACAGCGGAGACTTCTCGCAGGGCTCACCATATTATAACCTCTATGGCGGTGAGGTGGAGGTAGGACTGATGAACCGTATGCACTACGATGCTGCAACAATAGGGAACCACGAGTTTGACTTCGGACTGGAGAATATGGCACGAATATTCAAAATGGCTGATTTCCCTATAGTATGCTCTAACTACGACTTTGCCGGAACTCCCGTGCAAGGACTGGTAAAACGCTATGTCATCATAAAAAGAGGCGGATTGAAGATTGGTGTCTTCGGACTGGGACCAAAACTTGAAGGACTGGTATCTGACTATAACTGCGAGGGGGTGCGCTTCCTTGACCCGGTGATAGTAGCGCAGGAGATGGCGGACTTGCTGAGGGGCGAGAAGAAGTGCGACATCGTTATCTGTATCTCACACTTAGGATGGGATAAGGTAAATACCCTTACCGACGGACAAATGATGAGTAAGACAAAGGGTATAGACCTGGTGTTGGGCGGACACTCGCATACGTTCTTTAAGGATTTGAAGTACGTAAAGAATGCCGACGGCATAGAGGTTGCCAACGACCAGAACGGAAAGAGCGGAATATATATAGGAAAGATGATTGTTAACCTTACTCGAAGTAGAAAGTAAGGACTATCATCTTGCCGCGCGCTTTGTTGACGGAGTTGGAGTATATCTTCATATTCTTGTCCTGCATGTTGTTGATGTGAGAAGTGTTGAGGTTGTTGGTAAGACCATACATAAACTTCAACTCAGGACGCAACTTGAAAAAAGGCAGG
This sequence comes from uncultured Prevotella sp., assembly GCA_947163985.1. Classification (GTDB taxonomy): domain Bacteria; phylum Bacteroidota; class Bacteroidia; order Bacteroidales; family Bacteroidaceae; genus Prevotella. The sequence continues at coordinate 74,655 of CAMUVE010000002.1, forward strand.
TAGAAATCGCAACCCATACCCAGTTCTAAGTAGCAGTCGAAACGCTTCAGACGTACTATGTCCTCGTCCTTGCCGGAGAGGTTCATCATAGGATTGATACCTGCCATAATATATGGACGGTGGTTGTTGAAACGCTTGGCGGCAAAGATAAGATCTACTGCAGAAGTGATATAGGCTGTCTTTAACTCCTGACGTTGTATGACAGGACTGCCGTCAGGCATATTCTCGGAATGATTTAAGAAGGTAAGATGACGAGTACCGAAATACATCGCTGGTGCTATACGAAGCGCAAAATGTTCGTGAAGACGGAACTCGCCAAGTACGCCGACATTAAAACCTAACTCCCAACGGTCTTGATCGCAGCTGATGAAACGCTCTACCTGGGTGCCGTCATCCAATGTGATAGTCTGAGGACCTACATTGTCGAACTCGATGTCCTGAAGATGACCACCTACAAGCACTCCAAAGTGAAATGGACGCAGGTCGGTATAAGGACGATTCTGCACTGTGCGCTCCTGGGCATTAAGCTGAATAGCTGCTGTCAGGAATATGATAAATATATATAATAACTTCTTCATTTCTCTAATAACGTACACTTGCGGCTTTTATTGTTTTAGTATCCGGATTACCTAATTTTGTGTTAACAAATATTAAATCGTTTGATTTCTCATACCTAAAATTAGGTATTTCGGAATTTATTCATACCTTTGCAATAGAATTTTGAGACAACTACATTTATTAATAATTAAACAAAAAAACATTATGGCTTACGTAATTGGTGAAGACTGTATTGCATGTGGAACCTGTATCGACGAATGTCCAGTAGGAGCAATTTCTGAGGGCGAGCGTTATTCAATCGATGCTGACGCTTGTACAGAGTGTGGCACATGTGCTGGTGTTTGTCCTTCAGAGGCAATTTCACTGCCAGAGTAATCATTTATTTGAGGACAAAACGGAGGGGCGGTCGTGCACGACTGCCCCTCATCGTTTATATATGTTCTTGACTCTTTATTCTTCACTCTTCACTCTTCACTCTTAACTCTTAACTCATCACTCTTCCTTATCTCTACACGACGTATCTTTCCAGAGATAGTCTTCGGCAGTTCGTCAACGAACTCCACTATTCGCGGATACTTGTAAGGTGCCGTCTCGCGTTTTACGTGCTGCTGGAGTTCTTTTACAAGTTCGTCGCCGGCACGACTCTTCCACTCCTTACCAAGAACGACAGTTGCTTTGACAACCATTCCTCGGATGTCGTCGGGAACACCAGTGATGGCACATTCCACAACAGCGGGGTGGGTCATAAGGGCTGACTCTACCTCGAAAGGACCGATACGGTAGCCTGACGACTTGATAACGTCGTCAATACGTCCCTCGAACCAGTAGTAGCCGTCTTCGTCGCGCCAAGCCATATCACCAGTATGGTAATAGCCATCGTGCCAAGCCTCACGGGTCTTCTCTTCATCGCGATAGTAACCCTTGAAAAGTCCTACGGGCTTATTCTTCTCATCTACTTTGATGACAATCTCGCCCTTCTCACCGTCTTCACAAGGTGTGCCGTCAGGCTTTACGAGGGCAATATCGTATTGTGCGTTAGGCATTCCCATAGAACCGGGTTTCGGTTTCATCCAGGGGAAGGTGCCGAGTGTCATTGTCGTCTCGGTCTGTCCGAAACCTTCCATCATGCGGATGCCGGTCTTCTCGTAGAACTTGTCGAAGACAGCGGGGTTAAGAGCCTCACCAGCCGTCGTGCAATACTCAAGAGAGCTGAGGTCGTACTTCGACAGGTCCTCGCGAATCATAAAACGGTATATCGTTGGCGGTGCACAGAATGATGTGACCTTATATTTCTCAATCTGACGGAGTAGGGTGTCGGCATTGAACTTCTCATGGTCGAAGACAAAGACTGTGGCACCGGCAAACCACTGCCCGTAGAACTTGCCCCATACGGCCTTGCCCCAACCGGTGTCGGCAACGGTGAGATGGAGGCTACCCTCGTGGAGGTTATGCCAATAGACACCGGTGGTAAGGTGTCCAAGAGCATAGAGGAAATCGTGGGCTACCATCTTGGGCTCGCCGGAGGTGCCGCTGGTGAAGTACATCAGCATAGTGTCCTCGTTATTGTTCTTCTCCGCAGGACGCACAAACTTCGGTGCCTCCTTCCATCTCTGTTCCCACTCGTCGTTGACAATCTCTACATTCTTCACCGAGGGACTTTCGGGAAGTGCTGCCTTTACCTGACTGACAACATAGTCGTCGTCAACACATAGTATTGCCTTTACCGAGGCGCGGGTGTTGCGATATATTATATCGTGCTTCGTCAGCATGTGGGTGGCGGGGATGACTACTGCCGCCAGCTTGTGGAGTGCCAGCATCACTACCCACCAGTCGTAGCGGCGCTTCAGGATAAGCATAACTGGGTCGCCCTTACCAATACCTATAGACTGCAAGTACGCTGCAGCCGCGTCGCTCTCTTCCTTAAGCTGACGGAATGTCGTCCTGCGCTCCTTGCCCTCGTCGTTCGTCCAGAGTATGGCAAGACCGTCGGGATTCTCATCTGCCCATACGTCCATCACGTCGTAGGCAAAGTTGAAATGCTCGGGAATGATAAATTCCAAATTCTTATTGTAATCCTCTACAGACTCGAAGTGTGTCTGTCTTAAAAATCTTTCTACCATAAATCTTTCTTTATTTTGTTTCTCCCCTTGTGCGTGTCGGGGTGTTGTCTTTATTCTACGGTAAATGCTAAAAACTTCACCGCTTTGTCACCGACGGCAAGCATTCCGTGGGGTTTCGAAGAGTCGAAGTATATGCTGTCGCCTTCGTTGAGAACGATAGTCTTTCCGCTGATGTATAACTCCATCTTACCCTCTAACACCATATTGAACTCCTGACCTGCGTGGGTGTTCTTGTATATAGTACGTGCACCGGGTTTGGGTTCTACGGTAACAATAAACACGTCAGCCTTGTGGTTCTTGAAACCACTTACCAGCGACTGGTATTTGTATGCCTTGGTGCGCTCTACCGACATTCCCTGTCCCTTGCGGACTACAAAGTAAGAATTCATGTGTGGGACTTCGGCAAACATCAACTCCTCAGCGCTGATGCCGTACTTGTTGGCTATCTTCATAAGGTTAGAGATGGTGATGTCAACCTCTCCACGCTCCACTTTCTCATACTTATCTACGCTAATACCTACCGTCTCTGCCATCTCCTCAATGGGGATGTCGAGAACATCACGTAATCCGCGTAAGCGTTCACCAATTTGTTTTAATTGTTCTTCTACCATTATTGTTATTGTTTTACTTTACTAATCCTTTAATGACAGCATTGCTGAAACCAGCTTCCTCCATAGCATTAAGTCCCTTTATTGTGACTCCTCCAGGAGTAGTTACCTGGTCGATAAGTTGTTCGGGGTGTTTGCCGCTGGATTCCAACAGACTAACGGCACCCTTTACCGTCTGGGCCACGATGCGGGTGGCGTCGTCAGCCTTGAAACCTAACTGTACTCCTCCTTCGGAGGCTGCACGAATATAACGTAGCGCATAGGCTATGCCGCACGACGCGAGAGCTGTGCCGCTACCAAGATGAGCCTCGTCGGTGAAGATGGTGTCACCCATAGAGTTGAAAAGCGCCTTCACCTCGTCAGCACGTCCTGTGTGTTGAGGTGTAGCATCGACAACAAACGTCATTGATGACAACTCCGCAATAGCGATATTGGGGATAGCAAGGAACAGAGGAATGTCACCCACCCACTCGCGGATGTTTGTTGACGATGCTCCTGCTGCGATGACAATAAGCGTTTGTCGGCTTGCATCTAATGACTGACGTATGCCTTTAAGAACCGTTTCTACGAGCCAGGGTTTTACTACCACCATTACTATGTCGGCAGCTGATGCTGCCTTAGCATTATCGTCGGTGGTGGCTACTCCCTTGTCGGCAAAACGCTTAAGGGTAGCCTTGCATGGGTCGGCAACGATAATATCATTGTTGTTTACAAAGGTCCCCTTGATGAGACCTTCAACGGTGGCGCCACCCATAGCTCCTGCTCCTATTACTGCTATTTTCATTTTTTCGTTGTTTCGTTATATCGTTATTACGTTATATCGTTTAGAACTTCATCAAACTTCTCAAGGAACTCGTCGGCTTCTGCTTTGCTGAGACACAGCGGTGGAAGGAGACGGAGAACATTTGTGCCTGCACAACCTGTGAAACAGTGCTTGTCATAGATAAGCGGCACGCGGACATCCTTGTGGGGAACACTAAGGTCAATACCTATCATCAAACCGCGTCCACGAATGTCTTGGATGCGATGTGTTGCGATGGCATCGCAACATACGGAACGTATGCCCTCCGTCAGGTATTCTCCGACCTCGCGGGCGTTCTCCACGAGGTTCTCTTCCTCGAAGACGTCGAGTACTGCGAGTGCGGCAGCGCAGGCAAGATGATTGCCGCCGAAGGTGGTTCCGAGTTGTCCGTAAACAGGTTTGAACTCTGGTGCTATGAGTACACCACCCATAGGGAAACCGTTGGCTATGCCTTTAGCTACCGTTATGATGTCGGGACGGATGTCTAACCATTGGTGTGCAAAGAATTTTCCTGAACGTCCGTAGCCACACTGTATCTCGTCGCAGATGAGAATAGTACCATATTTCTTACATGTGGCAGCTATGCCCTGTGCAAACTCTGGTGTCACCAACTGTATGCCACCCACGCCCTGAATACATTCTAAGATAACAGCACATACGTCGCCCTTGCTGAGTTCCTGTTCCCATGCGGGGAGGTCATTGAGCGGCAAGTAGGTAACATGACCATTATCGTTGATGGGGGCTATAATCTTTGGATTGTTGGTAACCTCTACAGCTAATGATGTGCGTCCGTGAAAGGCTTTCTGTGCTGAGAGCACACGGGTACGTCCATTGGTGAACGATGCCAGCTTAAGAGCATTCTCGTTGGCTTCGGCTCCGCTGTTAATGAGGAACAGCTGATAGTCGTCATAGCCGCTGATACGTCCCAAACGTTCTGCCAACTCTTCCTGAAGACGGTTGATGACAGAATTAGAGTAGAAACCTATGCGGTTTAACTGCTCGGTAACCTTCTCGACATAATGAGGATGTGCGTGTCCGATGCTTATGACGGCATGTCCTCCATAGAGGTCAAGGTACTCCTGACCCTTATCGTCCCAGACACGACAACCTTTGCCGCGGACGATGTTAACATCGAACAGTGGATATACATCAAATAGTTTCATCTTGCATATACATTCAAAATCGCATGCAAAGTTACGAAGATGTGGCAAAAAATCAAAGGAAAAAGTGATAAATGTAAAGTAAAATGCCTTTTTCTTTGTCTTTATGCAAAAAAAATGTATTTAGCGTACCGATTATTAAGAAACTTGCCCTCCTTATCCTTCTACGACATTAGTGGTAGAAGAACAGGGAAGGCAAGAGGTATTCGTCGTGATGATGGAAGGAAAGTTATTCTCCGATAATCTTACCGATGATTCCTAAGCGGGTGGTGCTGAGGAATTCAATGATGTTGTTGATTTCCTTTCCTTCAGGTATCTGTTCGCGTATCTGCAGGATGTCGTCCTGCAGTGCTGTCTTGCCGTGAAATACAAGACGGTAGGCATTGGAGATGTGGTGCTGTGCCTTCTCATCGACTCCGTTATTGGTAAGTATCTTCTCGTTGAGTCCACCATAAACGACGGGGTTGCCGTCGGCAACGATGTATGGCGGAACGTCGTAGCTTACGCGACATCCGCTGCTAATCATTGTACCAACACCAATGCGACAGTCTGGGTTGATGATTACATTGGAAGAGAGAATAACTGCATTCTGGAACTCGGTGTCGCCGGCAATCTTGGTACCATAACCAAAGACGCAACGGTGTCCGATATGAGCATCATGAGAAATGTGTACGCCCTCCATGATGAAGTTGCTGTCACCGATACGTGTCTCGCCAGTAGCAAAGGTGGCACGATTGATAACCACGTTCTCACGAATGATGTTGTCGTTGCCAATAACGAGTGTCGTCGCCTCGCCACGATAGTTGAAGTCCTGGGGTATTGCTCCGAGAACAGTATTCTGATGAATCTTGTTGCCGCGTCCCATGCGGGTGCCATTCATCACGCTGACGTAAGGGTAGATAATACAATCGTCGCCAATGACTACGTCGTCTTCTATATATGCGAAAGGAAAGATGGTAACGTTCTGTCCAATCTTTGCCTTGGGACTTACTACTGCTTTATCGCTAATCATATTCTAATGTTTGAATTACGATGTGATATTATTTCCTGCCGCCTCCGAGAGCCTGATATAGACTTACTATAGCCTGCATCTTGTAGAAGTCGTCGGTGGTTTTAGATATCTCTGCGTTGAGGAGACTTGACTGTGCCTGGATAACCTCGAGGTAGGTACTCGTAGATTGACTTACGAGGGCTTTGGTGTCCTCAACATTCTTCTTAAGTACTTCTACCTGTTCTGCCTCGATGTCAGCCTTTGCCTTGCTGCTGTTATAGAGCACGAGAGAATTGCTTACCTCGTTGGCAGCTTTGAAGATAGAGTTCTGCCAAGTGTTATAAGCTTGCTCCTGTTGTGCCTTAGCAACTTTAAGACCTGCGATGAGCTGTCCACGCATGAAGATAGGCTGTGTCAGCGAGGCTACTGCGTTGGCAAGAATCTTTCCTGGGTTTACAATGCCTGCACCGCTATTATTGGTGAAGGCTCCACTGCCGCTGATTGTTATGCTCGGATAGAAGCGTGAACGTGCTGCCTGTACGTCATAGAAGCATGATGCGAGTTGCATCTCGGCAGCATGGACATCGGCACGATTGGCAAGAAGCTGCAGGGCTACACCAGTACTGAACTCGGTAGGCAGATTCTGGTCGTCAATATTACCACGTGCAATCTGCTGTGCAGGCTGTCCCACGAGCAGTGATAACGCATTCTCTGTCTCGCGAATCTGTCGAATCATGTCTTCGCGCTGAGCCTTTACGCCCAAGTAGCTTGAGTAGGCGCTCTGTACGCTTGTCTCACGGTAGCGTCCCAGTTCCTTCTGCAGTTTCATGAGTTCCCAGGTGCTCTTGGTGAGGCTCGTCATGCCGTCGAGTATTTCCAGTTGTCGGTCGAGCATCAGAAGAGTGTAGTACATGTTAGCTATTCCGCAGATGATGTTCGTCTGCACCACCGTCTGGTAATCCTTTGTGGCGAGCAGTGCCATCTGTACCGAGCGCTTCTGGTTGAGAAAGTTTCCAAAGAGGTCAATGTTCCACGAAGCATTGATAGGCAACGAGTAAGTCTGTGTCGCCTTATTATGATTCCAGGAAGTCACCGATCCCGAGGGACTGAATGTCAGCTGTGGCAGGAACACCAGACGTGCCGCCTTCAGCTGTGCCTCGACAATCTTTACGTTAAGGGCGGCGTTGAGCAGGTCAACGTTGTCGTTGAGACCCTTCTCGATGAGCGACTGCAGCTGCGGGTCTGTAAACACCTCTCGCCAGGGTAGGTTGCCGAAACTTGTTGTGTCGTTTGACACCAGTGTGTCGGTAGGCGATATGATATCGCGTATCAGTCCTTCCGATTCTACTTCAGGACGGTGATATTTGTTGTATATGCCACAGCTGCTCATAAGCAGGGCAGCTATGGCTATTGTCATTAGCTTCTTCATTTTACGTAGTCTTTATTTTTTATGTTCAGCGGACGTGAATACTGCATCAGTTCGGAGTCCACGTCAGCGTGGTCGTCGTCGAACTTTAGCGGGCGTATCTTCTCCTGCAGTGACTGGAAGATGACGAACAGCGTCGGTACCACAAAGAGCTGTAGCAGTGTACCTATAAACATACCTCCTACGGCGGCAGCACCCAGCGTCTGGTTACCATTCTTGCCTACACCAGAGGCAAACATCATAGGCAGCAGACCGATGACCATCGCCAGAGAGGTCATAAGGATAGGACGCAGACGGGCTCCGGCACCAAGAACGGCAGACCACGAGATAGCCATACCCATCTGACGACGTTCAAGTGCAAACTGAACAATAAGGATGGCATTCTTTGCCAACAGACCGATAAGCATGATGAGTGATATCTGCATGTAGATGTCGTTGGAGTGTCCGAAGAGCTGTGTGAACAGGAAGGCTCCTGCCAGTCCGAAAGGTACTGAGAGCACTACAGACAACGGCAATATGTACGACTCATACTGTGCTGACAGGATGAGGTATATGAACACGAAGCAGAGCAGGAAGATGAGCGCTGTGGAGTTGCTCGACGCAGCCTCGGAACGTGTCAGTCCTGAGTATTCGTAGGTGTAACCCTGTGGCAACATTGTTGCTGCTGTTTCCTGTACTGCCTTGATAGCCTCACCAGTAGAATAACCGTCGGCAACAGTAGCCGTTACGTTGATACTCGTGAAGAGGTTGAAACGGTTAATATTGGAAGGACCATAGACGCGTGTGAGGTTACAGAACTCTTTGACTGGAGCCATATCGTCCTTCGTGCGTACATATATGTTATTGAGAGACTCTGGTGTCATACGTGTCTCGGGAGAACCCTGAACCATTACACGATAGAGCTTACCATAGGCGTTGAAGTTTGAAGCATAAAGACCACCATAGTATCCTTGCAGTGTGGAGAGTACGGTAGCAGGAGAGATGCCTGCCTGCTTACACTTTGCCACGTCAACATTAATCATGTACTGTGGGTAGTTAGGGTTATATGAGGTCATAGCCATCTGAATCTCAGGACGCTTGTTCAACTCTGCCAGATAGTCTTTTACTATACCATAGAACTTAGTGAGGTCACCACCGGTACGGTCCTGCATAACTACAGAGACACCACTATTGGCGGAGAAACCAGGAATCATTGGAGGTCCGAAGGCAAGAATCTGTGCATCCTTGATGTGGGCGGTCTTGAGATATATCTGTGCCAAGACACCGCTGGCATCATAGGGATTGAGGAAGAAACGGTAGATGCCGTCGCCTTCCCACAGTCCGCTGAGCTTCCAGAAGAATCCCTTCTGACGCTCTGCAAATGGCTTCAACTTTATGATGAAGGTTGCCTGGTCGGAACCTGAACCCGCTATGAAGTTGTAACCCTGAATCTGCTCACGGTTCTGGATGGCTGGGTCGGCAGCAAGGATAGAGTCAACCTCGCTGATGACTTTCTTCGTACGCTCCACAGAGGTTGCAGGAGGCATAGAAACGGTACAGAATATTGTACCAGTATCTTCGTCGGGCACAAGACCAGTCTTTGTCGTTGACATAGTTAATGCAAGTACAACGATGCCGATGACAACGGAAATAATAATGGTAACAGGCTTGTGGACGAGTTTCTGCATGATGTTCTTGTACTTGCCAAGTACAGATTCGTAGGCAGTATTGAACGATGCGTGGAAACGGTCTATGCGCGACATCTTGTGTTCTTTGCCTTCAGCATCGTGGGGCTTCAGGAAGATAGCACACAGGGCTGGCGACAGTGTCAACGCATTAAGCGCAGAGATAAAGATACTGATAGCCATAGTAACACCGAACTCGCGATAGAACGTACCGCTGGTGCCACCCATGAACGAAACGGGGATGAACACCGACGCCATCACGAGGGTGATGGAGATGATAGCTCCCGAGATTTCGTTCATGGCGTCGATACTTGCCGTCAGCGACGACTTGTAGCCCTGGTCAAGCTTGGCATGGACTGCCTCGACAACCACGATGGCGTCATCGACCACGATGGCGATAGCCAACAGCAGCGCGGAGAGTACCAGAAGGTTGATGGAGAAGCCGAACACTTCGAGGAAGAAGAACGTACCGATTAGCGATACAGGAACGGCGATAAGAGGGATGAGCGTAGAGCGGAAGTCCTGCAGGAAGACATAAACCACGAGGAACACGAGAATAAGTGTCATAACGAGGGTGAAGACAACCTCCTCAATTGACGCATAAAGGAACTCGGTAACGTCGTAGTTTATCTTATACTTCATTCCTGGAGGGAACAGCTTAGCCTGCTCTTCCAGCTCCTTCTTCACGTTCTTGGCTATCTCGTTAGCGTTAGAACCCGCAATCTGCTGAACCATACCCAGCACTGAAGGCAGGTTGTTGTTCTTCATAGATACGGAGTACTGCTGACCACCAAGTTCTATTCGTGCTACATCTTTCAGTTTAAGAGTGTTGCCATTAGCATCGCTCTTAATGATGATATTGCCAAACTGCTCGGCATTCTTCAGACGTCCTGTGTAACGCATAGCGTATTCGTAGGCTACGTTAGAGAGTTCACCGAAGGTACCTGGTGCTGCCTCGATGTTCTGTTCTGCAAGCACACCCGTAATGTCTGACGGCATAAGGTTGTGCTGTTTCATTACATCAGGGTATAGCCATATACGCATAGAGTAGGTCTTAAGACCTGGTGACATAACGTCACCCACACCCTGAATACGTTTTATGGCAGGTATGATGTTGATGTTATTATAGTTCGTCAGGAACTCGTCGTCGTAGCGGCCGTCGGAGGTCAGCGTGAACATGATGACCTGTGAGGTCTGGCGTTTCGTCACGGTGACACCAATCTGGTTAACCTCGGCGGGCAACAGCGCTGCCGCCTGACTGACGCGGTTCTGCACGTTTACGGCACACATGTCGGCATTCATTCCCTGGCGGAAGAGCACAGAAATCTGTGCCGAGCCGGAGGATGCCGTTGACTGTATGTAGTCCATGCCTTCCACACCGTTGATGGACTCCTCAAGAGGGGTGATGACAGAGTTCTTCACAGTCTCTGCGTCAGCACCGGGATAGGATGTCCAGATAGCAACAGTAGGAGGCGCGATGTCCGGGTACTGCTCAATAGGCAGTGACGCCAGACCAATAAATCCCAGCAAGACGATGAAGACAGAAATCACCGTCGAGAGTACTGGTCGCTTTATAAATGTTGTAAAAGTCATACTTGTTTTCTATTTGACAATTTACTATTTTATTTCTTTATCGCTTTAACGATGTCGCCGGCAGTCATTGCCTTTGCCTGCTCGTCAATCTTTTCCTGGTAACGTTTCGGGGTAATAGGAACAATCTCCATACCGTCGTTAAGTTTTGTAATACCGTTAGTAACGTACTTGTCACCAACCTTCAGACCACTGGTAACTACGTAGTTGTTGCCGTCGGTCTGTGGTTCTACTGTAATCTCGGAAGATTTTACTTTGTTGTCCTTACCGAGGAGGTAAACGAACTTCTTGTTCTGAACCTCAGAAACGACAGTTTGCGGAATGACGATGGCTGACTTATTGCTGCGTGGTATGATGATGGCACCAGAACCACCGCTCTTGAGAAGACGCTGTGGGTTGGTGAAGTTAGCAATGAGCTGTACAGAGCCTGTTGCTGCGTCGATGACACCGCTCATCTTGACTATGTGACCCTCCTCGTTGTATGTGGTACCGTCAGCAAGCTGCAGCTTTACTGCAGGGAACTCCTTCAAAGCTTCCTGTGTGCTACCGCTTGTCTTTGTCATAGAAAGGATGTCTTTCTCTGTCATTGAGAAATAAACCTCCATGCTGCTGATGTCAGAGACAGTGGTTAGTGCCTGTTGTGTACTTGCGCTTACCAGTGTACCAACCTTGAAAGGAATGTTTCCAATAACACCGCTGGCAGGACTCTTAACGTAGCAGAAGCTGAGTGTTTCCTGTGCTGAAGCCAGTGAAGCCTTTGCCTGAGCCAACTGAGCCTGAGCACTCTCGTAGGCGTTCCTTGAGCTCTCCAGCTCATAAGAACCTATAACGTTGTTGGCAAAAAGTTTCTGTGCATTGTCGTATGTCAGTTTTGCTGTGTTCAACTGCGCTGTGGCTGTGTTCACCGCAGCTTTTGCCTGACGAACCGCTGCCTGATAAGTGGCATTGTCAATAACGAAGAGTGTCTGACCGGCACTTACTGTCTGACCCTCATGAACGTTAATCTGCACAAGGAAACCACTGACTTTCGGACGAATCTCAACGTCGTGAATACCCTTGATGGTAGCAGGGTAGGTTGTCTGCATACTTGCACTGACGGTCGTTACTTCCTGAACGGGGAACTCATTGTCGCCAAAGTTAGGACGACCGCCTTTGTTACCGCATGAAACGAGAACTGTCGCTGCAGCAGCAATCGCTAATAAACTAAGTTTCTTCATTGTATTTTTTTCTTTTGTTTTTATTATTTCTACACAATACTTATCTATGAAAACTTATTTAAGACTAATAGTTTTCGACCTGCAAAGATACTATAAAAATATTATATGTGTATTATTTCTTTGAATTATTTAACGTTCAGCCCCATCTCTTTCGCCTTTTTCATTAGCAGTTCCATAAGTGGTTCGCGTTCGTTGGGCACCTTGTTGTCAAGGACAGCATCTTTAAGTGTTTGCTTCAGTGTGCCTACTTCGCGCGATGGTTTCAGGTTGAACATCTGCATTATCTCGTTGCCGTCGATAACAGGCTGTAGGAGTCGTTTGTAGTCTTTTACCTTGAGGTCGGCAAGTTTCTCTCGCACAAGGTGAAAGTTCTCAATGAATTTCGCCTTTCGTACCTGATTTTTCGATGTTATGTCTGCCTCGCAGAGTGTCATAAGGTCGTCAATGTCGTCTCCGGCATCGTTGAGTAGTCGTCGTACAGCGCTATCGGTGACCTCCTCGTCGGCAATAGCTATTGGACGCATGTGCAGTTCAACAAGTTTCTGAACGTACTTCATCTTTGCATCCATAGGCTGTTTCAGTCGTCGGAATATCTCTGGAACCATCTTAAAACCTATGTGGTTATGGTTATGGAAGGTCCATCCGGCGCTGTTGTCCCACCGTTTAGACTTAGGTTTCCCGATGTCGTGGAGCAGTGCTGCCCAGCGCAGCCAGAGGTTGTCTGACGTCTTTGCCACATTTTCAAGTACCTCCATAGTATGGTGATAGTTGTTCTTGTGGGCTCTTCCGTTACGCACATCCACTTTGTCGAGAGTCACCAGTTCTGGAAGTATCTTGTCTAAGAGTCCTGAACGGTATAGATAGTCGAAGCCCGTACTCGGATGGCGTGACAGCATTATCTTGTTAAGTTCGTCGCTGATGCGTTCACCACTTATTATCTCAAGTCGGTGGGCATTACGACGGAGGGCTTCAAATGTTTCGTCATCGATGAAGAAGTTCAACTGTGTAGCAAAACGTATGCAACGCAGCATCCTCAGTGGGTCGTCAGAGAAGGTGATGTCGGGGTCGAGTGGTGTACGTATTATTCCGTCTTCAAGGTCGTAGAGTCCGTCGAAGGGGTCTATGAGTTCTCCGAAACGTTCTTTGTTAAGACATATCGCCATAGCGTTGATGGTAAAGTCGCGTCGGTTCTGGTCGTCCTCCAGTGTGCCGTCTTCCACGATAGGCTTCCTTGAATCGTGGCTGTAGCTTTCCTTGCGAGCCCCCACAAATTCTATTTCGTAGCCGCGTTCTTCCGCACCTTCATATCCTTTGAAGTTCACCTGTGCCGTACCGAAGTTGCGGAATACCGCCAGGTGGGCTTTCCTGCCTAACTTTTTCTTTAGTGCTTCAGCGATGCTTATGCCGCTACCGACGACAACAATGTCGATATCCTTCGACGGACGTTCCAGGAAGAGGTCGCGCACATATCCCCCTACGACATAACACTCAAGGTTCATGTCGTCGGCAATGTCGCCAATCTCGTGGAATATCCTTTTGTCAAGGATTGCAGCCAGCTCTTCGTCGGTATATATCTTCATTTATTTTAGATAGTCTTCAAAATACTGTGTTATACGTTCATGCAGATGAACACTCTTATGCCCTCTCATATTGTGCTCTTCGCCAGGATATACGAAGAAGTCGGGTTGTGTTCCAGCCTCAATACATGCGTTGAGAAAGCTAAGACAGTTCTGCGGCACTACGGTATTGTCGTTATAGCCTGTTATTATCTGGAGCTTTCCCTTGAGATTCTTCGCCCTGCTGATGAGGCTTATTTTCTCGTATCCCTCAGGATTGTTCTGTGGTGTTCCCATATAGCGTTCTCCGTACATCACTTCGTACCATCTCCAGTCTATTACAGGACCTCCTGCCACACCGACCTTAAAGACGTCGGGATAGTTTGTCATCAGCGATATCGTCATAAATCCTCCGAAGGACCATCCGTGAACGCCAAGACGTTCGCTGTCAACGTATGGCAGCGACTTCAGGAACTTCACTCCCTCCATCTGGTCCTGCATCTCCACTTGTCCTAACTGGTGAAAGGTGACCTGTTCGAAGTCGCGTCCTCTATTCTCCGAGCCACGATTGTCCAGAATAAAGATGATATATCCCTTCTGTGCCATATATGTCTCCCACGAACGACTCTGCCAATGCCATGATGCCTCTACGTTGTGAGCATGAGGACCGCCATAGACATACACTACCGTCGGGTATTTCTTTGTCGGGTCGAAGTCGTTGGGTTTCACCATTCTGTAGTATAGTTCTGTGGTGCCGTCGGCAGCGAGTATGGTACCGCTTTCAAATATAGGCTGCACGTATTCGTTCCAAGGGTCCGAAGCGCAGAGTAGCGTAGTGCTCTTGCCGGTTCCCTTGGTACTTCTCACCTCTATGTTTCTTGGTACGGTGGGTTCGGTATAGCGGTCAACGAACCATTCTCCGCTTGCGGAGAGCATTGCCCTGTGTGACCCTCTGCCGTTATCGAGTAGAGTGCGCTTGCCACTCTTTATATCCACCGAGTAGGTATTGCGCTGTATGGCGTTAGCTTCGTTGGACGTTATTATTACCGACTGTTTTTTCTCGTTGAAACCTATAAGCTCCTCCACAACGAATTTTCCCTTAGTAAGCTGCTTCAGTAGTTTGCCGTCTTTGTTGTACAGGTATAGGTGGTTATATCCGTCGCGCTGACTCTGTAGTATGAACTTGTTATCATCCCAAGGCAGGAATACTATGGGGTGGAGAGGTTCTACGTATTTGTCGCTCGTCTCTCGGTAAATCTCGGCAACGCACTTTCCCGTTGTGGCATCATAGCTTCTCAGCCGACAGTCGTTCTGTTCACGATTAAGGTGGAATATGTATATCACCTTACTGTCTGGGCTCCACGCTATGTTTGTCAGGTAGCTGTCGGAAGGTGTCGGCTGGTCGTTGGTAGCCAGATAGATAGTCTTGTCGTTCTTTACGTCATACACCCCGACGGTAACATAATGACTCTGTTCGCCAACCATAGGGTATTTGTCGGGCTCATAGGCAGCAATACGTGTTGTTATGTCCACCTGAGGGTAGTCGGCAACGTTGGTCTGGTCCATGCGGTAGAAAGCCAATAGCTCTCCGTCGGGACTCCAGAAAGTACCTTTGTCTATGCCGAACTCATTACGGTGAACAATCTGTCCGTATACTATGTTACGTGAGCCGTCGGCAGTTATCTTACGACAGTGTCCTTTTGCATCGACAACCATCAACTGGTTATCCTTTACAAAGGCGGTATTCTTTGATGCTGCCGACCAGTCGTAAGCCTTCTGCTCTGCTATGCTGTCCTGCCATACAAGCTCCTTCGTCTTGAAATCTACAAGTATGAACGACTTCCTGTTTCCCAGTGCTACGAGCGACTTGTCGCTGTAGGGGAAGGTGGCGTTCATAAGATGACGCACGAAGATGGTGTCGTTGGCGTCAGTCCATTTGTTGACATCATCAAGAGAGAACAGCAGCGTTTCCTTACCCGTCTTCTTATCTACGAGATAGCACTCCTCCACATCGGTGCGAACGAGCTCATCGCCCCACCAAGTGTAGTATTTGTTCTCCGGAACGACCTGGTGGTAGTTGGTACCGCCATAGTTGAGTTCTTCGAGAGTGAAAAGTTTATCTTGCGCTTGCATCGTGAGAGTGAAGAGTGAAGAGTGAAGAGTGAAGAGTAATAAGACAGTGAAGAATTTTTTCATTTGTCACCTCGCTTTCCGTAACCCTTGCGGTCGCCACGCTTTCCGTAGCTTTTCCGCTCATCACGCTTCCCGTAGCCTTTGCGGTCGTCACGCTTGAAGTCCCTGTGGTCTCCACGTTTCCCGTAACCCTTTCTGTTGCCGCGCTCTTCGTGGTCGTCTCTGTCGTAGCGTCTTCTCGGTTTTCTGTCCTCCTCCAGACGTTTCGTGCTATGGAACACGAAAGAACGAATATCGCCCTCTTCGTTAGCTTCGTTTTCTTCGAGACGCTTTTTGAACTCGCGGTTTTTCTTAAAGCGGTGTTTCTCAGCCATAGCCCGCTTCTCTTCTTCCGTTTTGAGGATGTTGCCTTCACTGCGGAAGTCGCTAAGCTTACCTCCAAACATCTGGTATCGGCGCAGCTCACACTCCAGCGCACCGTTGTAAAGAGGAATCTTTATGCTTGGGCGCAGACCAATCTGGTCGAAACACTCCTCACGATAACTAAGTATCCACGCCTCATTACCTTGGAAAGCATGTTTCAGTCGTTCACCAATCATCTTGTATGTCTCAAGGAGATTAGGTGTTGAGATGCGCTCTCCGTATGGAGGATTGGTAATCATTATTGCGGGCTCCTCCGGTTCGGTGAAGTCCTTGAAGTCGCGCTGCTCGACGGTGATGTCGTTGGTAAGACTTGCCGCACGAACATTACGCAGGGCGGTGTTAACAGCCTTCATGTCAACGTCATAGCCGTAGATGTGGTGTTTGAATTCGCGCTCTTCGGAGTCGTCGTTATACACCTTGTCGAAGAGCTCTGCGTCGAAGTCGTTCCACTTCTCGAAGGCGAACTCCTTGCGGAACAGTCCTGGTGCCATGTTGTGTGCTATGAGTGCAGCCTCAATAAGCAGTGTGCCGCTACCGCACATAGGGTCAATGAAGTCGGTCTCGCCGCGCCATCCGCTCATAAGGATAATACCCGCAGCAAGGACTTCGTTGAGGGGTGCTTCCACACTCTCCTGACGATAGCCTCGACGGTGCAGACTCTCGCCGCTGGAGTCGAGACACAGTGTTGCCTTGTCCTCGGCGATGTGTATGTGCAGACGTATGTCCGGTGAGGTGACGCTGACGTTGGGACGCATATTGGTGCGCTCGCGGAACTGATCTACAATAGCGTCTTTCACCTTGTAGGCCACGAACTTCGAGTGTTTGAACTCCTCGGAGAACACCACTGAGTCAACGGCAAAGGTGCTCTTCAGTCCTATGTAGTCGCTCCAGTCTATTGCCTTCACCTGCTCATAGACATCGTCGGCACTCAGTGCCTTGAATTCTTTTATTGGCTTTAGTATGCGTATCGCTGTATGCAACTGCATATTAGCGCGATACATCATCTCCTTATCGCCTGTGAACGACACCATGCGTCGTCCTATCTCTATGTTGTTAGCTCCTAAATTAGTGAGTTCTTCTGCCAACACGCTCTCAAGACCCATGAATGTCTTGGCTATGAGCTTAAATTCCTGTCCCATTGTCAAATTCTATATCTAAATAATCTTTCTTTTCCATTTTAAACTTCTTCGTCTTCGGCTTCATGTCCTTTGTTATCCAGAGGTTAGCGCCTACGACACATCCCTTGCCTATGGTCACCCTTCCTAAGATGGTGGCATTGGAATAAACTATCACATCGTCCTCAAGGATAGGATGACGTGGAATACCCTTTATGGGGTTGCCGTTCTCGTCAAGAGGGAAGCTCTTCGCTCCTAAGGTGACACCCTGATACAGCTTCACGTTATTGCCTATGATACAGGTGGCGCCGATGACGACACCCGTTCCGTGGTCTATGGTGAAGTGACTGCCAATCTGTGCGGCAGGGTGGATGTCGATACCCGTTTCCGAGTGAGCCATCTCGCTGATGATGCGTGGTATCAGCGGAACCCCCAACTCTACCAGTTCGTGAGCCAGACGGTAGTTGGTGAGAGCCTTTATTACGGGGTAGCACGAAATGATCTCGGCATAGCTCTCTGCAGCGGGGTCTCCGTTATATGCTGCCACCACGTCGGTAGCCAGTATGCTGCGTATCTTAGGCAGACGGGCAATGAGCTGAACGGCAATCTCCGCCGCCTTGCGACTGCACTCTGTTATCTCGTCGCTTATGTCGCCACTTTCGCAGTCGCACTTCGAGAACCACATACCCGCCATAATCTGGTCGGTAAGCAGTTTCTGCAGTCGCTCCACGTTGACTCCTATGTGAAAACTTATGGTTTTTATGTTTACAGAACTCTTTCCGTAATATCCGGGAAAGAGAATAGAGCGTGACAGCTCTATGATTTCCTCCAGTGCTTTGCCCGATGGCAGCGGGGCTCCGTCGCGATGCTGATGGAATAGTCCCTTCAGAGATTCCGCGTCGGAGAGTTCGCTTACTGTCCGAGTAAGAATCTGCGTTAAATTGTCTGTACTCATTAAATACTTTTTTATTTCGGCTGCAAAATTACAAAAAAAATATGAACTGAAAGTCACGAGTACCTATTAAAAAAGATTAATCATTACGAATTATGAATTACGAATTATGAATTATTTTATACCTTTGCAACCAGAATGGAAGAGAATATGCAACAAAACAACGGCTGCACGGTGCTTCGCACAGAAGGTCTTGTGAAGATTTACGGCAAGCGCACTGTGGCTAACGGAGTGAGTATAAATGTCCGTCAAGGTGAGATAGTAGGACTCTTGGGACCTAACGGAGCAGGTAAGACGACGTCGTTCTATATGACTACCGGATTGGTGATACCCAATGCCGGTCATGTTTATCTTGACGATGAGGAGATAACCGACTATCCCGTGTACAAACGTGCCCGAGCAGGTATCGGCTACCTGCCGCAGGAGGCTTCGGTGTTCCGTAAGATGTCTGTCGAGGACAATATCATGTCGGTGCTTGAGCTGACGGGTAAACCCCATGACTATCAGGTAGATAAGCTGGAGAGTCTGATAAAGGAGTTCCGTTTGGAGAAGGTGCGCAAAAATCTTGGCGACCAGCTTTCCGGAGGCGAGCGACGCAGAACGGAGATAGCACGTTGTCTTGCTATCGACCCGAAGTTCATCATGCTCGACGAACCCTTCGCTGGTGTCGATCCTATCGCTGTGGAGGACATCCAGCACATCGTGTGTCAACTGAAATATCGAAATATAGGCATCCTTATTACCGACCACAACGTTCACGAGACGCTGAACATTACCGATCGTGCCTACCTGCTCTTCGAAGGAAGAATCCTCTTCCAGGGAAAGCCTGAGGAACTTGCCGAAAACCCCATTGTCAAAGAGAAGTACCTCGGTACGAACTTCGTGCTGCAAAAGAAAGATTTCCAGATGCTTGACGAGGAGAAACGACGTCGTCAGGCGGAGGAAGATAGTTAATAGTTAATAATTCATAATTCATAATTCATAATTCATAATTATTGGTTACCTTTGCGGCTCGTTTTTGAAAATAAAGAATTAAAAAAACAAAATAAGACTAAAAGATGAAAGTAACATTTGAGAATCCCGACAAGGTGAATGGACTGATGACCATTACCGTCGAGGAAGCAGATTATCAGGAGAGTGTCGAGAAGGCACTGAAGAACTATCGCAAGCGTGCTAACGTTCCTGGATTCCGTCCAGGGCAGGTACCTATGAGCATCATCCGTCGCCAGGTTGGTACCAGCGTGAAGGTTGACGAGATAAACAAGCTCGTAGGACAGGAAATTTACAAGTATGTCAACGACAACAAGATAAAGATGCTTGGTGAGCCTCTGCCTTCAGAGCAGCAGAAGCCCGTTGACGTAGAGGGCGCAGCTCCATACACCTTCGTATTCGATATTGCTGTCGCTCCAGATTTCAAGATAGAACTTACAGACAAGGACAAGGTAGATTACTACACTATCACTGTTGACGACAAGACTATCGACCAGCAGGTAGATATGTATGCAAGTCGCGGCGGTCACTATGACAAGGTCGATGCATACAAAGACAACGATATGCTGAAGGGCGACCTCCGTGAGCTCGACGCCGACGGTAACACCAAAGAGGGTGGTATCACCGTCGAGGGCGCTGTGATGATGCCTAACTACATCAAGGTTGACGCACAGAAGAAACTCTTCGCAAAGGCAAAGACTGGCGACATCATAACCTTCAACCCGAAGAAGGCTTATCCAGAGAGCTCTGCAGAGCTGATGGGTCTGCTGAAGATTACTAAGGAAGAGGCAGAGCAGATAACCTCTGACTTCAGCTACCAGATTACCGAGATTACACGCTACGTGAAGGCTGAGGTAAACCAGGAGCTCTTCGACCAGGTATTCGGTAAGGATGCTGTTAAGGACGAGAAGGCGTTCCGTCAGAAGATTGCCGAGCAGCTCGAGGCACAGTTCGTTGTTGACGCTGACTTCAAGTTCATCCAGGATGTTCGTGCATACTGCGAGAAGAAGGTCGGCACACTGACATATCCTGACGCTATACTGAAGCGCGTCATGAAGAACAACAATAAGGATAAGGGTGACGAGTTCGTAGAGAAGAACTACGAGATGAGCATCAAGGAACTCACGTGGCACCTTATCAAGGAACAGCTCGTGGCAGCATACGAGATAAAGATTGAGGATGCTGACGTCAAGGAGGCTGCAAAGGAGACCGCACGTGCTCAGTTCGCCCAGTACGGCATGAACAATGTTCCCGACGAGTACATTGACAGCTATGCTGACGATATGCTCAAGAAGCGCGAATATGTTGACAATCTCGTTGACCGCAGCATCGACCGTAAACTTACAGAGAAACTCAAGACTGTTGTTAAGCTGAACGGCAAAAAAGCAACCCTCGAGGAGTTCAATAAACTCATGCAAGGTTAATTTTTGAAAAAAACTCTATAAAGATAGAGGTTATTCACTTTCTTTTTCTTATCTTTGTATTTAGAAAAAGGGTGAATGACCTCTTTTAGTATGTAAATAAAGGACAAAACGAATGAAAAACGACTTCAGAAAATATGCCACAAAACATTTAGGCATTAACGGAATGGTGCTTGACGACATGATGAAAGCACAAGCGCAATATCTTAATCCTTATATCCTTGAGGAGCGCCAGTTGAACGTGACACAGATGGATGTGTTCTCACGACTTATGATGGACCGTATTATCTTCCTCGGAACAGAGATTAATGATTATACTGCCAATACCATAACAGCACAGCTCCTTTACCTGGACTCTATTGATAATGGTGATATAACAATCTATATCAACTCTCCTGGCGGTAGCGTTACTGCAGGACTGAGCATCTACGACACTATGCAGTTCATCACCTCCGACGTAGCAACACTTTGCACGGGAATGGCTGCCTCAATGGGTGCAGTGCTCCTCGTTAGCGGTCAGGAGGGAAAGCGCAGCGCGCTTACCCACAGTCGCGTTATGATTCACCAGCCTTTAGGAGGCGTTCAGGGACAGGCTTCCGACATCGAGATTGAGGCTAAGGAGATAATGAAATTCAAGAAAGAACTATATACCATCATCAGCGAACATTCACATACTCCGTACGAGAAGGTATGGGCAGACTCCGACAGAAACTACTGGATGACTGCCGAGGAGGCTCGTGAATACGGAATGATTGATGAGGTGTTGAAAAAGAAGAAGTAATGGCAAAAAACGTATGTAGCTTCTGCGGTAGGGGAGAACGTGAGGTAGGTCTCCTGGTGACAGGTCTTAGCGGAATGATTTGCGACGACTGCATCAAGCAGGTCTATGAGATATATCTTAGTTCTAATGCCTACAAAGCAACAAACAGTAAAAAAGAAGAAGAAACAAAGCTTAAGAAGATTCCTAAGCCTCGTGAGATAAAAGCGTTCCTCGACGAATATGTCATCGGTCAGGACGACGCCAAGCGCTATCTCTCTGTGGCTGTATATAACCACTACAAACGTCTTCAGCAACCCGCTGACGACGACGGCGTGGATATAGAGAAGAGCAACATCATTATGGCTGGTGCCACAGGAACGGGAAAGACGCTCCTGGCACGTACCATAGCCCGTCTGCTCGACGTTCCCTTTACTATCGTCGATGCTACTGTGCTCACAGAGGCAGGCTACGTGGGAGAGGACGTGGAGAGCATACTCACCCGACTGCTGCAGGTAGCCGACTATAACGTTGCTAAGGCGGAGCGTGGAATAGTCTTTATCGACGAGATAGACAAGATAGCACGCAAGTCCGACAACCCTTCCATCACCCGCGACGTTAGTGGCGAGGGCGTACAGCAGGGACTCCTGAAACTTCTTGAGGGAACCATTGTAAACGTTCCTCCTAAGGGCGGACGCAAGCACCCCGACCAGGACTATATCCACGTGAACACCCGTAACATACTGTTCATCTGTGGCGGTGCCTTCGACGGTGTGGAACGTAAGATAGCCCAGCGCCTGAATACCCACGTGGTGGGCTTCAACAACGTCAAGAATACCCGTAATATAAACAAGGAAGACCTCATGCAGTACATACAGCCGCAAGACCTGAAAGCCTTCGGACTTATACCGGAGATTATAGGTCGTCTGCCTGTACTGACATATCTTAACCCCCTTGACAAGGAGGCTCTGCGCAAGATTCTTGTGGAGCCTAAAAACTCCATCGTCAAGCAGTATGAAAAACTCTTCGCCATGGACGGCATAAAACTGACCTTCCCCGAGGAGACTCTCGACTTCATCGTGGACCGTGCGCTGTCGTTCAAACTCGGAGCCCGCGGACTGCGTTCCATCGTGGAAAACATCATGATGGATGCAATGTTTGAAATACCGTCAACAAACAAAAAAGAATTTGTGGTCACTCTCGACTACGCAAAGAAACAAGTTGAAGAAAAAGATAAACAAATGAGAAAGAGCGCATAAAAACAAAACTATGGATAAAAACCTGGATCTAAACCTACAATTGAAACACTACTTTGGATTCGACAAATTCAAAGGCGATCAGGAAGCCATCGTGCGTAATGTCCTCGAGGGTAACAACACCTTCGTGCTCATGCCTACGGGTGGCGGAAAGTCGTTATGCTACCAGCTCCCGTCGCTGCTTATGGAGGGTACGGCAATAGTCATCTCTCCACTTATCGCACTGATGAAGAATCAGGTGGATGTCATCAACGGCATGAGCGAAGAGGAGGGAGTAGCACACTACCTCAACTCGTCGCTTAACAAGTCGGCAATAGACGCCGTGAAGCGCGACATCGTCGAGGGACGCACAAAACTGTTGTACGTAGCACCTGAGTCGTTGACGAAGGGAGAGTATGTTGACTTCTTCAAGACGTGTAAGATATCTTTCTACGCCATCGATGAGGCTCACTGTATCTCGGAGTGGGGACACGACTTCCGTCCCGAGTACCGTCGTATCCGTCCTATTATCAACGAGATAGGCGATGCTCCCGTCATTGCACTTACGGCTACCGCTACCGACAAGGTGCGTTCCGACATCAAGAAGAGCTTAGGCATCCTCGACGCTAAGGAGTTCAAGAGCTCCTTCAACCGTCCGAACCTTTACTACGAGGTGCGCCAGAAGTCAAGCGACATCGACAAGCAGATAGTGAAGTTCATAAAGGCAAACTCTGGTAAGAGCGGCATCATATATTGTCTGTCACGAAAGAAGGTAGAGGAACTGGCTGCCGTACTGTGTGCCAACGACATCAAGGCGGCTCCATATCATGCAGGTCTTGACAGCGTGACACGCAGTCAGACGCAGGACGATTTCCTCATGGAGACCATCGATGTCATCGTGGCTACGATAGCCTTCGGTATGGGTATCGACAAACCCGACGTGCGTTTCGTCATCCATTATGACATCCCGAAGAGTCTTGAGGGGTATTATCAGGAGACAGGACGTGCCGGACGTGATGGCGGCGAGGGACAGTGTATAGCATTCTACTCTTATAAGGACCTCAAGAAACTCGAGAAGTTCATGGAGGGCAAGCCTGTTGCCGAACAGGACATCGGTCGTCAGCTGCTCCAGGAGACGGCAGTCTATGCCGAATCGTCGGTGTGCCGTCGTAAGATGTTGCTCCACTACTTCGGTGAGGAATATACTCAGGAGAACTGTCATAACTGCGACAACTGCCTTCATCCGAAGACAAAGATCGAGGCTACGGAGGCTCTCTGCATCGTACTCCGTGCTGTGCAGCTGCTTAAGGAGGACTTCCGCAGCGACTACGTCATAGACTTCGTGTCGGGAAATGCTACCAACGACATTGTGGCTCATAAGCACGACGCGCTGGAGGACTTCGGTGCTGGTGCCGATATCGACAAGAAACTGTGGAATCCCGTCATCCGACAGGCTCTCCTTGCCGGATATATGAAGAAGGATGTGGAGAACTACGGACTCCTAAAGCTCACCGCAGCAGGCAAGAAATATTTGAAGAACCCCGTGCCGTTCCAGATCGTCGAGGACAACGAGTTCAACGACGACTACGACGAGGAGATGGACCACCAGGGAGGTGCCCTTGACCCGACGCTCTATGCTATGCTCAAGGACCTTCGTAAGACCGTCGCCAAACGTCATCAGCTGCCTCCGTATGTCATCTTCCAGGACGTGTCGCTCGAACAGATGGCTACAGCATACCCCATCACTATGGAAGAGCTGCAGAACATTCAGGGTGTCGGCGTCGGCAAGGCGAAACGCTACGGCAAGGAGTTCCTGGAACTCATAAAACTCCACTGCGAGGAGAACCAGATAGAACGTCCCGAGGACCTCCGCGTGCGCACCGTAGCCAAGAAGTCAATGCTGAAGGTGAAGATTATCCAGAGCATCGACCGTCAGGTGGCTCTCGACGACATCGCCAACGCTCAGGGCTTGGAGTTCGACGAGCTCCTCGACGAGATAGAGGCTATAGTATATAGCGGTACGCGTCTGGACATAAGCTACTTCATCGACGAGGTAATTGACGAAGACCACGTCGAAGACATCTATGAGTACTTCAAGGAAAGCGAGACCGATGACCTCGAAACGGCTATGGAAGAGCTTAACAACGAGTACGACGAGGACGAGGTACGACTGGTGCGCATAAAGTTCCTCTCAGAAATGGCAAACTGATACAGCAAACAAAATTATACTACTATGAAGAAACTTATATTTTCAGCATTGTGTCTTATGACATTTGGAGGCTTACATACAGTAGCACAGACTGTTGATGGACGTAACTTCGGCGTTGACGGATTCGCTGCATACGAGGGCGAGGCTGGTACAAAACACTATCTCGCAGGTGCTACCACAGGTGGTGCTGCCGGTAAGGTGGTAAAGGCAGAAACCTTCTCGCAGCTGCAGGCTTACCTGCAGGCAAAGGACCCTTACGTCATTCTTCTCGACAGAGACATAGAACCTGCTCCGGTAGCATACGTGAACTCCATCGACGAGGGAGCACTCTGTGCTAAGCAGGACGGCAGCGAGGGCGTGAAGACCTCTTACGGAGAACGTATCCTTGTGGCTTCAAACAAGACACTCATCGGCATCGTTAACCCCGAGACGGGCAAGGCTCCGCTAATCTCGCGCATCACCCTCGTTATGCAGTGTGTAAATAATATTATCATCCGCAACTGTCGCTTCACAATGACAGGCGTTCCTGTTATGAAGTCGGGCGAGAACAAAATCGTTGCGTGGCGCAGTGGTGCTGCCGTACAAGTTGGCGACCCCGACTGCATTGGTATTCAGGCAGATAAGGAGAGCTACGCTGCTGCTGACCGCTGGGGAGCACATATCTGGATAGACCACTGTGAGTTCTTCAACGAGGGTAGCGACCAGGGTAAGGACCGCTACGACGGACTTGCCGACTGTAAGAATAATATCAAGTGGATGACAATCTCGTACAACCATTTCCACACCCATAAGAAGGCGTGTCTCTCGGGTAAGGGCGACTCCGACAACTTCGACCGCACCATCTCCACCCATCATAACTTCTATGAGAACATGCCCGACGGCTCGCGTCTGCCGCTGCAGCGCTATGGTCACATGCACTACTGCAACAACTACCAGTATAAGTGTGGTGACGGCTACGACATCCGCAAGGACGCCTTCGGCTATGTCGATGCCTGCTATTTCGAGGATTCTAAGTCACCTGTTCATGGAAAGACAAGTGATGGTGGACGTGTAAACGTTCGTAAGGACGAGGGTTACGACATCATCTATAAGAATTGTACTAACCTCCTGAACGGATATCTCAATACCCCCACAACGGGTAAGGAGAAATACACCGAGATGCTCACCTGCGACTGGGTGCCTACAGACACATGGGCAGGCTATTTCCTTAACCAGACAGACAAGACCGCCGATGTCCCCGAGATATGTAAGAAGTACTCCGGTGCCGGCAAGATAGACATCTGGCAGTCCTACGCTCAGGAAATCCCTGCTGTCGATGAGGCTGAGTTCCTCAAGGCTGCCAAGAACTACAGCACAGGACCCACCTACGACGATGAGGGAAATATCGTCAAGGGTGCCGACCCCGACCCTTCATCCATCTCTTCGCCCCTCGCACCTCGTACCTCTCTCCTCTCTCCAGTCTATGACCTCAGCGGTCGCCGCCTGAACGGGGAGCCGCAGCACGGAGTGTATATTAAGGATGGAAAGAAGGTCGTGAAGTAAGAGGTGAAGTAAGAAGTGAAGTACGACACATACATTTTCGACCTTGACGGTACGCTACTCGACACGCTGCACGACCTGGCGGCGAGCGTCAACTACGCCTTGCGTCAGTACAGCATGCCGGAACACTCTATCGACGACGTCCGTCGCTTTGTAGGCAACGGGGTACGACTGCTCATGGAGCGCGCCGTGCCCCGTGGTGCGGAGAATCCACAGTTCGAGGACGTCTTTGCAACCTTCCGTAGTCATTATATGGAGCACTCCTTAGACACCACCCGTCCCTACGACGGTATCGTCGATACTATCCACGCACTGAAGCAGCACGGCTGTCGCCTTGCGGTGGTAAGCAACAAGATGATGGCAGCCACCCAGGAACTCGTGGCACATTTCTTTCCCGAGATAGAAGTAGCTATAGGCGAACACGAAGCAGCAGGCATCCGTAAGAAACCCGCCCCCGACACTGTCTTCGAGGCGCTCCGACAGCTCGGCAATGTCACCTCGGCGGTATATGTCGGCGACAGCGACGTTGACCTCGCCACAGCCCGCAACAGCGGACTACCTTGCATCAGCGTTCTCTGGGGCTTCCGCACCAAACAATTCCTCCTGGAGCACGGCGCCACAACATTCATAGAACACCCTAACGAGCTGCTGAATGTATAAGCATATTACCATATATACGTTATTCCTTTTGCTCCTCATTGCTTGCGGCAGCAGTGAGCGTGGTCGTATGTTGGCGGTATTAGACGAGGCAGACAGCCTTAACCGTAACTATATACCCTTTACTACCGACTCCGCACTGAAAATCACCGCAGAGTGGTTCGACAGCTACGGCTCCGCCAACGAACGTATGCGTGCCCACTATCTCCTCGGCTGTGCCTATCGTGATATGGGCGAAGCCCCCGCCGCCCTCCAGAGTTACCACGACGCCGTTGACTGTGCCGACACCACCGCCACCGACTGCGACTATCGGCTGCTGAGCCGTGTGCACGGACAAATGGGAAATTTGTTTTACGAAATGAATCTGCCTTATGAGCAAAAGTCAGTTCTAAACAACGCTATAAAATACTCTTTACTTTCAGGAGATACGTTAGTGTCGATTATATGCTATGAATCTCTTTACAATGTATATCATTATTTGGGCATGGAGGATTCCTGCTTAGCAATTCTTTTAAACTCACGTCAATTGTATTTAATGCATGGTTATAACAGAGAAGCAGCTATATGTGCAGGCAACATCATAAGCACCCTCGTTGAACAAGGAAAATTCATTCAAGCTCGTCCATATATAGATATATATGAGAAAGAGTCAGGAATGTTTCGTAATAATGAGATATCTGAAGGTAAGGAAATATACTATTATATAAAAGGTCGCTATTATTTAGGTGTTGAAAAAACAGATTCCGCAGAATTAATGTTTAGAAGATTATTAGAAAGTGGAAAAGACATAAATGATAAAGAAGCTGCTTTTTATGGATTGTCCCTGTTGTATAAAAAACTACACAATAATGATTCCGTAGCAAAGTATTCACTAAAAGCGTATGACGCAAACGACAAACAAAAACGAA
Source organism: uncultured Prevotella sp. (assembly GCA_947163985.1). Classification (GTDB taxonomy): domain Bacteria; phylum Bacteroidota; class Bacteroidia; order Bacteroidales; family Bacteroidaceae; genus Prevotella. The sequence continues at coordinate 102,686 of CAMUVE010000002.1, forward strand.
ACAGTATTGAAATTGAAATGCAGCAGATGCAGTCTCAGTATGACTATACCCGCCATCAACAACTGGCATTAGAAAAAAGTGAAGAGGTTTCAAAGTTCAAATCTATATTGTTTGTTGTCATTTTTTGTGTAATAAGTGTTTTATATTGCACAATATCTATTATACGAAAGTATAATCGGGAAAGAAGAGAAATGGAGAAACAACACAAAAGTGATGTACAAGAGTTACTTCTATTAAAAAACGAAATTGAAAAGCTATCTACCGCAAATTTACCTTTAATAATAGAAGAGAAAACAAAAAGGATACATGAGTTACAATCCAAGATAGATGAATATCAAACCAAGAATTACAAAAAGTTAAACGACGTAAATCTGCGACTTACAAAGTCAGAAATATATAAACACTTTAGAGATTATTGTCTTGCACCACATAAAAGCGAAATAACCGTAGAAGATTGGGATACTCTTGTTGGACTATTAAATAATGAAGTTCCAACCTTTTTCCAGTTACTGACAGTTAATACCCAATCTCTTCGCAAGTTGGATATTTATCTATGTATTCTTGTTCGTTTACGTTTTCAGCCAAAAGATATTAGTATTATTCTTGATATATCACAATCAGAGGTTTCTGTATTGCGTCGAAGATTACTGAAGAAAATATTTAATTGTGATGGCTCTGCTAAAGACTTTGACAAAAAAATACAATCAATATCCGATTGATTATTAGTAATTTACGTTGTTTGTTGATTTTTTGTTGAATTTATTATTGGGAAATTTATATCAGACTCTTTTTTCTTTTATAATTTTGCACTAACCAAATTAATATAAAAATGAAGAAGCTTTTATTTTTGCTGGTTATCGTATTAACAATACTTGTTTCTCTCTCGTCATGTAAGCACTTGGGAGAAGAATACTATAGTTGTCGGTTTGATATATATAATTTATCTGATCAAAGTGTGTATATGGTACCTATAGAAGGTTTCGATGATGGTATAAACCAATCATACGATATTATTGTTGGAAGTTGTTCATTAACACCTAATGGATATACTTATATTTCTATAGGATCAGAAAATGCAACTTGGTCAACTGCCTTTAATTCACCTTTTCAGAATTATACACTATTATTCTTTCCGTCAAAGGAGGTTTATTCTACGTGGTTTGGTACCGTGCAAGTGCAAAGTACTGCAATGGGTAATAACATGATATTTAAAAACCTTGGAAACGAGGAACTTATTTTAAAGAAATATGTTTTTACTCGTAGTGACTTGAATCCCAAAGAGAGATTAATGAAAATATACTATTATGGAAAATAAAGAATGCTCATGGGGTTCCGATGCTCATGGGGTTCCGGTGAGCACTTTTAACACTTGAAGATTTTATAAATTATTGATTATATGAATAGCTTTAGGTTTTTTATTGTAATACTTCTTGTAAGTTTTTCTAATTCTTATGCGAGTTTACACGGTCCCTATCTGGCTTTTTCAAACAAAACTGATAGTATTGTAAATATTACCATTGAATTTAGCAATAACGACTCATTGAAATTAACTATGAATAGGAATGAATACTTAGAAAAGAGACTTTCACCCATGAGTTCGCATCCTTCAAATACATTATTCCTTTATGCTCCCGACCTTAGAAATTTTAAAGAAATTTCAAACATTTATAAAAATGTGTTGTTTTTCTCTGATAGTTTGGAGATTTTTAATAAAAAAGAATGGGATGTTAATACAATTCGTAATTTTATAACAAATGAAATAAACAGCATAACAATTAAAACAAAAACAGAATCCATAGTTTTTAATAAAAAAAATGAGCTGGTTTCTTTATTTAATTATCTTAATCAAAGTAATTGGTGGGCTTCTACTATACGTTTTAAGATTACAAATCGGAATTTAAGAAAATGGAAGAAAATCAAAAATGACAAGATGTAGAATAGTATACACAGCGAGATTGCGCCCCATATGCACGAGTACGGACATTATTTACAAAGTCAAGAATATGGATTGGGCTACCTCTTCAGCGTGGGAGTTCCTAGCTTGATAAGTGCCATGAAGAGTGAAAAAATAAATGAAGCACCATTTTCAACTCACCGATTAAGTTGGATGGAACGCTCCGCCAATAGAAAAGCAAAAGAATATTTTGGAGAAAATTATGGTGTTGATGGTGGAACACTAAATTCTTCTAATATAGAAATGGAAAGTGGAAGTGAGTTGATTATGAGGAATAATGGAATAATTCATATGACAAATGGTAGCAGTTTCTTGGCGCCTTTGGGTGCTGTCATTAATATAGAAAGTGGTTCCATTTATTAAAAACAAATAAAATCATTGTTATGTAATTAATAGTTGTTATCTTTGCAGAACAATATAAAAAGTTTGAATTATGAAAAAGGTGTTGATATTATTTGCTATTATGCTTTTGCCGACAATGTTGTTCGCAGATGGCAATGAAGAGTACGACTCATTCCTGACCAAAGGAAAGGTGTGGGAAATGCAATACGTTAAGTCAGTAGGTCCTGAATACCAAGACAAGGCTGTTGTATTTGAGGAGTACAAACTGGATGGCAATACCCTTACCATTGACGATATTCCATTCAAGAAAATATACACTAGAGGGCGCGAGGAATGGACTGGCGAACCTTACCCTGAGACTTGGGATGCTTCGAATAATTATTTAGGGGAGAAAGATGGTAAGGTATATTTGTATGATAACTCCTACAATCAAGTAATTTTAGTGATGGATTTCACATTGAATAATGGCGATATCTATGTGCAACAAACAGGTAATAGCATGTCTTCAGAAGAATGGGTTGTTACAGATGTAGTGGAAAAGATATTACCTGAGTCTCAAGACAAAAGACTTAGAAAAATTATTTATCTTCAGAGTACACTTCATACATCTTCAACAGATGTGTGGATTGAAGGTGTAGGCTCTATAACTGGTGGGATGGAAGGTGGACTGATATTTTTTTCAGGAGGTGCTATTCCGTGTCTAATTAAATGCTCTATCGGAGAAAGTACTTTATTCTATAATACAGAGGCAGCGGGCTTGAATCAATTAAATAATACAATACCCCAATCCTCCTCCCTCTACGACCTAAGCGGACGCCGCCTGAGCAAGGAGCCGCAGCACGGAGTGTATATTAAGGATGGAAAGAAAGTCGTGATTAAGTGAGGTTACCAACAAAAACTGCTGCACTCCCTACACCGTCAACACCCAACGGGCTGTAATGTGGTGGTTGTCAGCATATTATATTTCATTACAACCCATGTTCACACTACACCCAACCTACACCTACGCTACACCGGCGCATATAGTCCCGGATTTTTTATTAATATTCCGGACATTTTGTCCGAAGCCTCCGGACAGAGTGTCCAACTACTCCGTGGTAAATGTCCGACTATTCCGTGGTAAATGTCCGACTACTTCGTGGTAAATGTCCAACTACTCCGTGGTAAATGTCCGACTACTCCGTGGTAAGTGTCCGACTACTCCGTGGTAAGTTACAAACGTTTCCTTCATTCCGGTGTAGTGTCGGTGTTGCGTCGGCGTAGGATGAGCACCCCGTTTATTAGTAGCATAACTTGTTGATAATCGAACACTTACACGCAGCCAGGTGTTGGCGGTGTAGGGAGTGCAGCAGTTTTTGTTTATTATAGTGATTTTGCTGTACTTGTAATTTTGACGTTTAAGGGTGTAAGGGTGTTAACCCCACGACGTCCGTCGTTTTGTAGGCAACGGGGTACGACTGCTCATGGAGCGCGCCGTGCCCTGTGGTGCACAGCACCCGCAGTTCGAGGACGTCTTCGCAACCTTCCGTAGTCATTATATGGAGCACTCTTAGGCAACTACTTCTCTTCTCGTGAGGCCGCATACTGAGCCTTCAGCGCCTGCACATGGGGCTTTGCCTGAATCTCAGGCGCCACCTTGTCCACCAATGCCAACCACTCTTCCTCTGACATCTGAGCTAACGAGGCAAACATCAGACCATCGTAACCGAGGAAATCGGAGGGATGTTCGTCAATCAGCCGGAGGCAGTAGTCACGCAATTCACTTGTGGCGGTAGAATCGGTCTGCAGGCGGGGAAGCACATCCACGCAGAACCGCGCAAAATCGCGTGTCTGGAAGTTAAGCGATGTCTCTGGTGCGAATTCCTCGGCAACCGTCTTGAGACCGTCAATCTCGTAGCGCACCGTGTCGCCGGTAGGGACGAAATTCTCCTTCCAGCCGTTGCCGTCCTGACCGAAACGGACGGACATGAGAGTCGTCTTGTCGCTGGGTATGTCGTAGCGGAAAACTCCGTCTTTCACGGGCACATTAGCCAGTTCTTCTCCTGTATCTTCGTTGAACAGGATTACATACTCAGGCACGTCATCCGTATTATGGAAATGACCCACCAAGACCGTTTGCTCCACTTTTGGTCCGAAGCTAGCCATCAGGGCCGCCGCTGCCAACATCACTAAATAATTAATTCGTTTCATTTTCTTTGGTTTTTATTGTTGTTAATCATCCATGCACAACGGAGTTTCTGTCCGAGGATGGTGTACGTCTTGTCACCAGAGACGATATAGATATGGCCGTTATGGAAGACGGTTCTTGCCTTGTTGTCATTCTGAGGGGCAGAAATTTGCCCGACAGCTGTTGACTGAATCGGCAGGATGTTGGCAAAGTCTTGCCATGTCGTTGCGTTCTGATAGGCTTCGAGGCTATTCGCTGGCACGAAGAGCTGGCAGGCGCTCATATCCACGCTTCCGAAAACATACTCTCCGCAAGCTGGCGGCGTAACGGCGTGGCAGGTAACTGACATCAGAGCGGAACACCAACTGAAAGCCGTATTTCCGATGGAGGCAACGGTAGCGGGAATGGTAACCGACGTCAGGGAAAGGCACTCTTCGAACGCCAGGTTCGGAATATGGGTGATGCCCTCTGGAATAGTGACGGAGGTGATGCCTGTGCAGATCATAAACGCGCGCTCGCCCATCTCCGTAACACTGGACGGGATTGTTATTTCGCCTTCGTAGAAGCGGGAACAACCAACGAGGCAGGTCTTGGTATCATCGCTGAAGATAAACGGTTTATCTACATATCCGTTCATATAGAAAGCACCCCACGGCGCACCAGTAGCCGGTCCGCTATAGATTACATTCGATACGGCATTGAACGCATACTCGCCGATGGTTTCGACTGTATTAGGTACGACAACCGTGGTGAGCCAGTAACATTCGGCGAAGGCTATTTCTTCTACGGTAGTGACGGTGGCGGGGATAGTGTATTCATCGCTGATGATGCCGGATGGGAAGCGGATGAGCGTTGTCTTGTCTTTGTTGAACAGGACACCGTCTGCTGAGGAATAGCTGGCGTTGGCGGCATCCACTATTATCTCGGTCAATGCATAGCAATTGTACAGATTCATATTTCCGATAGAAGCGACGGAAGCGGGAATTGTGGCCGACGTCAGGAATTCGCACTGACAGATAGCCCGTGGAACAATCGTTGTGACGGTGGCGGGGACAGTGTATGCAGGCTCTGGTTTATTAATAGGGTAAAGCAGGAGCGTGGTCTTCTCTTTGTCAAACAAAACGCCGTCCTCCGAAGCGTAGTTAGGATTGGCAGCATCCACATTGAAGGCGGTCAAGCCTGAGCAATATTCGAAACAATTCTCTCCGATGGAGGTGACGGTGGCGGGGATAGTGACGGATGTCAGTTTTCCGCACCCAGCGAAAGCCTGGTCTCCGAGGGTAGTGAGGCCGTTGGGGAGAACGATTTCAGTAAGTTGGCCGCAGCCGCTGAAAGCCTGTTCCCCGATAGTGACGAGGCTGGCGGGGAGTACCAATTCGGACATATTAGAGGCGCGGTAGAAGGCATGAATACCGATGCTCTTGACGCTACTGCCGATAGTCACACTTTCCAGACTGCCGAACGCGACAAAGGAATTATCTCCGACATGGGTGATGCCGTCTTCGATGATGATAGTGCGGGTATCCCGTCTGTATGCGTTCCAGGGAACAGCCATGAGGTTCGCGAAATCTGTCATAGCTCCTGTTCCGCTGATAGTGAGGACACCGTCGGCATAGTTCCATGTGGCGTTATCACCCAATGTGCCGCTCTCGGCAAAAAGTGTTCCTGCGCTTGCTACAAGCGCGAAGATAAGAATGAATAATCTTGTTTTCATAACGGTATGATTTGAGGAGACAAACTATGTTAGTGCTTCAGTTCTTTGATGAATTGGTCTATCTTTTCTTTTGTGACATGCTGCATCACCACCACGTGGGCGAGTTCCCCGCCGAAACGGTCGTCATAGCCCTGGGCAAGCGTGTATTTCCTGACAATCTCAGGCAACGGGCGCCTGAAGAACACCGTGTTGCTGTATTGGTTCACCCAGCACGGCCAGTGGATGGCATCCAGTTGCTGCTTGAGATAGGCGGTACACTCCCTCATCTGCCGAGCCTGCTTTGCCCAGCCGTCGTATCCAACCGTCTGAATGAGCCACCAGAATTTCAGCGGCTGCAGAGCGTCGCGTGAACAGTTAATCATGCGCATGTTGCTGTTCAGATAGGTCACATTGAAGTCTGCCTGGTTGTCATACACATCACGTGTGCAGAGGAAGAGGCCGCAAGGTGAATCGATTCCGAAGAACTTATGACCGCTGATGGCGATAGACTCAAATCGCATGGCCTTCTGGCTGACCATTCTCCTGTCGTCCGTAAACGGCAGATAACCGCCGAACAGGGCAGCATCCACATGGCGATAAACCGCCGGTATTTCGGGATGACGGTCAAGTACGGCATTCAGAGCCTCCTGATCGTCGATGGCACCCTTGAAAGTGGAACCCATAGCATAGATGAGCAGTGCGGGGCGTGTCAAGTCAAGCCCCTTCTCCAGTTCTTCCGGAATCATACGCCCCATGGGGTCGCTCTTTATCAGCTTAACCTCGAGGTTCTGCAGATGCGCCAGACGCATGTTTGAATAGTGCGCCTCGTCGCTCACATAGACTATCGGCTCCAGCTTCGTCTTATTCCTCAGATAGTTAGCACCATAATAAATGCCGTGGTTATTACCATCGGTACCGCTGTGAGTCACGATGCCCCACACATTGT
>CAMUVE010000003.1:0-103775 GCA_947163985.1 uncultured Prevotella sp.
CAGTTCTGAACCTCGGCGCCGTCGGGCAGCACGATAGGATCGGTAGAAGCCGGCTCATACTCGGTATTCAGTGTCCACACAGTACTATAGTCGCCATAGCCACTCCATGAGTTGTCGTCGTCCCAGTAAACGCCGATGATTTTGTCCTGGCTGCTGCCGTCGAGCGTGACGGTGCCTGCAGCATCGTCAACGGTGAAGGTGATGGTAGTGGTCTCCACGTCCTTTATATAGGTGCTGCCGGTTGAAGTGCTCTGGGCGTTAGCCCAGTATAAGCCCAGCGTAGTAGAATAGTTGGAATTCCACACCAGCGGCTGGCCAGTAGCCACGGTGATGGTGTTGCCATCCTTGGTGCCTTCCACCCAGCTACCCTGGCTATAGTGCGACACGGGGTCCTTGATATACACCTTGCCGCCTTCGGCCTCGACAATCGTCACGGTGCCACTCTGATCTTCACTATAGACACTACCACTGGCCACATAGAAGGCACTTCCGGCACGGGTGTAGTACTTTGCCTCGCCCTCGCCCGGATCGGTGATGATGCCGTGATCGTCGGTCGTGATAGCACGACGCGGACCGACTACATTACCGACCTTAACACTCTTACCCTCGAAAGGATCGACTTTGCGAGGAGTGAAGTCGGAAAAGCGGTTCTTGAAACTGCTCTGTGCCAGGTTCTTCTTATTGAAGTACTTTGCCTGGTGAGCCGCCCAGTCCCACTTTGCGAAAATCTTGCCGACACTCTTGTCTGCAGCCTTCATTGCCATCAGTTCCTCAGCAGATAACTGTACAGAAGACTTCTCGACAGCTGCGTTGCCACGGAATGCTACACCGACGGTCTTGTCGTTAGCCTTCTCATAGGCAGCCTTGCCGGCTTTAAGTTGCTCAGCGCTCACAACCGTTGTCTTCATAGCACCCGTGGGGGCTGCTTTCTTAACGATTTGAGCCTGAGTGGGTAATGCAAACAGCACCGCTGCTAACAATACCACGAAAGTTGTAAACTTTTTACCCATAATTGTATAAAAATTAATAAATAAAATAATGTATAGAATATATTGAATTCAACTTTTTTTGTCCGTACAGTCTTTGATATTTTACTACAATATCGAGTGCAAAAGTAAATAAAAAAATTATAATTGCAAAGATTTTTCTTATAAATTGTAGATTTTTCGTCTGATTATATTCCGAAATGCCACATTTGTGGGTGTACATATACCACAATTATGGTATAAATATAGAAAAAGGTGTATATTAAAAAGGTACGTGCGAGGAAAATGTCACTCTTTCGCCTGTGGTGGGGTGGGTAAAAGTGATTTTGTCGGCGTGGAGAAAGAGTCGCTCTGCCTTTTTGCTGCCGTAGAGTGTGTCGCCAAGTATTGGATTGTTAAGACCGTCCTTGTGAGCACAGTGCACACGGAGTTGATGGGTACGTCCAGTCTGGGGGAAGAGAGCGACTCTGGGGAATTGAGAATTAGGAATTGGGAATTTATAATTATGATTACTTGATTGGGTATTAGACTCTGGTTGGGAGTCGGTAATTATGCGGTATTTTGTTACTGCGGGTTTGCCGTGTTCGTAGTCCACCACCTGACGCGGACGGTCATTAAGGTCGGGACGGAGTGGAAGACTTATCTCTCCTCTTTGGAGTATAGTCGCCTCCCCTCGGGGAGGTTGGGTGGGGGTTCTTTGCTTCTCCAGTACCGCTACATAGCGCTTCTCTATGGTGTGCTCCGAGAATTGTTTTTGAAGATTATGGTAGGCATAAAGGGTCTTGGCAATTACCATGATGCCACTCGTCGCCTGGTCAAGACGGTGGACTATCAACGGACTGTCGGTATTGGGATAGCGCTGACGCATAATGTCATATACCGACACTTCGCCTGTCTTTCCGGGTACCGACAACATCCCGGCAGGCTTGTCGATAACCGCTATCTGGGGGTCTTCGAAGAGATAACCCACCCCCAGCCCCTCCGAGGAGGGGAGAATTTGGCGCATTTTAGCTCCCCTCCCCGGAGGGGTCGGGGGTGGGTTGATCATCCACCTTAACAGCGGCATGCACCGCCCCTTGCAAGGCGGGTAGAAGTGCAGGTGGTGGCGTATCTCGCCCTTAGGACTCGCACCCCACCAGAACTCCGTCATGTGGAGTGGTTTCATTCCGTGGGAGTAGGCGTACTGCAGTAGCTTGGGAGCGCAGCAGTCACCAGTGGCAGCCGGTGGCAGTTGTGGATAAAAGATTTCGAGGACTGTTTTTTCTTCACCTTTATAATTAAGAAGCTTGTATTGGGAGAAGAGCCAACGCTGTAAATCTTCGGACATTTCGCGACGCTTTCGTCGTAAATCCTCCAATTCATCGGCAATTGGTGTTGTCTCCGCAAGACGTTTCTTCATGCGGTGAAGCTCCGCCTTCATAAACTGACTCTCGCGGATAAGCGCTGCCTCTTCTTCGGGAGAGAGGTTGTGGTGCAGACGTCGCGTGTCGCGAAGCACCTTCGCCGCCTGCATCTTCCTGCGGTATTCCTCTATTTCCCGCTCTTTTTCCTTCTTTCCTTGAGTCTCCTGCTCAAGACTTTCTTCAAGTTCCTTTATCTTGTCGTTTATCGATGAAATGGCGCGTTCCGTGCGCTTGAAGTGTCCGTCGGGCTGTTGCGCGTCGAACACCGGAGGCACGAACCACTCCCAGTCGTTTCGTCCTGCAAGCAGTCCACTGTAGGCGGCTAAAAAGGCGAATTCACCGAGTTTATGAACCCTGACGTCGGTGGTGTTGCCATCAACTAACAACACCCCGAACATCTTGCCTTTGTCTGCATCGGCACGAAGTTCGGGATGACTGTTAAGATATTCCTCCACTGCCTTTACGGCAGCATCTAAATTCCCACTCCCCACTTCGTAATTCCTACTTCATCTCTCTCGCTTCGCCAACACATGCGTTAGGCTGCTGGATGTGCAGCATCTGACAAACGGTAGGAGCTATGTCGGTAATGTGCACCTCGCTGCTGTTCTCTCCGTGAGGCACATGCCACCCGTAGAAGAGCATGGGGATATGGGCGTCGTAAGGGTTCCACTCGCCGTGGGTAGTACCTACGGGCGACGACGACTTGAAATACTCGTAGTATCCGGGCTCGCAGACCACGAGGATGTCGCCGCTGCGGCGGTAGTGGTAGCCCATCATGGCACGGTCGCGGATTATCGCCGGCAGACTCTGTTGCTGCGCCCGTTCGTAGTCTATTACAAACTCAACGTTAGGCACGGTACGGAGATACTCCACAATGACATCCTTCACCTTCTGCAGGTCGAGGTTCTGGTCGGCTATGGACTTATGGTCAAGGAATATTCTGTACGAATTAATCGTGGAAATGACGTTCTTCCCGTTGCCGAAGGCTGACTTTACGACCTTCTCCACATCATCGACGACGGAACTTGCCCTGAAAGGACCGCCATTGAGTCCGTGGTCCTCCATAAACTTCCAGTTATGGGCTGCCCCGTGGTCGGCTGTCAGGAAGAGCAGATAGTTGTCTTTTCCCACCTTTTCATCGAGAAATCTGAACAGGCGTGCAAGGTCGCGGTCCAGTTGCAGGTACGCCTCGTCGGTATGTGTTCCCCGTGTGCTCCACTGGTGTCCTATGACGTCGGTCTGCGAGTAGCTTACGCACAGCATATCGGTGGCGTCGCCCTGTCCCAGTTTCTCACCCTCGACGGCAGCTATCGCCATGTCCGTGGTTATCGTTCCGCACAACGGCGAGAGTCCGATATCCTTTCCGGCAGCCTGAACGTCCTTGTTCTTTGCCAGCAGTTTGTTCTGCTCTTTTACCCACTGCGGCAGGTCGTCACGGTAATAGGTGCTTGTTATGAAACACAGGTTCTTAGTGTCAAGCCAGTAGGCACCGTTGGCACTGCGTCCGGCGGGGAAGATGGCGGCACGGTCCTTGTAGGACACGCCTATCACCTTCGACTTAAAATCGGTATGCAGACGCAGCTGGTCGCCAATGGTGGTGGCAAGAAGGTTCTTCGGTGAACGCTGACCCTTCTTGGAGTCGCTGCCAATAGTGCTTACGGAGTCGTCATTGCAGCAATAAGTCGCCATTCCATCGATGTAGAAGTCGTTGCCGCAGATACCGTGAAAAGCGGGAGTGGTGCCGGTGTAAACACTGGTATGACCTATCGCCGTTACCGTTGGCAGGTAGTTTATGAGACAGTTGTTAAAGGAGTAGCCCTTGTCCGTCAGGCGCCTGAAGCCATCGGTACCGAAGCGGTCATAGTAGCGCGAGAGATAGTCCCAGCGCATCTGGTCAACAACAATACCCACGACGAGTTTCGGACGCTCGTTCCATGTTGGCTCCTTAGCATACGCTGTAGTGCTTATAAGGAGCAGAAATAAAAGAATTTTCTTCATATTAAATCAAAATTATGTTCTATTGGTATGCCGAGGTTCTTATCGGCGTTATTCTTATTCTTATCAATGAGACGGTAAAGGGCGTCCATAGCCTTCCTCGTGCTGTCTTTAAGTGTCTCGCCGTCTAACAGGTGGGCAATGAGTATTGCCGAAAACATATCTCCCGTTCCGGGGAAGTGCACAGGAATCTCGTTGTAGGGCAGCTGGAAATATTCGTCGTTATTATGATTGTAACCAACAACACTCGTCTGTCCGTAAACTTTAATACTTGTGATGAGTGCCGAGCGGGTGCCTATAGCCCTAAGACTATTTAGGAGTCCTTGAGCCTCCTCCCACGAAACGCCCTCCACATTATATATATTATTAGTAAGGTAGCACGCCTCGGTGTAGTTGGGGAAGATAAGATGTGCCACACCAATCATCTCGCGCATGGAGTTGATAGTTGACGGGGTGACACCATTATACAACTTCCCCTCGTCACCCATGATAGGGTCAACGAAGATAATTGTTCCGTCGGCAGCCTGTTCCTTACAATATGCTGCAATCATACGTGCCTGTTGCTCGGAAGCCATAAAGCCCGTTGCTATAGCATCGTAACGAAAGCCAAGTTCCTTCCATACGGGGAACACACCACGTATGTAGTCCGTCGTCTCAAGAATATTAAACTTCCCGTAGTCAAGAGTGTTCGACACCAATGCTGTGGGAAGGTTAAACACCGGATAACCCATATATGACAATATGGGTAGCATGGCGGCAGTGGCTACTTTACCGTATCCCGCCATGTCGTTGATAAGTAATATCTGCTTTTTCACGTTTGCAAAATTAACACAAAGGAAGGAGAATACAAAATTATTCTTAAGTTTTCCTCTCCTCTCTCCTCACTTCTCCCTCCTCTTTTTGAAGAATGTGAGTTTTTTTTGAGGTCTTTCCCTTCTTATATTTAAGCAGTTGGAGTATCTTTGCAAACGATTAAGTAAAAGTTTCAACAGCATGAAGAAGATCCTTGTAGCACTGACAACATTACTGTTTACTGTCTCCGCCTTAGGACAGCGACAGGTGGAGGTCGCCAACACCCCGCAAGGGTGGCAGCTGACCGTTGACGGAACGCCTTTCTTCATCAGCGGCATGAACTGGGACTACTTCCCCATAGGCACCAACTATGCGTATAACCTGTGGGAACAGTCCGATGACGTTATCCGTGCGGCACTGGACAGCGAGATGACACTGCTGAAGAATATGGGCGTTAATGTAGTCAGGCAGTATTCGCATATCCCTCCTTCGTGGATAGAGTATATATATAATAATTATGGTATATATACCGTGCTTAACCATTCCTTCGGTCGCTACGGTCTGATGATTGACGGGGTGGATTATAGTCATACGGACTATTCTATAACCGAGATACGCAAACACTTACTAAGTGAAGCTATTGCCCTGGCGGAGACATATAAGAACACCCAGGGACTGCTGTTGTACCTTCTCGGCAATGAGAATAACTACGGACTGTTCTGGAAAGGTGCCGAGACGGAGGACATTCCGGTGGAGGAGGGTGTTACTGCCTCACGGGCAAGACACATGTACCGCCTGTTCAACGAAGCTGCAAAGATTGTCAAGACTATAGATCCATCACGTCCCGTTGCCATCTGTAATGGCGATCTCGTATTCCTTGACATCATTGTCGAGGAGTGCAAAGACATAGACATCTTCGGCGTCAATAGCTATCGCGGTGACTCCTTCGACACGCTGTTCCAAGTGGTAAAGGAGAAATACGGCAAGCCACTGATGTTTACGGAGTTCGGGGCCGACGCCTTTAATTCGGTGACTATGCAGGAAGCACAGAAGGAGCAGGCGGCGATACTCCTTAACAACTGGGAAGAGATATACCTCAATGCGGCAGGACAGGGACTTTCGGGCAACTGCATAGGCGGCTTTACCTTCCAGTTCAGCGACGGATGGTGGAAGAGCGACCAGGAAAAGAACCTCGACATCCACGATACTCATGCTTCATGGGCTAACGGAGGCTATAAGTTCGACTTCATCAAAGGTAAGAAAAATATGAACGAGGAGTGGTTTGGCATCTGTGCAAAGGGAATGCCAAACGACAAAGGACTGTACGAGCTGTATCCACGCATAGCATATAAGTTGCTCAGCAAGGTGCATCGTATCAATCCATACGAGTCAACGAGGGAGGAGATTGAGAAGGTTTTTCGAGGTGCGAGATGCGAGGTGCGAGAATAGTAATATAATATATAATAATAGGTATAATGAGTAAAGAAGTGATAACGAAGAAGAATGGCGGCTACTTCCAGGTAGAGAAAGTAGATGAGATGGAGCCGTTCTTTATGAATGTAGTGAGCGGTACAGACCTGTGGACGTTTATGTCAAGTAACGGTGGTATTACCGCTGGTCGTCGTAGTGCCGACTGGGCACTGTTCCCTTATGACACCGACGACAGAGTAACTGCATCGGCAGAGAATACTGGTAGTAAGACACTCATCCGCAAGGAAGGAGACAACCGTTGCTGGGAACCATTCTCTGAACGTAGCGAGGCACAGTTCCAACTGGAGAGGAATCTATATAAGAGTCGTATAGGAAATAGCGTCATCTTCGAGGAGATAAACAAAGACTGGCAGCTCCGTTTCTGTTGGCAGTGGACCCCGGGAGACCGCTATGGCTTCCAGCGCGAGGCGACAATAGAGAACCTCGGAAAAGCAGTACAACTCGAGGTGCTCGACGGTGTGCAGAACGTGATGCCGTGTGGCGTGCCTAGTGCCCTGCAACAGGCTTCAAGCAATCTGGTAAATGCTTATAAGCAGACACAGTTAGAGCCGGAGACAAGCATAGGAATGTTCTGTCTTAGCGCTATCATCATAGACCGCGCAGAACCCAGTGAAGCACTGCGTTGCAACGTAGTATGGCAGACAGGTCTTGAGAGTCCTGTACATCTTCTTTCGTCAGCACAGATACCTGCCTTCCGCAAAGGAGAACCACTGAAGGAGGAAACCTTAGTGAAGGGAGAGTGTGGCGCTTACCTGCTCGGCACATCACTGTCTCTTGCTGCCAACGAGAAGAAGTCGTGGACGGTAGTTGCCGACGTTATGAAAGACCAGTCAGAGGTTGTTGCCCTTAGAGAACAGCTGCGTACAATAAAAGATATGAAGGTGCTCCTTGAGAAGGACCTCGAGGATGCAACAGCACGTCTTGTGGAACTCGTGGCAAAGGCTGACGGCATACAGAATACTGCTGACGAGGCACGTACGGCACGTCACTTCTCGAACACAATGTTTAATATTATGCGTGGTGGTATCCCTCTCGCTGAGCCTACAGCAGACAATCCGCTGCCGTTAGGGTTCAGTCGTCGTCATGGTGACCCGACACGTCCTTGGAACAAGTTCAATATCAATACCACTGACCCGGTAACGGGAAAACCCGTCCTCGACTACGAGGGTAACTGGCGCGACATCTTCCAGAACTGGGAGGCACTGGCGGTGTCTTATCCAAATCTGTTAGGCGCTATGACGGAGAAGTTCCTCAGCTGTACTACGGCAGACGGATATAACCCCTACCGCGTCACCAAGGCAGGCTTCGACTGGGAGACGGAAGACCCCACAGACCCTTGGTCGTATATAGGCTACTGGGGCGACCACCAGATTATATACCTCCTTCGTCTTATGGAGGCTGAGGAGGCACATGTGCCAGGACAACTCGCAGCACGTCTTGATACTCCCGCATATCCTTTCGCTAACGTACCTTACCGCATAAAGCCTTACAAGGAAATACTCAAGAATCCTAAAGATACCATCGTCTTCGACGGTCCTCTTAGCGACAGACTGAAGAAGGAAATGGCTGTCAAGGGTGTCGATGCCGCATACCTTAAAGGTGCTGACGGCAAGACGGTGAAGGCTTCTCTCCTTGAGAAACTGCTGGTATCGCTGTTGGCGAAACTGTCTAATTTCATCCCCGACGGTGGTATATGGATGAACACCCAGCGTCCGGAGTGGAACGATGCTAACAATGCCCTCGTGGGCGGTGGTCTCTCTGTTGTCACCCTATGCTATCTGCACCGTGCGCTGAAGTTCTATCGCGGTATTGTGGCTAACTCCCCGAATAAGGAATTCACTATGTCGGGTGAGGTAAATGCATGGATGTGTGCTACCGCTGAGGCTCTCGGTATGAAGGAGACACAGGCTGTCATGGATGCCCTCGGTGAGGCTTCAACAGCATACCGACAGAAGATATACACCAATTCGTTCAGCGAAGGTGCAGTAAAGGTAAAGCGCGACGACGTCATAGCCTTCCTTACTACAGCACTCGAAAAGGTAGAGAAGAGCATCCGTAATAACCGCAGGAGCGACGGACTTTATCATTCTTATAATATCCTTGAACTCAACGACGGTCGTTTTGCAGGCATCCGCTATCTCGCAGAGATGCTCGAAGGACAGGTGGCTGTACTGAGCTCGGGAGTGCTGACGCCGGCGGAGGCTCTCTCCGTCCTTGATGCCCTCCGCGGCAGTCGTCTGTGGAGAGAAGACCAGAAGAGCTATATGCTTTATCCTAACAAGGAACTCCCGGGATTCTTGGAGAAGAACTGTCTGCCGGAAGATGCCCTTGAGCGCTCTCCGCTGCTTAAGGCTATGGTTCAGGAGGGCGACAAGCGCCTCGTGAGCCGTGACGTCTGCGGCACCGTACACTTTAACGGCACGTTCCGTAATGCTGGCGACCTCGCTGCAGCAATGGAAAAGATAGGTGTTTCGGAGGCAGAGCAGAAAACCCTCTTAGACCTCTTCGAAGAGACCTTCGACCACAAGGCATTCACAGGACGTAGCGGCACTTTCTTCGCATACGAAGGACTCGGCAGCATCTACTGGCACATGGTATCAAAACTCCTCGTGGCTACACAGGAGTGCTACTTCCAGGCTCTCGACGCTACAGCACCTGAGACAGAGGCTTTGGCAAAGCACTATCACGCTATCCTCGAAGGAACGGGAATCCATAAGACAGCCCGTGAATATGGAGCATTCTCTACCGATGCCTATTCTCATACCCCATGGGGAAAGGGAGCGCGACAGCCGGGAATGACTGGACAGGTGAAGGAAGATATCATCTGTCGTTTCGGAGAACTCGGTGTTAGGGTGGAGAACGGTCGTGTTTCCTTCCGTCCTACACTTCTCAGAGATGACGAGTTCCTCTCTGACGGCACACTGTCGTTCACATACTGCGGAGCGAAGATAATATATCGTCGCTGCAATGGCGAGGGAATGACACTGTCGGCTCCCGACAGCGCACATCTCTTCGCACGACAGTTCAGCGAAATAGAAGTGACGGTATAACGTAATGACGTAATAACGAAAAAAATATACAACAATGAAAACAAAACCTTACCTTTTATCACTCCTTATGGTAGTTCTTGCACTGCAAGCATGTTCTCAGAAGGACATCGAAGTATGGGAAACATCCTCAGAGGGTGGAACCCTTGTTCAGAAGACGGAGTTTGAAAAGTTAGAAAATCCTGTTATTATCGAGGTAAACAGCGCTGAGGAGCGCCAGACCCTCGTCGGTATCGGTGGCTCTTTCACTGAGGCCACATCGTCAACATTGGCTAAGCTGAGTAAGGAAAAGCGCCAGGAGGTGATCGATGCATACTTCGGTCCCGAAGGAGCACGCTATTCACTCACACGTACACACATCGGCTCTTGTGACTTCTCAAAAGGTCATTACTGCTATGCTGACGTGAAGGGCGACACCCTGCTCAAGAGCTTTACTATTGCGGTAGATGAGGAGACACTGCTCCCTCTCATCAAGGACGCACAGGCTGCGTCAAAGGACGGCTTCCAGATTGTAGCATCACCGTGGACAGCACCGTGGTGGATGAAAGACAATCAGGAATATGTAGGTGGTGCCCTGCTGCCGGAATATCAGCAGGTATATGCCAACTACCTCGTTAAGTACCTTGAAGCATACAAGGCAAAAGGTGTGGATATCTGGGGTATGACACCAGTCAACGAGCCTTACGGCAACGGCAACAACTGGGAGAGTATGTATTTCGACCCTAAGTACGAGGCTGCCTTCGTTCGCGACTATATGGGTCCGACATTCGAGAAGGCTGGCTTCGGTAACGTACAGATTTTAGGCTATGACCAGAACCGCTTGGGAATACCAGAGTGGATTGACGCTATGTATGCCGATGAGGCTACAGCACGCTACTTTGGCGGTATCGCCGTTCACTGGTACGAGAGTACCGTTGAGTGGTTTGGCAAGGAGCTGACGATGGCTCACGATAAAGCACCAAATAAGCATATCATAGAAACCGAGGGGTGCATCGATGCAGAAGACCCCCACTGGAAGGACGACGCGTGGTACTGGCAGTGTGAGGCAACAGACTGGGGATGGGACTGGGCTCCCGATAACCAGAAACATCTGCATCCTAAGTATGTGCCTGTGTTCCGCTATGCCCGTGATATCATAGGTTGTCTGAACAATTGGGTTGACGGATGGATAGACTGGAACATGGTTCTCGATCGTCAGGGCGGTCCTAACTGGGCAAAGAACTGGTGTCTGGCTCCTGTCATTGCCGATACAGAGAATGACGAGGTGTATTTCACACCAATGTATTACTCTATATTACACTTCAGTCGCTACCTCCGTCCAGGTGCTAAGGTGCTTGGTGTGAAGTGTGATAACAAAGAGGTTATGGCAACAGCAGTACGTAACCCCGACGGTACTATCGCTGTGGTGGCAATAAACCAAGGTGCTAACCCCGTAGGACTCGACCTCGTCGTTGACGGAAAGCACTATGACCTCTCTATCTCTAAGGAAGCTATTCAAACAATAACCATAAAATGACACACAGGAACCTTACATCTACCGGAAAACTGAGCATTGGACAGAAACTTGCCTACGGCTCGGGAAGTCTTACTAACAACCTCCTGCCGGCAGCGCTGGGAGTGTTCATGTTCTTCCTGGTAACAGGATACGGCATGGACCCGTTCCTCGCCGGACTGTTGGGTGGAATACCACGATTCTTCGATGCACTTACTGACCCCATCATGGGATATATCTCTGATAATAGTCGTACGGGGTGGGGACGTCGCAGACCATATATCTTTGTCGGTGCTGTAGTGACGGGAATACTCTTTATCCTGCTGTGGCAGATGAGTCCTGAGAACGGACAGACATATAACTTCTGGTATTTCCTTGTGATGTCGCTGCTGTACATTACGGGAAACACTATCTTCAGTACACCGTTTATCGGTTTGGGTTACGAGATGACCGACGACTACAACGAACGTACCAAGGTGATGGGTATAGCAAATATCATAGGCCAGACAGCATGGATGATAGTACCTTGGTTCTGGGCGCTTATCTCAAATCCTGACTATATCTTCGCCACACAGGTGGAGGGAGTACGTAAACTCTCTATCGCCGTCGGAGCACTGTGTATCTTCACTGGTATCATTCCTGCTATCTTCTGTAAGGAACCACCACTCCCCGAAGAAGACAGTGAACGTCCTGGCGTTACCCTATCGGGAATGTGGAATGTGGTGAAGGATGTATTTAAGAACCTCGGTGAGGTGTTTGCCAACAAGCCCTTCCTTCGTCTTTGTGTCGCTACATTCTTGGTGTATAACGGTTTCCAGATTGTGGCCGCCTTTGCCAACTACATCATAGTATATTATATGTTCGATGGTGACTACTCACTGGCAAACAACTGGCTCACATGGGACTGGGTGCCGACACTCTTCCGCTCTGCCTCAGCATGGTTTGCTACCATACAGGCTCTTATCACCGCCTTCTTGGTGATACCTGTCGTAACGTGGATGGCTGGAAAGTGGGGAAAGAAACAGGCTTTTGTCATCTCTACCGTGATATCTATCGTAGGTTACATCATGAAGTGGTGGGGCTTCAGTCCGGAGAATCCCTGGCTTATGTTCCTGCCGTTGCCACTGATGTCGTTCGGTATGGGTGGTCTGTTTACACTTATGATGAGTATGACTGCCGACGTGTGCGACCTTGACGAGCTAAAGAATGGACTGCCACGTAAGGAGAGTCAGTTCGGTGCTATCTATTGGTGGATGGTGAAGATGGGACAGTCGTTGGCATTGGTACTCAGCGGTGCCGTACTCAAGTGGGTTGCCTTCGACCAGAACATTGCCGTTCAGGCGCCGGAGACTCTTACCCAACTGCGACTGGCGGATATCATCATTCCTGCGGGCTCTGCCTTCGTAGCAATCTTTGTGATGTTAGGCTATAACCTAACGGAGACTAAGATGAAAGAGATAAAGGCGCAACTGAAAAAGCGCTACGAAAAAGAATAAAAAAGAGAGGCAAGCGCCTCTCTTTTTTTATTCTAGGATTTCCTAGGATCACCTAGGACCACCTAGGACTGCCTAGGCTATCCTAGTTACTTCAACTTCTCGTACTTATACTTGCTTGTAGCACCGAGCTGTTCCTCGATACGGATAAGCTGGTTGTACTTAGCCATACGGTCTGTACGAGAGAGTGAACCAGTCTTAATCTGACCGCTGTTAGTAGCTACTGCGATGTCAGCGATTGTAGTGTCCTCAGTCTCGCCGGAGCGGTGAGAAGTAACTGTGGTGTAACCAT
The DNA here is from genome assembly GCA_947163985.1 of uncultured Prevotella sp. Taxonomy (GTDB): domain Bacteria; phylum Bacteroidota; class Bacteroidia; order Bacteroidales; family Bacteroidaceae; genus Prevotella. The sequence goes on from CAMUVE010000003.1 coordinate 12,992, forward strand.
GACGGTGAGCCATCTCGATAGCGTCGAGAGTCTCTGTGAGTGAACCGATCTGGTTAACCTTGATAAGTATAGAGTTTGCGGCACCCATCTTGATACCCTTCTCGAGGAACTTAACGTTGGTAACGAACAGGTCGTCGCCTACGAGTTGGCACTTGTTGCCTACGCGCTCTGTAAGCTTTACCCAGTTCTCCCAGTCGTTCTCGTCGAGACCGTCCTCGATAGAGTAGATAGGATATTTGTTGATGAGTTCCTCGAGGTATGCTATCTGCTCGTCTGCAGAGAGCTTCTTACCATTAGGATCCTTCTGCTTACCGTTCTTCAGCTGACGATAGTCGTAGAACCACTGACCGTTCTCCTGAACAGCGAACTCAGAAGCAGCGCAGTCCATAGCGATGCGTACGTCCTTACCCGGCTCGTAACCGGCAGCCTTGATAGCAGCCATGATAGTGTCAAGAGCGTCCTCAATGCCGTTGAAGTTAGGAGCGAAACCACCCTCGTCACCTACAGCTGTAGAGAGACCGCGAGCCTTCAGCAGCTTAGCGAGGTTGTGGAATACCTCAGCACCCATACGTACAGCCTCGCGGATGCTTGTAGCACCAACAGGACCAATCATGAACTCCTGGAATGCGATAGGAGCGTCAGAGTGAGCACCACCGTTAACGATGTTCATCATCGGGAGAGGCATGGTGTAGCTGTTGCAGCCGCCGATGTAGCGGTACAGAGGGATATTTAGTGCCTTAGCAGCAGCCTGTGCTGTAGCCAGTGAAACGCCGAGGATAGCGTTAGCACCGAGTTTACTCTTTGTAGGAGTACCGTCGAGTGCGAGCATCTTCTGGTCAACGGCACGCTGGTCGAAGACGCAGTCGCCCTTGAGAGCAGGAGCGATGATAGTATTTACATTCTCAACAGCCTTCAGAACGCCCTTGCCGAGGTAGCGACCCTTGTCGCCATCACGGAGCTCGAGAGCTTCGTTCTCACCTGTTGATGCGCCTGATGGTACAGCAGCGCGTCCCATTACACCGTTTTCCAGTGTTACTTCTACCTCTACGGTAGGATTACCTCTTGAGTCGAGGATTTCTCTTGCATGAACTTTTTCGATTTTCATAATTATAAGTTTATATGTTTATAAATGATATTACTTGTCTGTAGTTATCTGAAGTTATCTGTAGTTAACGAGCTTTCGCTCGTGTAGTTAACTGACGTATGCACTATGCACTTGTTACTATTGTCCGCTAACTCCCGCTAACTCCCGTATAATCTCTATCTCGGAATGCAAAGGTACTGCTAATTTGGAAATTAGTGCTACCTTTGTGTGGCTTTTTAATCTTTTTTAGTTATTGCGGCGTTGTCCTCTTCGCTGTCATTTTTGGCATTGAGAATTTTGATGAACTCTCCGAGGTTCTCTCCGCTTCCCAGTCCGAGTTTCTTTCTCAGTCGGTAGCGCGCCGTCTCTATACTGCGCTCCGAGGTGTTGAGAAGCTGTGCCATCTCCTTGCTGCTAAGTCCCATGCGCAGGTATGCGCACAGTTTCTTGTCAATAAGTTTCAGGTCGGGGTAGTTCTGGTCGAGTTTCATCATGAAGTTGTTATAGACCATATTGAAGTTCTGTTCGAACTTATCCCAGTTGTCGTCGTCCTCCATATTCATTTTTATGTCGTGGCGTATGTCCTTTATCTTCTTCGTTATGCGTGCCTTGATATCTTCGCGGCGTACGCTCTCCGAGAGGTCGTTCATCTGTTGGTCCAGTTCCTGGAGCATATCGTTCTTGCGCATGAGGTTGATGTTATAGTCAGCCAGTTCGCTTACCTTGTGCTTCAGTTCCATTTCCAACTGTCCGGTACGCAGCACGGCAAGTTCTTTTTCTTTCTTGGCGTCTTCCATTTCGAAGCGTATGCGCTGTTCCTCCATCTTGCGTTTCTGCTCTTCGCGTATCTTGTTCATCTTTCTGCGCGTTATCTCGCGCTGCACCTTGTAGAGTACCCACAGTACTCCGGCGGCGATGATGATGTATATCAGGTTAGCCCACCATGTCTCGTACCACGCTGGGAGTATTCTTATCTCCAGTGTAGTCTCCTCGGTGTTTCCCGTGATTTTGTTCTTTGCCCTTACGTGGAAGGTGTATGTCCCTTTCGGCAGTCGGGTGTATTCCTTCGTAGTAGTTGTCTGCTCGTTAGTCCACTCTTTGTCATAGCCCTCAAGGAAGCACTGGTAGGTTACTGCGTTGTCGTCACGGTATTCCGGCATTACGAAGTCTATGAGTATAGAGTTCTGGTTATGGGGTATATCCACACGTTTTGCCGTGATGCCCTGGTTGTCGGAATACCTGTATAATACAGAGTCTGTCTGTAGGCTGCTTCTTATGGAGCGTATCAGTGCACGACTGTTTTCGGAACTCAGGTTGTAGTTGGTCTTCATGACGAGGAAGCCGTTTTGGCTGTTAAGAATGATATGTGTGCTGTCAAGTACGCCGAAGTTTCCGAGTCCTAACTGCAGGTGGTCCGCCATTCCCTGGTATGTCACGCTATCCACGCGGAAGCCGTTTTTCGTCCTGTGAGCCACCGCGACAAAGCCGGCTGACGTCGCCAGGATGTCCTTGTTAGGCAGTTCCATGATACGCAGCGACGTGCCGAAATGGTTAAAGACGTGACTCATGAGCTTGTCGAAGGATAGTCGGTGCTTCTTGGCATCATAGTGATACAGTCCGTCAACGGCAGAGACATACACTTCGCCGCCGATGCTGCACATCTGGTTGTTCTCGCTGACCGCCAGTACGTTGCCCTTGTTGAAGAAAATCTTTTTCTTCACCGCCGTCAGTTCGTCATTAAGCCACACGTGATAGACACCTTTCTGCCAGTCGGCTATCCAGATGCTTCCGTCGTTAGCCTCAAGGAAACCCACACTCGTGATGTCTATACCGTTTATCCTATGGCTGAAGATATATCCGCCCGCACCCTGTTTAAGTATGTAGAAACTGCGGTAGTCGCACGCCAGCACGTACCCCGGGTGCTTCTTAAGCTCCACGAAGTTCCATGTTCCTTCGGTACCTTCTATCCTCTTTGCCTGTGAGCCGTTGATGATATACGCTCCGTTGTCGTTACCGCACAGCAGTGTGCCGTTGATTTTCTTCAGCGACCACACCTGTCCCGTTATTCCTTCCACTGTCTGCTCCGACGGAGGCATGTAACTGTACTGCGGCGGATAGGCGGTGAAGAACAGTCCCTGGTTGGTTCCCAGGTACAGCTTGTCGCCATATACCTGTGAGGCATAGCCCGTTCCGTTGCTGTTCCTGACGTCCAAGAGCGACGAGTATGGCATCTCTGTCATCATGTACGACACTCCGTTGTCGAGTCCTAACCACAGGTTGCCGATCTTATCGAACTGTAGCGACAGCACGGTGTTGTTCTGCAGACCTGTGAACACGTTGGCGTACGATGTGACACCGTTTGTTAGATTCTTCACTACGACACCTTTTCGTACCGTTCCGAAGGCTACATACTTGCCGTTGGTGGCAGCGCAAAATATCTGTTCCGACACGAGCTGCGGCGAGAAGTCGGCGGTAAATGGCGTTGTTGCGACGCCGTCGTAGAGGAACAATCCGCTGGAGTTGGTGACAAACATTACCTTATTATATATAGGGAGTATTGAACGGACGGTCTTTCCTATCATTATCTCCGTGCCGCCAAGAGGAACAAGGCTGTTGCCTTTCAGTGTGAAGACACCCTGGTGGGTGGCTACTATTACCTTGTTGTTGATATTCGCGGAGTAGTCGATGCGGTATTTCGACGGTACGCGTACAATCTTTCTGCTATTCCGAACAATAAACAGCTCGTTCTTGCTCTGGAACACTAACGACTTGCCGTAGCGGAAGATATTCCATATCTCCCCGAAATGTCTAAGTTTCTGGGGCAGTAGCGTGGCGAAAGAGTTGTACTCCATGCCTGTACGCTCCTTGTTGCCGTTGAAATAGCCGAACTCATCGGTGGCTCCGACATATACACACCCGTTGTCGGGGTCGCACATCAATGCCCTGATGGTAGTGAAGTTAGGCACTTGCTCCAGAAACCAGCTGTCGCCGTCGTAGGCTAACAGTCCGGAGTTGTTGGCAAAAAACATGATGTCGTTAAATCCCTGACGTACCGCCCAGTTTTGTGTACCGGCTTTGTAGTCAAAGGTGCTGAAATTACGTAGTGGCGAAAGTTGAGCCTTCGCACTAAGTAACGATATAGTTAGTATAATAGTTAAGAATAGTCTTTTCATGTATAGTAAGATAGCTTCTTGTTCGTAAGTGGGAGCAAAGATAAGTAAAAAATATTTATAAGGCAAAAAAAATAAGAAAAAACCTTACATCCTGCATAAAAAAGTGAGATGCAACATTTCCCTATAATAGATTAGTAAACGTTTGCGAAAAAGAAAGAAGTGAGGTTTTTGTGAGGTAATATATTTGTGCCATATATCAATAAGGTCTAATTTTGCGGCTGAAAATCCAAATCAAAATAAAAACAGTTCATGAAAACAAAAATCTTAGCTATTCTGATGATGGTGCTGCCAATGACCTTGGCTGCCCAGACGATAAAGCTTCAGGGAACAGTAACCGACTCCGACGGCGAGCCTGTTATTGGCGCTACTGTAGTTCTCGTCGGTACCCAGCAGGCTACCATCACCGACATTGACGGTAACTACACTCTCAATGTCAGCAAACCAGGTAAACTACAGTTTTCTTTCGTCGGATGTAAAGACGCTATCCGCTCTTTCTCCAGTTCACAGACCATCAACGTTAAGATGGAAGACGATGCAAACATGCTCGACGAGGTTGTAGCCATCGGTTATGGTACAATGAAGAAGAGCGACCTCACCGGTTCTGTTGCTGTCGTTAATGCTGAAAATCTTAAGAAGACTCCTGCCGCAAGTATGGACCAGGCATTGCAGGGTCGTGCTGCCGGCGTTACCGTAAATGCCAACAGCGGACAGCCGGGTGCTGCTGCCGAAATCCGTATTCGTGGTATCGGTACTGTAAACAACTCAGCTCCTATCTTCGTCGTTGATGGTGTTATCTGCGATGACATTTCTTTCTTAAGTCCAAGTGATATTGAATCTACCGAGATTCTCAAGGATGCTTCTTCAACAGCTATCTACGGTTCTCGTGGTGCTAACGGTGTAATCCTCGTTACTACAAAGCGTGGTGACAAGGGTCATTCAAGTGTAAACTTCGATATGTACGTTGGTTGGCAGAAGCGCTGGAAGAAACTCGACCTTATGGATCGCGACACTTACGCGCGTACCATGATTAGTCTTAACGGTTCTGCCGAGGAACTTGCCGACTATACCGAGAAGGGTCTTAACTTCTGGCTCGACAAGTACCGCATCGGTGGTTCACGCTACAACGCTGTAGCTATGACTGAGGCTCATCCCGATGGACTCGACTATACACGGTACAACACAGACTGGCAGGACGAAGTGTTCCGCACCGCTCCTATCCAGAACTACCACGTGTCTCTCGACGGTGGTGCTGACCACTATAATTATTCTTTCTCTGCCAGCTGGTTCCAGCAGGAAGGTACTATCATCGGTTCTGACTACAACCGTCTTACCCTCCGTGCCAACACCTCTTTCCAGGTTAAGCCTTGGCTGAAGATAGGTGAGAACCTCTCTTACGTTTACAGCTTCGGTAAGTCTTCTGCAGAGAATAGCATTAACTCAGGTCTGCTGTCAATGGCTACCGCTATGACTCCTTGGGACCCGGCACGCTATCCCGACGGAGCAAAAGCTATGGTAAAGAAAGGTCTCTTTGGTAACGACTATGACGTTTATGACCTCAGCGGCAAACTCGCTGCTCCTACCAACTATTCTAATATCTACAACCCACTGGCAATAGTAGAGACTTCTAATCCTAAGACTACTACAAGCCGTTGGATTGGCGATATCTATCTTGAGTTCAACCCCATCAAGGGCTTGACATATCGTACTGACTTCAGCTATAACGAGGTTACAGACCGTTTCCGTAACTTCCGTCCGCAATATACTATTAATGGTTACGACCACATGGACCATAACTTCCTCATTCGTAACATGACCCACTACACCAACTTCACATGGGAGAATATCGTAACCTACGATACTACCATCAAGGAGCATCATATCAATGCTATGGTTGGTCAGACTACTGAGGAGTACAACTACTACCAGATTAGCGGTTCCGGTTCAGACATCCTGAATCCTTCCGACAAAAACTGGTACCTCAACCAGACTACCTACGACAAGGGTTACGCAGGTGACGCTGTTGACCGCAGCCGCCGTCTGTCGTTCCTGGGACGTCTGTTCTACTCTTACTTAGACCGTTACCTCCTCACGGTGAACTTCCGTGCCGACGGTACCAATAAGTTCCCCGAGAACACATGGGGCTACTTCCCATCAGTTGCTCTCGCATGGCGCGCCAGCGAGGAGTCATTCCTGAAAGATATTTCTTGGCTCGACTTCCTGAAGGTTCGTGTAGGATGGGGTGTTATCGGTAACGATAAGATTGGTAACGACGCCTTCGTTTCTACAATAGGTCACGGTGGTCCTATCTTCTACACCTATCCGTTCAACAACAATAAGGACCTCACAGGTGCTGCCATCCTTACATATAAGAACCGCGGTGGTAAGTGGGAGCGCACAGAGACATGGAACGGCGGTATCGACTTCGCTATCCGCAACGGTCTGTTCTCTGCAACAATCGAAGGTTTCGTTCGTAATACCAAGGACATGTTGCTCACCGTTAAGGGTCCGGCATGGGTTGGTAACCGTTACGACGGACAGGCTAACGTGGGTACTGTACGTAACATCGGTCTTGAGTTCACTCTCGGACATCAGTACAGCATCGGCGATTTCCACTACGCAGTAGATTATAACATGTCGTTCATCAAGAACAAACTTACAGCACTCAACGGTGGTGAGCGCGTACAGGTTGACGGCATCCGAGTATGCGACGAGAATATTCCTCTCTACACCTTCTGGGGCTATAAGTACCAGGGTATCTACAAGGCAGAGGACTTCGAGGCTGACGGCACTTGCAAGCGCCTGCCTAACGAGACTCCCGGAACATACAAGCCAGGTGATGCAATTTATGCCGACCTCAATGGCGACGGTAAGATTAACGACCTTGACAAGACCGACATCGGTAATCCATTCCCTAAGTTTACCTACGGTCTTAATATCTCAGCAGATTGGAAGGGTATCGACCTCTCACTGTTCTTCCAGGGTGTTGCAGGCAACAAGATTTACAACAGCCTCCGCACACGTACCGAAGGAACTGGTCTTACCTCAATGCTCAGCCCTGATATGGTTAATGTGTGGACAGAGGCTAATCCTCTCGGATCAATTCCTAACCCAAAGAGCACTGTTAACTCCTACGTTAGCGACCGCTTCGTAGAGAGTGGAGCATACCTCCGTCTGAAGAACATCCAGTTGGGTTATACCTTCCAGAAGAACCTCATCAGTAAGATTGGTCTCACAAAGGCACGTGTTTACCTTTCAATGAGCAACGTATTTACTGTTACTAACTACAACGGCTACGACCCAGAAGTACAGGGTGGCGTTGACTACGGAAACTATCCACAGGCACGCACCTTCCTCATGGGTATGAACCTGTCGTTCTAATAGAGAATTGAGAGTTGAGAATTGAAAATTATGATTAGCTTTTCAATAGTAATTATTTAAAGTTATGAAAACAAGAAAGTTATTTATATATGCAGCCCTGTCGTTAGCAACGGTGTCACTGAGTTCTTGCCACGACTGGCTGACCGAAGATACACCGGGTGTGAGTCATCCTGAGGACTACCTCACCTCCGGCAAGGCTATCGTTGAACTGGTGAATGCTACCTACACTCCTAATATGTGGGAGTACGGTGGTGGTGCTTATTTCTCTGAGTGGTACATCGGTGATATTGCTTCTGACGACGCACTTAAGGGTGGTCAGGGTGTTACCGACGGTCTCGACGCTTACGAGATCGATAACTTCAAGGTTAATCCCAACAACGAAATCCTCCTTGAGTACTACCGCGGCATTTGGCAGGGTATAGGACGTTGCAACTACGCTATGGCTAACCTTCCCAATTCGAAGGTCGAGGACGAGGTGCTTACAGCCACTCCTACCAAGAAGACTAACGTGGTGAACACCACCGTCAAGGAGCGTCTCGTCGGCGAGGTACAGTTTATGCGTGCTATGTACTACTTCCGCCTTGTTCGTGTGTTTGGCGGTATGCCGCTCATCGACTTCGTCGTTGACAGCAAGGACAAGTGGGCACAGACACGTGCTTCACAGGAAGAGACATATAACTTTATTATCAAGGACCTTGAGGCTGCCGAGAAGGTGCTGTGGCTCAAGAGCCAGTATGCTCAGGAAGACATGGGTCGCGCTACCAAGGGTGCTGCGCAGGCTATGCTCCTCAAGACACACCTCTATCTCGCTGGCTTCCTCGCACAGGAAGGCAAGACTACTGAGGCTACAGAGCACTACCAGAAGGCTCGCGACTGGGGTAAGAAAATCCTCAACAGTCAGGAGTACAGACTCTGTCCTCAATACTTCGACAACTTCACACTCGTTGGTGAGAACGGTCCTGAGTCAGTATGGGAGATACAGTATGTAGAGAACCCCGAGGGTGACTACGGCTCTTCAGAGGGTGGCTACGGCTTCACACTGGGAACCTTCAGCGTTATCCTCCAGCGTTCTCGCTCTGATAAATTGGCTGACGGCGATAAGGGCTGGGGTTGGGACAAGCCAACACAGAACCTCTACGACGAGTACGAGACTGGCGACATTCGTCGTGACGCTACTATCCTCAATCCTACCGATGACCAGATGGAGATTGCGGCACAGGAGATTTACCTCGGTGACCGCTACCTCAGCAAGAAGTATGCTATGTACACCGACGGCGATGGCGGCAAGACTTACAAGCTGGCTCACGCTACCCGTGGTCCTATTAATAATAAGGTAATACGCTACGCTGACGTCCTCCTTATGTATGCTGAGGCTTGCTGCGAGCTGGGTGGTGCTGATCTCACCGCTGCTAAGAATGCTCTCAACGAGGTTCGTACTCGTGCAGGTCTTGCTACTTTCCCAGGCTATACATATAAGGTAAATGGTATTAACCAGACAACGACAGATACTCAGGAGGACCTCCGCAAGGCTATTCGTCACGAACGTCGTGTAGAGTTGGCTATGGAGGCACACCGTTGGTTCGACCTCTGCCGCTGGGGTGTTGCCAAAGCGACTCTCGAAGCCTATATCGCCCGCGAGAGTGAAGCAGCCAAGGCTGAGTTCGGTACATTCGCTCCTAAAAACGTACTCTTCCCAATACCACAGAAGGAAGTTGAGCTGAGCGGAATAAAGCAGAACGACGGATATTAAAAATAGTCTTTCCCCCGCCCCCTCCCCAAACAGGGAGGGGCGGAGAAAACCCAAAACAACGTAATAACGTAATAACGTAATAACGAAAATTATTATTAACTTTTAAAACACAGTAATTATGAAAAAGTTTACTTTAGCAGCTGCTTTCGCAGCACTGACACTGAGCGCAAGCGCACAGAGTGTAGTAACAGAATCTACAGCAACATCACTCCAGACAATCCAGAATGCAACTGACGTTGTAATCATCGGCGTCAGCGAGGAAGTTCATAAGGCTTTCGAGCAGTTTGGAACAATTAAGGCTGACTACAGTGTTGACGATAACGTTAACTTCCTGTATGTATGGGAAAACACTTACGTTGGCGGTACTCCTTCTGGTATGAACTCATTAGGCGTTGCTGAGGGTTGGTTCTCATTCGTCGTACAGAACGTAGGTTGGTCAGGTTGCGGTTTCGCAGGTGTAGCTCCCGGTAAGGATATGTCTATCCTTGATGACGATTATTATCTCCACATCGCATTCAAGAGCAACGACAACGCTACACACGTTCTTGGTGTGGGCGAGTCAAAGATGGCTCTCGGCGATGCAGCATTCCCCGACAATGGCAGCACAATCCCTGTACTTGAGAACTTCCCGCGCGACGGAAAGTGGTATGCTTACGACATCCCTATGTCAGTTCTTAAGAACTTCGTTGTAGGTGACGTTATGTTCAAAGACGATCCTAAGGCTTACAAAGGCAACGCCGTTTGGTTCCTCAGCGGTGGTGTAGCAGGTACAACACTCGACTTCGACCAGGTATTCTTCTACAAGAAGGGCAATGTTGATCCTTCTGGCATCAGCAGCGTAAAGGCAGAGAACGCTAACGCTACTATGTACAACCTCGCAGGTCAGAAGGTTGGTGCTGACTACAAGGGTATCGTTGTTAAGAACGGTAAGAAGTTTATGAATAAGTAAATCTTGTTGTTGGTCATAGGTCGTAGGTCTTCGTTAGCAGAAGCCTACGACCTCGGACCTACGACTTACGACTAACGACAATATTAAAACCTATGAAGAAATTAATTTTATCAACACTGTTTATTATTTCTGCAACATCTCTCCTTGCACAGCCTGCAAAGAGTTTCAAGCGCGGAGTGGGAGAGAGCAGTTTTACAGTAGCAGAGGAATTCAAAAACCTCTCAAAGGGAATCTCCTGGTACTACAACTGGGGCATTGACTATTCCTCAAACCTCTCGGAGTATGTAGGAAAGGACAAAGCCGTAGAGTATGTTCCTATGATATGGGGAACCAACTACGACGCATCGCGCATCCCCGCCGATGCACAATACCTGTTGGGCTTCAACGAGCCTAACCTTATTACCGCAGGTCATGGCGGTAGTGACATTACGCCTGAGCAGGCAGTAGAGCCTTGGCATGCTATAGAGCAGATTGCCCAGCAGAAAGGACTGCAGCTCGTGGCTCCTGCGCTCAATTATTCGGGCGACAAACTTAACGACGGAAAAGTATATAGTACGCCGGAGATATGGTTCGATGCCTTCATCGCCGCGTACAAAGCAAAATATGGTGTAGAGCCTAAGTACGACTACTTAGCTCTCCACTCCTATATGAACTCACCACAGGCAGTAATAGGTTACGTGGAGAACTTCGCAAAGAAGTACGGCAAGCAGGTGTGGCTCACGGAGTTCTGCTCTTGGGAAGGTACTGTTGATGAGCAGTCACAGCTCAACGCTATGGTCCAGAAGGTGCAGCTCCTGGAGCAGAGCGAGTGGTGCGCACGCTATGCGTGGTTCAAGGCAAAAGGTTCCGCTTCGGCTCCTTTCTATCGCCTTATCGTCACTCCGGGACTCTTCGATACCAGTGTCGAGATAGGCACCTTGTCACGACTCGGTACTGTCTTCACCTATATGTCAACATTCGACAAGAACTACTACTGGCAGGCTGGTGGCATAATCCCCGCAAAGGACTATATCGATGCCAACGCCGTTGAACTCGACGTCAACAGCGACGCTGCAAGTTCACAGCCTATACAGATTTCCAGCTTCGGCAACGGTTGCAGTGCCAGCTACCAGATTGAGGTGCCTTCTGCAGGCGAATACACTCTGGGCTTGCGCATCTCCAGTCGCCAGCTGCTCGCAAATCCTAAGTTCCTCGTAACCTGCGACGGCACAGAGGTGGCAAATCAGGAAATGCCTGTCACTGGAGCAACGTCAACAGAGGATAAGTGGGAGTTCCAGACTATAAAGGTTAACCTGCCCGCCGGCAAGCACACCTTGACGATAAAGAACACTCAGAGTGCTCTCGTTAAGATAAACTGGCTGTCCTTCGGTCTCACCGCGGGAATCAACTCTGTAGAGAACGGAAAACCTGGGGTTGAGACTTCTGACTGCTACAATCTCGCCGGTCAGAAGGTGGGTGCCGACTACAAAGGCTTAGTTATAAAGAACGGTAAAAGGTATATTAAGTAAATATAATGGTAAAGAGATTGTTTATATCGTTGTTCGCAGCTATTGTCACCCCCGTGGTGGCAATGGCTGACAACAACGATCACTCAGGAGCCACAGACGGCTATGTACTGGTGTGGAGCGACGAGTTCAACGGCGATGCACTCGACGAGAATCAGTGGAATATCGAGGTTAACGGCAACGGCGGCGGTAATAACGAGATGCAGTACTACCGTCGTGAGAATGTATCTATCGAGAACCACACATCGGGAGCCCGCTGCTTGGTACTCACAGCACGTAAAGAGGACTATAACGGAAAGAAATTTACCTCGGGACGTCTTAACAGTCTTGGGAAGGTGTGTTTCAAACACGGCAAGATAGAGAGCCGCATACTGCTGCCAAAGACGGCAAACGGTCTGTGGCCTGCATTCTGGATGATGGGCAACGACTTCAGTCAGGTAGGATGGCCTCGCTGCGGCGAGACGGATATCCTGGAGATGGGTAATGCCTACGGCATAAGCCACAATACTCAGGAGAAGTTCTTTAACGGGGCTTGTCACTGGGGTTTCTACAAGAACGGTGCCTATCCTAACTATGCCAAGTCAACCACCAACCCGTACAGCATTCAGGACGGAGAGTTCCACCTGTTCACCTGTGTCTGGGACGAGAACAGCATCCGTATGTATCTCGACCTCGACACTCATCCCGATGCATCGCCCTATTATGAAATAGGTATTAATGGCGATAATATCGACAGCGACTGGTCAACAGCGCTCTATTTCCACAAGAACAACTTCATTATCTACGACCTCGCCGTAGGCGGTAACTTCACCGGAATCACGGGCAACAATAATGCCGATAAGATTACTGCTCTTGCTGACGGCGAGAAGAAGATGTACATCGACTGGGTACGCGTTTATCAGCTCGAAGGTCAGGAGAACATCGGTTATCCAGGTCATCCTGGTACTGCCAGCGACGATAATGACTACCAGTGGAGCGACGACCCCGTAGTTGTCAACATCCCTGCCGCTCCAAGTCCAACAAAGCCGGAGTCGGAGGTGGTGTCACTCTTCAGCGACGCCTATATCAACAACCACAACTTCGACTATGCTCAGTGGTGGGCAGGTCAGGCAACAAAACTTGACGTTACTGCCGACGGCGATAATATGTGGCTCATCAAGGATTTTGTATTCATTGGTTCTGAGCACGACATGATGGACCTCAACACACAGAAAGGACTCCACATGGACATCTACCCTGTTGACAAACCTCTGCAGCTCGGTGTTATCCCCATCTGTCGCCTTGTTGACGATAGCGGCAACGAGGTAGAGAAGCGTCAGGAGGCAGTAGTCCCCGCTAACCAGTGGAGCCAGCTGAACTTCCCGATAAGCAAGTTCCTTGAACTGGGACTTTCAATGCAGCGTGTTTATCAGCTCAAGCTTATAAACCTTGATAACAACGGAAATAATAACTACTACATAGACAACATCTACTACTACAAAGGAGAAGACCCAACCGACGGAATAGATAATGTTTTATCACCCGTCGCAAATCACCAGACACAAACATATAATCTCGCAGGTCAGCGTGTAGATAGCAACTATCGCGGCATTGTGATAAAGAATGGAAAAAAAGTAATCGTAAATTAATCATGTAGTACTAGTTCAATAGTAAGTGTAAAGTCCTTTAGTATTTTTGGGGCGCAGCAGTGATGTTGCGCCCCAAATTGTTTGCAGAAATTTTCATATATGCCTACATGCCTACATAAAATTCATGTAAATATCAGCATATCAGGCAGTAGTGCTAATTTTAGCCTACATAAAACCTACATGAAACCTACATGAAACCTACATAATGCCTACATGAAGCCTACATGATTTTGGTGTATTTTGGCGTAAACACCTACTTTTTATCGTCTATAAGTAGCGACGTTTCACTATGTTGAGTGCGTCTTTTGCAGCTCTAACACTATGGGTTATGATATAATTCTCTCGAGAATTTTGTGCTAAGTAGCCTACTTAGGGTTGCTATGAAGGCGTGTTGCGGGTAAATTCTCTCGAGAATTTCATTACATCAATACTGCTTAGGTGTGGAGATTGACTGTTTTGTTATCGGTGAGAGCGTCACTTTATGGTAAAAAGTGGGCTTTTTATGTAGGCATTATGTAGGTATTATGTAGGCATTATGTAGGTATTATGTAGGTATTATGTAGGCTGTTAATGCTAAAAAACCTTTATATAAAGGTGTTTCCGCTGATTTTATGTAGGCATGTAGGCGGATTTCATTTTTTTTCTATTTTTTTGTAAGTTTGCTTGCTTGGTTTCGATGAGTTAGAGGTGGAAGGTAAGGTGTTTCAGAATTGAACAGGATTATTGAGGCAACCGATGCCCCATTTGTTAAAAAATACAAAAAGGAAAATAATTTACATACTTTAGATAGTACAACGTAAACGATTTCGTTGTATATTTGCACCCGATTCTGGAAAAATACGAAAAGGATTACATAAAATATCATTAACTAAAACTATTAATTTATCATGAAAAAACTTTTATTACTAACAATTGCGTTGTTCACGCTTAGTGGAGCGTGGGCAGACTATCAAAAGCTCTATGTCTTTGGTGACGTCAACGGGTGGAGTCGTACCTCAATGATTGAAATGACTTACGATGAAGGTACTCAAACTTATACTTACGAGTGTGAACCTACATCTATTGTTAACATCTCTTTTTCTGATAAACAGTTGACGGAATCAGAAGCTACAGCAGATGGTGATTGGACTATATTTAACACAACCAATCGTTATTCTATTGGTTTCGGCAATGTTGAAGCTGACCTCAATCATGAGTACACTTTAGGTAAGTATGGTGATGCAAATGTTACGTTAGAGGCTGGTACCTATACTCTTACTGTTAAGGACATGAAGTTGACCGTTACAGGAACAGTGACACCAGTAGAAACCACATGGACTGTAGCTGGTACTCCTGCAGAAGTCTTTGGTACAACTTGGGCTCCTACAAATACCAATAATGATATGGTGAAGGGTGAGGGTAATACATGGACTTTCACAAAGGAGAATGTATCACTTACAGCAGGAACGATAGCATTTAAGGTTTGTAAGGATCATGCATGGGGTATTGCTTATCCTGGCTCAAACTATGAACTTACTGTTCCAGAAGCAGGTATCTACGATGTTAACATAACATTCAACGATGATACAAAAGAAGTTTCTGCTACACTTGTAGAGAAACACGAATATACAGCAACCTTCAAGAATTCTGTAGGATGGGCATCTGTTTACGCTTATACCTATAACGATGAGACTCTTGGCGGATGGCGCGGTACGAAAATGGACAAAGACGGTGATGTTTATACTATTTCATTCTTTGCTGCTACTCCTCCTGCAAATATAATCTTTAATGATGGAACAGGAGGAACTGTTGGAGAAAGCCAGACAGCAAATCTTGACTTCGTTGATGGTAAAACATACGACATGGTTTCTCCTGGTTACTACATCGTAGGCGACATGACTTCTTGGGAGTTGAATAAAGACTACAAGATGACTAAGAATGAAAGTGCAGACGCAGACGAGTATATGAAAATTGCTATGCCACTTCAAACTTCAAACCAGTTTAAGGTGGTAAAAACAACAGATGGAACAGATATTGCCACATGGTATCCATCAGAAGGAGGTAATTATGGTGAAACTGGAGAAATTACCGAAGACGGCACATACGACATTTACTTCCGTCCAGAAGAAAAGGCTGGTTGGTTTGGAAATCATATTTACGTAGCTCAGGAGATTTCTATTGACATTACTGAACACCTATGGGCTTCTTACTCTTCAACCAAGTCTCTTGACTTCTCAAATTCTGGTCTTACAGCTTACATCGCTACTACAAGTAACGGCTTAAGCGTACACTACGAGCCTGTAACCTACGTTCCTGCTAACACGGGTATTATACTTAACGGTACTCAGGGAACACACGTAGCAGTAACTATTCCTTCTGCTGATGCTGTTGGCACAAACTTGCTGGTTAGCACAGCAAATGCTGCATACGAAGTTACAGCAGGTGAGGTAGGCGATGTCTATGCTTTCGGTATGAAGGGCGGACAGGTTGGCTTTGTACAGGCTGAAGCAGGTTATACTGTTGCTCAGGGTAAGTCTTATCTTGACTTGTCAACAGTAGGAGCTAAAGGCATCGATTTCATCGGCTTGCCAGGAAGTGAGACTGACGGCATTGATACAATTCATAATGCACAATTCATAATGCATAATGATGCTTATAACCTCGCTGGTCAGAAGGTAAGCAAGGACTATAAGGGTATCGTAATAGTGAATGGAAAGAAATACCTTAATAAATAATATAGGAGAGCACGACAATGAAAAAATATATAAAACCAACAGTAAATATATGTTTCATAGGAAGTATTCAGATGATAGCTGCCTCAGGTGATATTCTTAGCGGAACCACCGGTTCTGATTTTACACCATTAGCAAAAGAGGTAGAGGTAAAGAACCCTGATCTATGGGACAACTCAAATGAGATGTGGGCATTAGAAGACGAAGAAGAGTAATTAATTCCGACAAAACAACGTTGTTTTGATTGTAGAAAGGCGGTGCAAGCGATTGCATCGCTTTTTTTATGTAAGGGTAAAAAATGAGTTTTGTGAGGTTTTTGTGAGGTGGTTTTTTCTTCTACATACGTGTATTGTCATTATATTTGCCACCGAATTGTGAAACTATGTGTGACAGAAGAAAAAGTTTAACATATAAAAAGTAACTAAAACTCTGAATTATGAAAAAATTTCTATTACTAACAATCGCGTTGTTCACGCTTAGTGGAGTGTGGGCAGCTAAAACGGTTTATTTAGAACCAAACATCTGGGCTACTGATAATCCGGCATATGCAGTCTATGCATGGGGTGGTGCGTCAGATGCTGCTTTCTATGATATGGAGGCTGTTTCTGGTACATCCTATTATAAGGCAACAATTCCAGATGACCGTACAGGTGTAATATTTACAAGAGCAGAAAATGCTACTAAGGCAAAGAATTGGGATGATAGGTGGAATCAAACAGTTGATATCACTCTTCCTGCTGAAAATTCTGCTGCCTACATCATTACAGGATGGGACGGTGGTGACGGAAAGTCAACGATTAAGTATAGTGCAAAATTCCCTAACTATGCTTTGATTGGAACAGCATCTGCATCATCTGGAAATCCTGCACTTGCTATTGATGGCAACACAGGTACCCGTTGGGAGTCAGCTCAGACAGACGAGGAGTGGTGGCAGGTTGACCTTGGTGAAGTAAAGACTTTTAACACAATTTCTATAATGTGGGAAGGTGCTTATTCAAAGTCATTTACTATTAGAGTGTCAACTGACGGTGAAAGCTACACAAATGTTGTTAATGTAGAAGAACAGACTTTGTCAGGTTTCCCATACGTTCAGAATTTCCAGTTTGAAGCAAAAACTGCTCGATACATTAAGTTCAACGTAGTAAAGCGTGGAACAGGATATGGCAACAGTTTCTGGGAGTTTGGCGTATATAACCTTGCTGATCCTCTTACTCTTACTACTCTCAATATAAAAGCTGATAAAGCAAGTATTCCAATAGGTGGTACTGCGACACTTACAGCTACGGGTAAGGATCAGTTAGGTGGTATCATTGCTACTGATGGTCTTACGTGGGAAAGCTCCGCTCCTGCGGTTGGAACTATTGATGCTGGTGTGTTGACAGGTGTTTCTGTTGGTACAACAACTGTTACAGCAAAGAAAGGAACCGTTGTTTCTAATGGCGTTGAAGTTGAGATAGTAGCTGGTGAGAAGATCGATCTTCTTACAAACTACCAGTACAGAATATATAACTTAGGAGAGAAAACGAAATCTGATTCAAAGGTTGGAGCCTTTGATGATAATGATGCAAGTGTATGGTCTCTGATTGGTAATGCAGAAACAGCTGGCGATGAGACATCACGTACTTACGATACAGGTTTCATTGCAGACTTAGGTGCTATTTATGATGTTACGAAAATCAGCATTCACTTTGAAGGTGCATGCTCTGAGAATTTCGGGTTAGCATTTGCGGGTGCTGACGGCGTATTCGGAGACAATGTTTATACAGGTGGACGTACTGGTATCAACAACCATACTGAAGAATTCTCAGGCGAGTCTGTTACAAATGCCCGATATGTGAAGTTCCTCAGCACAAAAGCTGCTACACAGTGGGGTGTAAAGATTTTCGACTTCTCTGTTTACGGAATTAAGAAGAGCGACATAGAGGATACAGAGGCTCCTACAGTCAATGCTTCTGAGGCAGCAAAGACTGAAGAGTCAATCACTCTCACACTGACAGGTACAGACAATTCTTCTAAGTATCTTACTTATGAGGTAGCTGCAAACGATATTCCTGCAACATACTTCTTTGGTCCTGCTGGTGCTAACACCACAGCAGTGTTATCAAATCTGAATGGTGGAACAACATATAACTTTGCTATCTATTCTATTGATGGCAAGGGTAATCGTTCCGCTATTAAGGAACTCTCTGTAACAACAACAGGTGAAACATTCGTTCTTACTCCTGCTCCAACACCAACTCATGCTGCAGCTGATGTGAAGTCAATCTATAGTAACGCTTATACTGCAGCTACTACATATGGTTATGGTGGCTGGGGACAGTCAACACAAGTAGCTACAGAAACTGTTGAAGAAGACAATATCCTCCACCTCACTAACTACAACTACCTCGGTTTCGAGTATGCTACTCAGCAGGACCTCTCAGAAATGGAGTATCTGCACATCGACATTCTGCCTATGCAGGCTATGAACTTCGGTATCACTCCTATTATAGTTAATAAAGGTTCTGGTAGCGGGACAGAAAACTCACAGTCTGTAGGTACTCTGACTGTTAAGGAGTGGAATAGCATTGATATTCCTTTGAGTCAGTTTAATATGGACTTCACTCAACTGAGCCATCAGTTGAAGTTCGATAAGGGTACAGGTTCAGAATCTGTTTATGTTGATAACATCTACTTCTGGAAAGAGGATGCTAATACCAAGACCGTAACATTCAAGAACAGCATCGGCTGGGATAAGGTTTATGCTTATGTAGCAGATGCAGAGTGGAATGCAATTTCTGAAGAATGGCCTGGTGATGAAATTACATCGACCCTTTCTTGGAGTACTACATCTGACAACGCTGAATGGGTTATCTTCAACAATGGTGAAGTTCAGACTGAAGATTTGGAATTTACAGATGGAACAGAATACGACTATGGATATTATGTTGTCGGCAACATGAATGGTTGGGCAAAGACAGATGGTTATGCTATGAGCCGCAACACCTATTGCACATCTAATGTAGAGTATAAGTTAGCTCGTCAGGCACTTACTACAACCAATCAGTTCAAGGTAGCCCTTTGGAATGGTAAAGAACTTAATACATACTACCCAGATGGTATGGGTAATAGCTACGGTGAGAATGGTGAGATTACGGCTGATGGAACCTATAACATATTCTTCCGTCCTAATGCTGACGGTGGTGATGACTGGTACTATAACTATATCTGGGTAGGAACAGTAGGTGATCTTGAAGACTTAGGTACAGACCCAACAACAGGTGCTCAGGTTCTTGACGGAACTTGGAATGCAGAAGAATTTGCTACACTCGATTCTAATGTGAAGGGCAGTTCTTACGACCTGACAAATGTGACAGGTATTTCTTCTACACTCGACGTGGCTGGCAAGACAGTTAATCCATACTGTATGTTCATTACCTCTGCTCCTGGTAAGGTAAATCGCAACGAAGTTGTATGGGATGAGGCAAACAGCCGTTACAATGGATTTGCAATGTTCTTCGCTGAACCAGCAGATGCAACAGCTCCATTCGATATCAATACGTCGATTGCTCCTATCCATGTTGTTAATCCATTCTTCCAGCGCTTGTTAGCTGATGCTAACAACTACATTACCCTGACAATTCCGTTCGACTACACACTCCCCGCAACAGACAAGGCGTGGACAATGAGTGCTACATCAAATGATAGTGAACTGTCAGTAACCTTCACAGAGGTTGCGGCAGGAAGCACATTGACAAAGAATACTCCGTATCTCTACTTCTGCGGAACAGGTGGCATCACAATGCCAACCCCGGGTGAGGTTATTATTGACTGGGCAGCACAGACTGTTGATGAAACAGATGCTTCGTTCGTTGCTAACTATAGCCGCAAGGTTACTGACGGTACAGAGAACATCTACGTTCTTCCTGGTGTTGTAAAAGAAACAGCACTTCAGTTCCAGAAGGCTGGCGAAGTTTCAATCCGTCCATTCCGTGCTTACTTACAGGCAGCTTCTGCTCCTGCTAAGATTAACGTAATGTTCGACGACGCTACAGGCATCCACGCTGCAACAGCGGAGCAACTTGAGGGCATCTTCAACATCTACTCTATCGACGGTAAGCTGGTTCGTCAGAATGGTGACAAGATGGGTCTTAACAAGGGTGTTTACATCATCAATGGTAAGAAGGTAGTTGTTAAGTAAGTGTAGTATTAACCAATTAAAATGAAAGATTTGATTATGAAAAAGAATTATATCAAGCCTACCATGAATGTGGTTGAGCTACATACAGAAGCTTTGATGTCTCTTAGCGTTAAGGTGGATACTACACCTTACACAGGCGAGGCTGGCGCTAAGGAGATTGAAGTTAAGAACCCTAATCTCTGGGACAACTCAAACGAGATGTGGGCAATGGAAGACGAAGAAGAAAAATAAGATAATCCTTTTCGTAAGTTAATAGTTTTAGTTTTTGATGTTTGTCTGGCGGTGCAAGTGATTTGTACCGCCAGTTTTCGTTTGTGAGGTTTTTGTGTAGTGAAAAAACTTGTATATATAAGTATTGTTACTACTTTTGCGTCGAAAATCTTTTAGTAGTGTATTAAAATATTAACCTAACAAATTAACAAATGAAAAGAACAGTTCTATTTATCGCAGCGGCGCTGATGTCGCTGGTAAGTATGGCGCAGATTACCAATCTGGCGCTTAACAAGACTGCAACTGCATCGTCGGGCGATGCCGCCGCAGCTGTCGATGGTAATGTCGGCACCCGTTGGGAGTCGGCACAAACTGACAACGAGTGGTGGATGGTTGACCTCGGTGAGGTAAGTGAGTTCAACACTATCCAGATTATCTGGGAGGGTGCTTACACAAAGACGTTTACTATTACAGCATCGTCTGACGGTGAGTCTTTCTCAGAGATAGTAAGCATCGAGAACCAGTCGCTTTCTGGTTTCCCACACGTTCAGAACCTGAGGTTCAGTGCTGTTAATGCACGCTACATTAAATTTAATGTAATAGCACGCGGAACACAGTGGGGCAACAGCTTCTACGAGTTTGGCGTATATAACGCTCCGGAGCCAGCGCTGACAAGCCTCGTGCTTTCAGCATCTGCTAACGTGGCTAAGGTTGGTACTCCTGTGACTCTTACCGCCAAAGGTCTTGACCAGCTGGGTAGCGAGATTGCTACTGGCGACGTAACCTTTGAGGTTAGCCCTGAGAATGCTGGTGTCGTTTCTGGTACAACCTATACTCCTGCTCTTGCAGGTCCAGCGACAATCGTTGCTAAGGCAGGCGAAATCACTTCTAACGCTATTTCTGTTGTTGCTTACGAAGGCGACAAGATTAACCTCTTTGCTAACTGGCAGGAAGCTATCGAGCCACTTGGCCCTGATACTAAGACAGACTCTAAGGTGGGCGCTTTCGACGATAATATGGCAAGCGTTTGGGAACTTCACGGAGTAACAGGCGCTGATGCTGCTTCACGTACTTACGAAACAGGTTTCATAGCAGACCTCGGTGCATGCTACGACATAACCAACATAGCAATAAAGTTCGAGGGCGCTTGCTCTGAGGACTACACCATCGCCTTCGCAGGAACGTCGAAGCAGTTCGGTGCTCCCGCCTTCACCGTTACGGGGCATCCCGGAATGGCTACATACACCGTATATCACATGGCTGGCGACGCTGAAAACGGCACTAAGGGTGTACGCTACGTGAAGTTCCTCAGCACCAAGGCAGCCACACAGTACGGCGTGAAGATTTTCGACTTCTCTGTCTATGGCATGTCTTCCGAGTTCGACGCTACGTTCCCCGAACTGGAGGACCCGACAGCAGAGGCTCTTAGCGAGAACTCAATAAAGGTGACGGCAAAGGCTAACGACACTGCCGAGGGCGATATATACTACACTATCACTGTTGACGGCGTTAAATATGGTGCTACAGGCGCAGCAGGTACAGCTGTAGAAAAGACCGTCGAGGGACTGAAGGCAGGCAAGACATACACCGTTTCTGTATGTGCAGAGAATGCCGCCGGCAACAAGTCGGCAGCAAAGACCGTCAAGGTTACTACCCTCGGCGAGCCCGACCCGAACCTCTGGGTCGATGCTACGAAGACTCCTTCTGTATATTACACCACTACCTGGGAAACACAACTTGAGGAATATACCGTCGAGGTAGGCGAAAATTCCGTGAAGTATGTCCTTCCTACTGCTACCACAGCACAATGGATGGCACAGTTCGCCATAGATACCGACATCACCACTCAGGCTGCTAATGCTTACGACTTCAAGTGCAACATCACAGCAGACAAGGATGTTCAGGCTACTGTTAAGCTGTTCCAGACAGGTAATAACGACCTCTACTACTTCTCAGATGCAGTTAACCTGAAGGCGGGCGAGACATACGTTTACGACAAGCAGCACGTGAAGATGGAAGGCATTGACATGACTGCCGTTACTCTTCTTATCGACTTCGGCGGCAACCCTGCTGACCTCACAGTTGACGTCACAGACATCCTCTTCAAGATTAACGACGGCGAAGAGCCCGTTGTCGTAGAGCCTCTCGAGGACAACGCTTGCAACCTCTACAGAGCAGCTACCGTTACCCCGAAATTCTTCTATGCTCCAGGTTGGGCACAGCTGCCAGATCCTGAGGTTAAGGCAGAAGCTGGTGTTTACACATACACCCTCGAGTCCGCAACCTACGAGCCTTGGCAGGCACAGGCGTTCTTCATTAGCGACATAGAGATAAACGACGTCAATAACTACGACTTCTCAGTAACCATTACTTCGTCAGAGAATGTCAACGGAACACTGAAACTCTATCAGCGTGTAGAGGAAGGCGGTAGCAACGACGTATTCTTGTTCAACGAGCAGGTTACGCTGAAGGCTGAAAAGCCATTCGTATATCGTAACGACGCTATGAAGGGCATCAACATGCAGAATATTACGCTGCTCTTCGACTGTGGTGGTAACCCTGCAAACACAACAATCTACATTGCCAACCCAGTACTCCGTGAGACAGGCTGCGATCCTGAAATCGTTACAGGAATCCGTTCAATTGAGAATTCAGAACTGAGAAATGCCAATTATGATTACTATAACCTCGCTGGCCAGAAGGTAAGTAAGGACTATAAGGGTATCGTAATTAAGAACGGTAAGAAGTTAGTTAAGTAAAATAATAGTTTATCAATTATCAACTCAGGTGCGGAAACTTAACTTTTTCCGCACCTGAGTTCGTTATTCTCCCTCCCTCAACAGGGAGGGTTGGGGTGGGTCTTTCCCCCACATTCTTTACAATGTGAGGTTTTTGTGAGGTAAAAAATGTGCTTTATATTAATAATGTACGTAATTTTGCCGCGCCAAAATCTAATTGGCATGTATGAAAACTTTTAACAAAACAATAACAAAACAGTTACAAAACAATTATGAAAAAATTATTATTATTTATCTTTGCCCTCTGCACGGTGAGTGGAGCATGGGCAGATGACCCCGTGAATCTGGCACTGAACAAGACTGCTATCGCTACTTCTGGCACAGCAACGGCTGCTGTTGATGGAAATAACGAAACTCGTTGGGAGTCTGCATCTTCAGATCCCCAGACATGGCAAGTTGATTTAGGTGAAGCTACAACATTTAATACCATCTCTATTCGTTGGGAAGGAGCTTACGGTAAGACATTTACCATAGAAGTTGGTAATGACGTTGATGCCAACGGATATCTTACTGGTGGGATACAGGTTGTAAGTATAGAGGACCAGTCACTTTCTGGTTTCCCATATGTACAGAACCTCCAGTTCGAAGCAAAGACAGCACGTTATATTAAATTTACAGGTACGGCTCGTGGAACTGGCTATGGCTACAGTTTCTGGGAATTCGGCGTCTACAACCTTGCAGAAAAGTTAACATTAACTACTCTTGAAATCACATCTGCCAAGACTAGTGTAATGGCTAGTAAAACAACAACTTTTACAGCAAAAGGAAAAGACCAACTTGATGGAGTTGTTAACCCAGGAACGTTAACATGGAATAGCTCTAATGAGACTGTAGGTACCATTTCCAACGGCACGTTTACAGCTATTGCTGAAGGATCCACTAACATAACAGCTACTGCTAATTCTGGATTATTAACATCTAATAGCGTTAGTATGACAGTTACAGCGTTAATAGAGCCAACAGATGTTCCTACTCCAACCAAAGATGCCGAAAACGTAAAAGCTGTTTATTCACACAATTACACAGAAGTGGGCGCAAATATTGAAGGATCTTGGGCGCGCACAGATGTAAAGTTTAACGACAAGAAGGCATTAAAGGTAAATAATTTTTCGTGGATTCAGTTTACACTTGGAGCAACTCATAAAGCGCAAGGAATGGAGAGAATCCATCTTGATGTTTTCCCTACAGAAAACATGCCAACCATTGTTATTCGTGCTAAAGGAGACGGATTTAGCAAACAAAAAATGAAAGACTTGACGAATGGCACATGGGATAATAACGTTGATTTTAGTCTAACAGCAGACTTAGGTCTCACAGAAGAAGAGATATCCAACATCACAGTAATTCAGATTGTAAAGAATAACGATGGAGCTGGCAATGGAAATGGAACAGAAGAATTCTATATCGGTAATTTGTATTTCTATAAGGAAGCAATAAACCCATCCTCAATTACTTCTGTCACAGTCACAGCTGTATCATCTTCTATTGCTGAAGGTAACACAACTCAGTTGACAGTAAAGGACCAATCAAATAACACCGTTACAGGCCTTATGACTTTCAATAGCAGCAATACTAGCGTAGCTACAGTTTCTGCATCTGGTCTTGTAACCGCTGTTAGCCCAGGAACAGCAAGAATTACCGCAACTGTAACAGGATATGAGGTTTCCAACTATATTGACATAACCATTACTGAAACTTCTCTTGGATTTGACGCAACATCTGCCGACGGTAATCATACTGTGCATGTAACTCCGTATCATTACGTTGGAACTGATGATTACAAACTTGTAATTACTTCTGAAGAAACAATGACAGGTATGGGTGGTTCGTTCTGGAATATTAATGGTGTTGGAGGTACACGAGTGGACGCCAATACTGCTTCACAGACTTTCAATTTAAGCGATGACAAACATACAATAACAATTACCACCACATCTGATCCCGCTCCTTCTTTCTACACCCCACTTTATGTTCTATATCCTGGAGAAGGAACATTCAAAAAAGGTGGTGACAATTTCGCTTTCGACTGGATTGATGTTCAGGAAGTTAGAATATCTCCTTACAAGTGGGCATCATTCTCTTCAACAAAAGCTCTTGACTTCGGTAAAGTTGATGGTCTGACCGCATATATTGCTACCGACAATAATGGAAAAGAACTTGAATACAATACTGTAAATAAAGTTCCGGCAAGTACAGGTCTTCTTCTGAATGGCGATGAGGGTACATATGATGTTCCAGTTATCGATTCTGCACCAGCACTCGTTTCGGAGAATCTGTTAAAACCAGCTGTAACAGCAACTGTAATTTCTGCGGAAGATGCTGCAACAGGAAAGTATTATGCTTTTGGTAGAATTGGTGAAAACGTGGGATTCGTCAAGATGGCAGCAACTGGTTATACTGTTAGTGCAGGAAAGTCATATCTCCTACTTACAGCGGCTTTGGCAGCAAAAGGATTTGACTTCATTGACTTGCCAGGAAGTGAGACGGACGGTATCAACAAGGTGAATACTCTTGTTGAAACTGGAGTACGCTACAACCTTGCAGGTCAGCGCGTAAGCAATGACTATAAGGGAATAGTAGTAGTTAATGGTAAGAAGTATTTAAGAAAATAACTCAAGGGGTGAAATAATCCAATTACTAAATAGAAGATTACAAAGATGAAAAGATATATAAAGCCAAATACAGAGATTCACAAGATTGAACTCGTGCAGATGGTTGCTGCAACTACACCTAATATCGTTGATGGTAATACGGGCGATGGTGATTATCATGAACTTGGTAAAGAAACTGAAATCTCCTCAGGATCTATCTGGGGTGAAGAAGAGTAAGTGAATAATGTTAAGTGTATAGATTTGTAAAGGGTGCGACTTCGGTTGCACCCTTTACTTTTTCCCCTAAAACATTTGGAGAATTAAAAAGAAGGATTTATCTTTGCAACAAAGAAAAAGAAAAAATAGAAGAATTATGTGTACTATAACTCTATCTTATAACGACAAAGACAAGGTAGCTATGGAGAAGTTAGCTGCTTTGTTGAGCTCTGGTCTGTTTACTCAGGTTGAAACAGACGACGACCTCCTTGTCAATAGTTCTGATGCCTCTCTTTTTGAAATTGATCCCACTTTAACACCTATCACAAAAGACCTCACTCCGGATGAATTAGAGGATATGATAGTTTCAGATATACATTCTATCTATACCGCTCACCTTATACTATAGAAGGAAATACAATTGTTGTGCGTGACGCATGTCATAAACAGAATATGCATGATTAAGAAGGGTGCGACTTCGGTTGCACCCTTTGAGGCTGTTTTTTACGCAAAGAGTCTTATACACAATTACGCAGAGAGTACAGTTCCTGTCGCGTACTACATCTTCACCGCGTCGGGGATAGTATATAGAATTTGTTTAGCGGCGTCGTAGTATTTCAGCGTCACCAACTCGCCAGTGCTGCGCCCGTAGATGGTGAGATGGGTGGTGCCACCTTGCGAGAGCGTCGCCGTTCCGCGACACTCTTCGCCGACGAAGGCTCCTATGAGGTTGCCGCCGGCGGGGGTAAGTCCCACACCGTTCAGGACAGGCTCCACGGTAACGGTCTTCGTTATGGGGTACTTGGCAGAGCCCTTGGTGAATTCGGGTACGAAGTCGTTGTCGATGCCCGTTGTCTCGTCGGAGTTCATACTTATATCCTCCGACAGTGTGAAGATATGCTTCAACGTCTGGTTATAGTACTGTAGCGACATGTTAACGGTTTCGTTGCCCGTTTCGTTGCCCCATACCTTTAGTACAAACTTACCGTTATCCACCTGGTCGCTGCCGACGATGACGGCAGGTCCGGTCAGTCCTCGCAGCTCGCCGTTAACGAAGAGTGCCAACAGGTCGCCCTCAGAGGTGTACGGCTCCAGTGTCTTTTCTATCTGCACCTTCATGACGGTCCAGTTTTCGTAGATTGACGGAAAGTCCGGCTCCGTCCAGTCGGGACGCTCCTGGTTGTTGCTCCAGTCCATGTGCCACTCTGGAGCCTCCGTCTGTGCGGTCTCCGTATAGCTGGGCTGCTTGTTGTCGCTGTTGTCGCTGCTGCTGCAAGCCCCTAAGAAGAGACTTGCCAGCGCTGCGAATATTAACTTTGTTTTTTTCATCTTCGTTATTTCTTTTAGTCGCTACGCTTTGTAAAAGCGCTAAAGCGATTTCGATTTGACGATTCTCACTTAACTACTACTTTGAGCTTCGCTCGAAGTCATTCACGTTCGGAAGACTTCAAGCGAGCTTGAGTCTTCTCTCACTTAACTATGACTTTCTTTCCGTTGAAGATGTAGAGTCCCTTCTTCGTAGGCTTCTTCGGCAGTGGCATGCCACTGATGGTGAACCACTGTCCGTTTTCGTAGTCAGACTTCACGAAGCTTATGGTTGTCGGCGTGTCAGGACTGCCGACGACATCGTTGGTCTTGAAGGTCATAACCTCACTGGTAGAGGCAACAATCTCGCCCTCGCGCTCTATGGCGAACCATATCTTATTACTGTTCTCGCCGGCTATGCTCAGGTAGTTGACTGTTGACAGCTGAGAGTTTATGACGACGCTTCCTGCCTCGACACCGTTAGAGTAAGCCACCAGCACGTCGCCGTCCTCGGTCTCCACGCCTTCGACAACGGCACTGACACTCATCGTAGAACTGCTCGGCACAGGTGCCCTGCGAGCATTGCCCGAAGTCCAGTCCTCACGGAAGTAGCTGTTCAGTTCGTAGAACGGATAGACGAATGATGTCGTCACGGCATCCTTGCGCAGTAGCATATAGCCCTCACCCGGTTTCATATACTGCAGACTGCCGCGCCACCGACCCGTGTTGCCCGACTTGGTGAAGTACGCAAACTCGGTATGGCTCTTTATGACGTCGCCCTGCTGAGCATGGTCGTAGTAGTCGCTAAGAGCCGTTTCCACGGTAAGGTTGGCTATCGGCGTGTAGCCTATGGCGTTCCATCCATGTTTCACCAGAATTGTGCGTGCACTCTTGTCCTTGATGATAGTACCGCCGATGGGGAGGAGGCAGTCCTCCTGCACCTTGATAGCATACGACTTCCTTGGAGATACCATCCAATTGCTCGTGCTCTTAGAAGCCACCCACTGTTTCTTGTCACCCTCGTAGGTCATTGTCAGAGAGCCTCCTAACTCGGTGATGATGTCACCGTCGTTCCAGTGTATGCTGCTGAGCAGTGCGTCCATGTCGTTTAGTTGTTCGCTTTCAACGTTGAACGATACCCAGTTCCAGCCCTTGCTAAGCTTGAAGTTCTGTATGAATGCCTCGCCGCCTTCGAAGCGTACCGGCTTGTCGGTGCCTAAGGTGGCGTCCTTCGTGAAGGTGATGGCAGGTGTGGTGGTGAGCACAATCTCGCGTCCTGTGCTGTACTGCCACAGACGGAACTTCAGCGGTCTGCCGCTCTTCTGGTTGTCATAGACGGTGAGGAAGAGTCCGTGGTCGCCAGACTGTGCGTTGTAGCTGATGTTCGCGAAGCCGTGACATACGTTGTCGTTGTCGAAGACGCCCACGATGTCGCGGGAGTCGGTGTCCAGTTCGTCGTAGAGATAAACCTCTCCGCTTATGCTCATGGAGTTCTCCAGCAGGTCGCTATCCACACCCTGTGACCACTCGGGCTGTTCGCCCTCAACGGTGAGGTTGAGGTATAGCGGTTCGGTGATGCCATTCTCGTCGGTGAGGTAGATAATCTCGTTATACGTACCGATGTTCAGGTCTTTGTTGACCTTCGCCGTAATGGCATCATAACTCTGAGGTGCTATCACGTCACTGTATTTGTCGAGAATCAACCACCTCGGACAGTTCTCTATGGTGTAGTTGTGTACCGTAGCACTGTTGTTGAAGAACGGCAATGTCAGCTCTTGACCATCGTCTTCGCCGGTGCCGTACATGATGGTAGCGTCCCTACGGTTCGCCAGCCACTGCAGACTGCTGTTCGTGACGTAGTAGCATGCCGTCTGTGGCGATGCCATAGTGTTGCCGTTCCTATCCTCCACGTCGCGCAGCGTCACGTATATATTGCGGTGGTTCAGTTTGGCAGCCTTCTCGTCGAGATCTACCAGTATCTGGTTGCCCCTGCCTATGAAGTCGAACTTCAGGTTCGTCACTTCCTCGTAAGGCACTACGGGCGCCGCCATCGTTTCGTCGATGTGTGCCAGGATCTTGTTAATGTTGTCCGTGAACAGGTAGTCGCGTACCGGGATGCCTGTCGGCTCGTGCGTAACAGGGTCTTCCTGATATCTTATGTTGTCGTTAGCGTCCAGATAGATTTTCTTGCTGTAAACGTATGGTGTCATGACAATCTCGTTCATCTGGTTACGCTCCTGGTGCTCGAAGCTTAAGTAAGCAATCAGTCCCTTCTCGTCGCCGTTAGGACTCTTCGTCGCGTAGGTCTTGACGAGCGTTTCCGGCAGAGCCTGGGCAAACACTATCAGTTCGTCGATGTTGCCCTTCAGTGGAGTGCTGCCGCCCTCTGTCGCACCGATGTACGACTTGCCGCTGATACCGCCGAGGCTGTCGGCAGCGAACGACGTGCGCAGCTCCTTGTCAACATATATATTGACAATGTTACGTGCGCGGTTCACCGTCATGGCGTAGTGGTGCCAGCGATTGTCGCTCCAGTCGCCTTCCACGTGAGCAGCAAAGCCGTTAGAACGGTACATCAGTTTGTCACCGTCAAATCCGAGGTTGAAACGGTTCCGTGCGTCGCTCTCTTCCTTAGTGCCGTTGCCGTTGCTCAGCAGTGTGCCGCGCCCGTTGCTGTCGGTCTTGAACCAGAACATCAGCGTGTAGTCGTGGTCGCTGGTGCGGTTCAGTGCCACGTCGGTCATTTCCAGTCCGTTGTCCTCTTTCTCTAAGTGCAGCGACATGCCGTGCGGCATAGCCCACGTAGCGCCTATCAGTTTGGCGTTGGCACCCTGGGTGTGGTCAGTGACATAGTCGCCGAAGCCTTCGTTCATAGGATAGTAGTCAACGAGGTCTTTCTCGTAGCCCGTCAGACGTTGTAACCCGTAGGTGTCGAAGAGTCCGATGTCCATAGCTCTGTACCACAGGCGAGCCTCCATCATGCGACCCTCGTAGTACTGGCTCTGGTTGCGGTTGAGCTCGTTGGTGCGACCGAAGATGAGCGTACCCGTACCCGAGTAGAGGGCTTTCATCTTGTGCTTGCCTATAGTTTTGTCCTCGTAGTAGAGTAATAGTGTGCTGTCCTTCTGGTTGATGCTGACACCCACATGGCGGAAGGCATTCGGTTTGATAGTCGAGTTAGACATGAAGGTCTGTCCGTTGACTACAGCCTTCAGAAGGAAGTCCTTCGTAAGCCACAGCTGCAGTTTCTGACCGTTGGTGCCGTGCGAGAACAGCGGCATGTCACGTCCCGTGAGCGTGTCGGGTCTTATCCGCAGGTCTATGGTCAGGTCCTTGCCGCTGAAGTTACGTCTTGCCTCACTCTCTACGCTGGACTGTCCTGTGAACTGTAGACTTACCATCTCGGAGAGGGCGTTGTTGTTCACCTCGCCCTTCACCTCGAAGTTGGTCTTGTCGCTCAGGTTGTTGTTTTCTATATCCTCAGAGAAGTTGAATACAATATCGTCGTTCAGGTTGAGTATTCCGCTCTTCGGCTCCGGTGTTCCGAACAGCTGCGGACGGCGGGTGTCCTTCACGCCGCTGATAACCTTCGACGAGGAGGTAAGGAAGGTGCCTCCGTTGCGAGTGAAGAGTACGGCACGCAGGTCGTAGCTCCGCTCCATCACCGTTCCGTCACCGAAGAACTCAGTAACGATGTTGCCGTTAGGCTCCATCAGTTTACATATTCCGTTAGCGTTCGCCATCAGCGTAGAGTCCGCATAGAACGAGCAGAGGTTCGTCCACGAGTCGTCGCCACGCTGTGTCTCCTTGTACTGGAACTCAATGTGGTCGAAGTTGTGCTGGTGGCGGTCGAAGTTGCTGATGGTTACCGGTATGTACCATCCGCGGTCCGGGTCCTTCTGGGCAAAGGTGTTAAGTACCCATTTGTCTGCCGGTGCCGAGATGCTCACCGCTCCCGCCTCACGCAGGAAGTGAACGTCGAACTTTGTCGTTGCTTTAGCGTGTAGGGCATCCGATGGCGACATGACACCGATGGTCAGTCCCTCATAGTCGAACCCGTTGCCCGGGCGCACCTCCAACTGCAGTTCTGTGGTCTTGCCCGGCACTACGTTTACGGACATGCCGCCAGTGGTCAGCGGTTGTCCGTTGACACTAAGCTTGGCTCCGTTGGGGTTTGTATCGTCAGCGGCAAACAGCTGATAGACACTCACGCCACCGGTGGCTTCCGGCTTCTCGCTCTCGTTAGCAATATAGACGGTGAAGCGTGCCGCGTCGTTGACAGAAACACCGCTGACGCTATGCTTGTCGAGGCTGATGGTCGGGTTGTCAATCTTCAGCGTGCGCTCGTCGAGGATAGAACCAGCCTCGTAGAAGTGCGTCGTGCGCTGGTCCTCCCAAGGGTCGGAGGTGTAACCGCCGCGCGTGCGGTAAATGAAGCGGCTCGGTCCGTCAAAGTCGGGAGCATTGGACTTATCCTTCAGCATAGCAATAGCGTCTGCCGACAAGCCTTCAAAATTGTAAGTGCTGAAGACATCTTCGGGGCCGACTTTTTTTATTAAGTCGCGGATGTTAGACATCGGTATGCGATAGACATCCACACTCAGACGGCTGGTAGGAGCGAGACTAATGTTGAATGACTCCGAACGAGTATAGCTATTGTTTGTGCTGTTGGTGCCGACGACCTTTGACTTAAGCACAGGCAGCAGGTACCACTTGAAAAAGCTATCTTCAAAAGTCATTGTAGAATTGGTTCCGGACATCCTATCTATATCATCTGCGTCACTGGTAATTTTCGGGTAGAGTCTCTTCATGGACTCTAAATAGGCACAGAGGCCTCCTAAGCCATAGTTAACAACATTCATTGCTATAGAGGTGCCAATGCCGCTACCCTGACCCGGGAAGTAGTCGGGCTGAACGCCGAAGGGGAAGTACATCGCCGTGGAGTTGGTGTAGTTGCTGGTGAATGTCTCGCTGTAGTTAACGCTCTGTGCACCGGCAATGTCGTAGTTGGTCAGAAGGTCGGTGGCATTGAGCTTCTCGCGCTCGTTCTGCGCAATCATCTTTGTCCACGCATAGATAATCTCGCTCTTCTGAATGATTTGGTCAGGATAGTCGGCAGGCTTTTTATCAAAAGGCAGCACGATGACATAGTGGGTGCTGTCGTTAGCCTCCATGATGTCCGTATTGTAAACGTAATTCCTATAACCGAACATCGGGTCGGTAGGCTCGCGCAGCGAACGATAGACGGCTTTTCCCGTTGAGTTGGCAATCTGCTGAGCATCTTCCTGAGTACCTACATAAAGAAGATTAAAGATTTCCTTAACCTTGTCGGGGATTATCTCCTCCATAATCTGCTTCTGAGAGTAGATAAACTGCGACTTAATCTTCGGACCGTAGCCTAACGATATGTCACGTACCAGATGGAACTTATTGCCGTCGGCATCCTCTCCCTCGGCAAGATGTACCAAAGTTCCGTAGTCAGCGTATTGGGCTACTTCACCGTTAGGATTGTCATTGCCAATGCCTGTCTGAGCTATTCGCGATTGATACAGGCTGTCGGAGATGGCATGGATAGATGACAATGGTGTTACCTGAACGTTCTGCACCATACCGATGTAGAGGTCGGCATCGGCTCCCACCATGCTCGGATCAGCACTGGTGCTTACGTTGTTGTTAATATTCATAGTATATGACCATGCCTTGGTGCCGTCATAGTTGAAAATGAGTTCTGTCCATTGGACATCAACCTTCTCATTATCGTGTTCGGAACCAAGGAATTCACCATCATATTCCGGTATAACTAACGGCGGGTGGATCGAAAGATTGCCTACTACGTCTCCATTGAACCAGGTATATTTATCTGCCCACGTGAAGCTAAACGATACTCCGCCATCCATCGACAGGTGCATAGAGTAAGAACTGTTGAGCGATGCTCCCTTGGAAAGTGTTGCAGAACTGTAGGCTCCAGGCGGGTCGCGCAGGATGTCGAAGAGCAGCGGCTGATCGTCGGTCAACAGTTCCTTGCCACTTCCTATCGGGAACAGGTTAAGCACGTAACCTTGAAGCGGCTCTGCCTCAAAGTGTGTGCCGTCCTGAAGAGCACTGAAGGTCACGGTCTTCAGGGCGTTCTCCCTACCCACCGGCTGAGCTACCTGGTCGGCTTTCAGCATGAAGGTTCCCTGTCCCAGACTGTCTAAGTGCAGCGTATCCACGGCAACGCCCTGGCGCATGCCGTTGTGCATGGTGGCAACACCACCGCCAATACGCACATAGTCAATCTTTTCGGAAGCGAGGTCGTTGTTGTACGGATAGCTCTCTGCTACCTGCACCTGGATAAAGTACTTGCGCTCTAGACTGAACACCGGGTGTCCGAAGGTGTAGAGAGCCTTCGTCGTGTCGGCAGGGTTCTTGTATGCCAGCGGCACTTTCATCTTGTCGCCACTCAGGGTGGTGCTCGTATAGTTCTTGTCACCGAAGTAGTCGAATTCGTCGTAACCCAACTGCTTATATGTCAGCTCTACCGGATTGCGATAGATGCGGTTGTAGATAGCGTTGTATGTTGCCTTTGGCTGATAGACGGTATTGCCATCGACATCCATGAAACTTCCCACGTAGGTGGTGTCCTTCGGGGCGAGACTGTTGGTAAGGTCTATGACTTCGCTTACCTGTCCCTCCTGGAAGAGGGTAGGATAGCCCTTGCAATAAACCTGCTGCACCTTCCAGCGTACCGGCGGTAGTATCAGTATATACTCACCGGTAGCGGGGTCGGGGGTCACCTCCATGCGCTTACGATAGGTCTTCACCTTAGTCTGATGCCCTTTATTGCCGGCATGCATATAGACCGTGTCGCGCTCGGTGCGCTCGGGGTTCCGGTTGTCGTAAACCAGCCACGACTTGGTGTCACCCTCTAAGGTCATCACCATCTGCAGGTCGTCGCCCAGGTTGTTCTTCGACAGGTTGTTGCCCATAGGCATGTTGCCCTGGTCGGTACCGCCGACCACGCGACCTATCAGTTTTACCTTGGTAGCATCATGGAAATTGATGCTTGCCACGTCACCGGAGAAATTACGTGAGTACATTCCGTTGTTCACAAAGGTGTGACCGTCCTTGACAACCTGAATGATGTGGTCGTCAGGCACTACGCGGAACGAGAAATTACCTTCTTCGTCAGTTTCTACATATTTTCCTGCCGCGTTGTGCAGTCTCTTGCCGTCAAGCAGGAAGTTAACGCCTTTGACGGGGATGCTGGTGCCTTCGTATGTCACGTAGCCGGAGAAGCGACAGCCGTTGGTGGCAGTAATCTCGTGTACAAGTACGTCGTTGGTCTTTTCGTCGAATGTTACGTTGTATGTGTTCACTTCGGATTGTATCTTGCCGGCAGTCACTTTGTACGTGATGCGTGTTGTTCCCTGATAAGGCAGTTCGTCGGCAACATAGTGACCGCTCTCGTCCGTCACAACGGAAGTCTGGACACTTCCTCCTGTAATGTTCACCGTGATGTCGGGGATACCAGTACCGTCGTTGAAGCGTACGTAACCCTCCAGACGACCGGTGTTCTTACATGCACCGTTCGTCGGGTCGGTATGTGTGAAGTGTTGACCTTCGCAATCGGATGTTGCGCATACTCTGTATTGGTACGTCTTCAGCGGCGACACCGTCTTGTCCTCGTAGGTCATCTGGTCCAGATTGGTGGCAATATTCACCCAGGTGGTGTCGGCGATGCCCACCTCGCGGCGCTGCACCGTGAAGTAGTCTATGGGGTTGCCGTCGGTATTCCACGTCAGCACCACGCTGCTTTGGTGTGTCTCCGTCAGCAGTTCCTTGTCTATCTTACCTGTGCTCGAGTGGTAGAAACTGTCCTTAATGGCAGAAGGTGTAGTAGCACTGTAGTCAGGCTCGGTCGCCGTCGTGGTGGTAGGAACGACGGTACCATCTACCTTCGTCCACGTGGCGAGATTGACAAAAGCGTCGTCCTCACCCGTCTCCGATGGGCTATTTGAATAGGGAACAACCTTGCCGTCAACAACTTTCCAGTTGTACTTGCCAAGAGTAGCGACCAGCTCGGCTGCGGTCAGAGTTTTCTCTGTAGTGTTCATAATGGGGACAGCCTTGCCATCGACAAGGTGCCATGTACCGGTTCGCCTGCTATTCATCAGACCAACCACTGCGCTCTGGTCGATCATATTGTTTTTGTTCACATTGTCCCACGTGTGACGGGTAACGGTGAAACTGCTTTCATTGGTGCCCCAAGGCTTTGCTCCGTCACCGGAAATATAAACTACGCAGAAGAACATCCACTTCGCCAACGGCAAAGTGCCGTTGTCGTAAACACGTTGTAATGACCAATTGCCACCATTGCACCAGCCGATGATTTCGCCAGCCCAGGAATTGTCAGTATTGTTAGTGGTAACCTTACCGTCAAAGAGACAGTCGTTCATATTCACCGTTCCACGGTCAGAATGTCCGATGATACCGCCTGCAAGGTCTGAATTTGCGGCTGTCGTCTCTACTGAAACCCACACACGGTTAAGAGTAACGGGAGGGTCAGCGTCTGCGACACCGCCGATGAGTCCGGCAGCATGGTGACCACCGTTGACAGTTCCCGTTACGTGCAGGTCGGTGATAGTGACATCACGAGCCTGGGGGAAGAGTGATGCATAAGTGTTGAGAGGACTCTCTATATTAATATTGATGGTGTGACCGTTACCGTGTAAGGTACCGCGCCAGGGTGCACCGCTGAGGCCAACTGACCTGTCGGTGGTAATGTCGGCTTGAAGGATGGCATCCACCCAGTAATTGTTCTTGGCTGCATCCACCAGTTGAGCGAACCTTTCCCAGTCGCTGGCGTTGCGGATGATGATTCTCGTCGGAGAATACTCGGTGATGACTTGGTTGTTTGTTACCTTTACCAAAGCCGATGGTGCGTTACTCTTGCGTGCCCAGGTCGCACAGTTTTCAAATTTTGTGCTAATATGATCCGGCTCGAACAGACAGTTCTCGATATTCAGCGTGCTGTTGCTGTTGACCCAGCCCACGAAGCCGCCGTTAGAATGGCAGTTGACACCCTCGAAGCTGCCGTCGAACTTACTGTTGCGGATGGTGACAGTGCCATTCAGACCGCCCACAAAGCCGCCGTTGGTGGCATCGCCATTCACACTGCTGTTAATCGTCACCGACGAACGGCAGTTCTCGATGCTGACGGTGCTGCCTGTCAGAGTTTCCGCAATGAGGCCGGCAGCAACCCTTTTGCTGGTAGTAATGGTACCTGCCGTATGCAGGTTACGGATGGTGGTAGTGGCTCCAACATAGCGGAAGGGGGCAATCTGTTCCTCCGCGATGTCCGACTTGTTGAAGGTAATGGTATGTCCGCCTCCGTTGAAGGTGCCGCGGTAGTAAGCTATCTCGCTTCCACCCACGTAGTCGCTAACCGTAATGTCGGCAGCAAGGACGGCATTCACATCGTACTGGTTCTTCGCATCCTCAACCATCGTCTTGAATCTGTTCCAATCTGTGGCATTATAGATGGTGAACAGCGACGTATATTCCATCATGGAGTAGCTGTTCATGACGTGTAGCGTAACGTTTGCGCCGTCTGTATTATCTATGCGTGCCCACGTATCGCAACCTATGTTTTCGGTATTGATATGGCTCGGGGCAAACAGGCTGTTGTCAATGGTTATATTACTATTGGAAGCTGCCCACCCGATGAAACCGCCGTTTCCGAAAGAATTTTCTCCATCAAAGCCGGCATCGAACTTACAGTTACGCAACAAGACCCTTGAGCCGCTACCCACGTTGGAGATGAAACCGCCGTTCTTTGTCTCGCCATTATAGGTACTGTTGATATTGATTGATGAACGACAGTTTTCAATAGTAACGGTAGAGTCTGCCATTACCATTCCGATGAGACCGGAGATGTTCGGGTCGCTGGACTTGATAGTACCTACCGTGTGCAGATTATGGAAGGTGGCATTGCCCACATAGCGGAAAGGTGCCTGATATTTGCCATGATAATCGATGTTTATGGTCAAGGTGTGACCATTGCCATCGAAGATACCATTATAGGGATAGGTCTCATCGCCCGCACTGGAGACAGTGCTGATGTCGGCATAGAGGCGGGCATTCACAGGATACTTTCCCCCTGCTTGTATGACCTCCTGACGGAATGTATTCCAGTCGTCAGCATTGTGGATGGGCATGAAGTATGCCTTCTTCATCTTCTCCGCATTGAAGAGGTTGAGGGGTGAGGTGCCGCGATCTACATATAGTTCGATATCATAGTTCACACAGGGGCGAGAGAGGTTGACTACCTTATAGCGCTGCTCACGCTCATTTTGGTTCAGCTGTATTTCCTTAACCTCCACAGTGTCGCCAACCCCGTTCTTCAAGGTGAGGCGCATCATCATCTTTGCACGGTCGTCCCACACGGCATTGTGCTCGTCGGCATATTGCCATGCCACGCGTACATTATAATGTTCGTCCTCCGGAGTAGGTGTATATTCGGCAAAGCGCAGCAGGTGGATGTTGTCTATGACACATTTGGCGGTGGCTGAGCAGGGGTTGTCAATGCCCCAGCCCCA
Organism: uncultured Prevotella sp.; assembly: GCA_947163985.1. Classification (GTDB taxonomy): domain Bacteria; phylum Bacteroidota; class Bacteroidia; order Bacteroidales; family Bacteroidaceae; genus Prevotella. The sequence goes on from CAMUVE010000003.1 coordinate 51,050, forward strand.
ACCCTGCGTCAAGGTGCGGCGCACGCGGTAGGTAAGGTTCTCCAGCGTGTAGCCATCCTTCAGCATAGGCTCGGCAATGGCATCCACAAAAGTGCTGTCAACGAAGGTGTAGATGTTCTTGGCAGCGTCTCCGTTACGGGCGAAAGGCTCCTGACCTATGGTTACGAAGTCTTCCTCCTTGCCCGTCAGCGAGCGCTGTATCTCGAAGAAGTCGATTTCCGATATGTCCTCATCGGTGGTGTTTCCGATGCTCCACTTCACCTCCACTTTCGAATTGACTCCGCCCAGAGGTGTGACGGTAAGTCCGTGAGGAGCATGAATCATGCTAATGTCCTGCGGCTCCGACACAACATCCTTGATGAGGTATTCGCCTACTGACTGCTGCTCGTAGTAGTCGGCAATGATGCGGAAGTTACGATGAGGCTCATATGCGTTCAGCTCTATAATGCCGCTGTTCGAACTTGTCGGCATGTTCTTGCTGATAACCCTGTTGTTGGCATCGGTATATTCGTAACGCAGTTTGTCAATCTTGGTAGGTATCATGCTCCAAGGCACCCCAATCTTTCCCTTACTGTTGTTGTTGATGGTCGCCATAGAGATAAAGGCTGGCGATACGGGGTTGGCCTCAGGGAGTTGGATATCTTGGGGAGGCTTAAGTCCGGCATACTCGTCCAACCATACTGTGCTACGACTGGTACCGGTGCGTTGCACGCGCCAGCGGAGCTTCACGGTCTTGCCCAATATCTCCTGCGGCAATACCCACACGGCAGAGAGCTCGAAGGTTACTCCGTCGGGGTTGCGGGCAACATGAACGGATTGCATGGAACCGGGGTCTAACCTATAGACACCATTGGTGTTGCCTAACTTCACGTTGAAGTAGCCCGGAGCCTCGCTATAGAGCTGAGTAAGACAGTGGTTCGCGTCACTGGAGATACCGCTGCTATTGCTTACAGCCCAGTGGAAAAGGTTAAGTTCCGGCTGACCTTCCCATGAGGCATAAAGGTTTCCGTCTTTAATCCATGCGTCGGCACCTTCCTGGTCGTACAAGGGTACAGAGATGGTAACGGTATTTGTTCCGCTTACATAGACGTTGTAATTATACGACATGTCGGTGAACTTGTCGTAACCGTCGTCAGCCGCTGCCTGCTGAGGCATCAGCAACACGAAGAGTGCCAACAGCAGGAGCCACGACCTACTTCGCAGAATGTTTGTGGTTTTGCCCATAGTAACTATCTGTTTTGTTTATAATCTTAATTGGAATGGATTTATCGCAGTTCGTCCTCGTTGTCCAGACCGTTGTCGTCTAAAACGAACCCCTCTTTGTTGTCAATTTGTTTCACTCTTTGGCTGAATTGTAACATCTGAACTGCAGGATAGAGTCTGATAACACGTATTGCGGGTTTTGCGTATGCTACTTTCTTCATAGTGCTGTCCTCCTTTTATTTTATGAATATTTTTCGTCCTTTTGTGATATAGACACCCTTCTGTACGGGTTTCCCCTGCAACTGTCGTCCGTCGAGGGAATACCACTCTGTAAGTGAAGAGTTAAGAGTGAAGAGTGAAGAATTTTCTTCCACATTCACTATTCCTGTGGTCTCCTCATCGCCGAAGTCCATAGCAAAGCTGCGTACGGCAGCAGGCTCCGGGATGTATATGTAGGCACGGAATGCATTCAGTATGCGATAAGTATTGGCATAACCAATCTTGTTCTGGGATGCGAAAAGCAGGATGTGATTGCGGTTGTCGTCGCTAATGACCAATTGGTCGTAGTTGCCCTTGAACGTGCCGGTGCCGTCGGAGAAATCGGTGTTGTTGGTGACATTGCTGATGGTAACGCCGTTGAACTTGGGATTCACCAAGTTGTTGTTGGCCTCCATCTTTGGTATTACATTGCTTGATTCCGTTGTCCAGTTATCTGAGCCAAGGGCTTCGGCAAGGGCATCACCCGTCTTAGTGGTATATGTACCCCGTGTACCTACTTTGGTTGTCTTATAGCAGTTGTTAACCCCGACAGTACCATTGCCCGCGAGCATGTCTATAGTTCCTGTAGCATTGTATGTTCCCGCTGCCAGACAGTTGGTGATGTTTCCAGTGTAGCCATCGTCCGACCATCCGTAGATGATGCCGACATTTTTAGTGGTAGTGCTGCTGATAGTGCCTGAATATACACAGTTAAGGATAGACGTTGTTGACGTCCCGCCATGACCGAGCACACCGCCGCAGTGGGTACCGCTGCAGGTAACGTTGGCTGCCACCCGACAGTTCCTTATGGTGTTAGTGCCGCTGGCGTTTCCTACCAGTCCTGCACAGTGGTTTACGCCGGTAATGCTGCCTGCCACACTTACGTTCATGATAGTCGCATTATATATGTTTTGGAATGGGGCTGCGCCTTCGTGATCGGTATAGTTGATATCGCACGTAATTGTATGTCCGCCGCCATCAAAAATTCCCTTGAAAGGATTAACCGTACCTACTATACCCCCAGCTGAAATGCTGACGTCGGCATTGAGTTTTACTAACTGTCCTTCGTATGTTGTGCCCAAAGCCAAATTGCCAACGAATGTGTCCCAGTCGCCATTGTTGTTGATGGTGAAACCCACGGGCCATTTCACGATATACGGTCTGCCGGCTTCTATGGTCGTTGCAGTGTTGAAACTTAGCGTCAGCTTGCCGTTGCTGTCAAGGTTTGACTGCGAGCCGTCGAGTGACTTTATGGTGTAGCCGGCAAGAGGTGATGAGGCAATCTGTGAGGCATCCATACTGAACGGCAGACACAGCGTGTTCCAGTCGCCGTCGCTGTAGATAGTACGTCCGCTAAGAGTGACGTTGCGCGTTTGTCCGTCATTATTCTCAATTATTGTACTGTTATCCTCGCGATTGTCGGCGAGTGTCAGGTCCTGTGCCTCCTGTGCCTGTGTCCTATGTGTAACAGCCAAAAAGACAAAAAACACCAACAGCCACCAGCGTAGTGTAATTGAACGTTGTTTCATAATTTCTAACAATGTATGTGGTTATTATTTAATCGGAAATTAATAAATCATAATATTTGCGGCAAAGTTAGTGAATATCTTTCAGATAGCCAAATAAATAATAAAAAAAAGAAGATGTGTCACTTTTTCCCATAAAAGATTTCATTAATATGCTTTCATGCACCAGTATCGGGCGGTGAAGCGAGTTGTTTCTCAATGAGACACTTGAGTTTCAAGCGGAGAAACTAATGGTTTCAGGCGGTGAAACTCACCGTTGTCGCCGTCCGAAACTGGAAAGTGGTAAATTTTGGTTTGTGAGGTTTTCGCGTAGTCGTTTTGTTGGAGGTAGCATATAATATATGTATATTTGCACGAAATTAATTATTTACTACTAGCATGAAGCAAATATTACTGACATTTGTAGTGTGGCTTTGCTGCCTTGGAGCTTCTGCACAGACCAACTTCGCGCTGAATTGTGCGACGTCGGCAAGTTCGCAGAATGGTGATAATACGGCAGCGAAGGCAGTAGATGGAAAGAATGGTACACGTTGGGAGTCCGCACAGACCGACGACGAGTGGTGGTCTGTAGATATTGGCGAGGCAAGGACCTTCGACATGATTGTTATCCGTTGGGAAGGTGCTTACGCCAAGTCGTTCCGTATCGTTGCCGGCAACAATGCTGACTTCAGCGACGCCGTAACGGTAGTGGAGAAGGAGAACGAGTCGATTTCCAATCTTAATCAGGTTTACAACTTCAACGAGGTGACGGCACGTTACGTGAAGTTTGTGGGTATTAAGCGTGCCACAGCATACGGTTACAGTTTCTACGAGTTTGCTATTTACAAGGAGCAGCCGGCTCGTCTGGCATCGATAACCCTGTCGTCGGCAGCAGATATCTGCAGGGTAGGGAAGTCTGTAGCACTCACCGTAGCCACCTTCGACCAATACGGAATGCCTATCGACGCGGAGGCGCCAGAGTATAGCGTCAGTCCTGTGGGAGCAGGAAGCGTGGAAGGTAATATGTACACTCCGACACTGCAGGGCGAGGCGTCGATAACAGCAACGATAGACGAAGTGGCGTCGAACAGCGTTGTGGTGTTAGGACACGAAGGAACAAACCGTGCTGGTGCCGACAAGGTGATAGACTATAACGCTGAGGCTGAGGCGGGAACCATAGCCAAAGCCTTCGACGGCAAAGAGAATGACGGTGTTTGTGTGCTGCGTGGTAACACAGACAACAAGAACTACACCGTATTCATCACCCTCGACTTAGGAAAACGCTACGACCTGAAGATGGTTAGTCTGTGTTTCGAAGGCGCCTCGTCGGCAGCCTACACCATACAGACTTCTGCCGACAATGTGGCGTGGGCAACAGCAGCTACCGTTAACCACCCCGACGGCATCAATGCCTGGAAGGACCGCATAACAGCGTTGACAAACAACGAAGGAGTGCGTTACGTGAAGTTCGAGAGTACAAAGGCAGCCACAGGCTACGGCGTTAAACTTTATGAGTTTGCTGTCTATGCCGACGCAAGTGACGGAGAGTTAGAGAAAGACCCCGAAGTAGATACCAAGACCGGAGCCTACCACCTCTACGGAGTGCTGAACAGCAGTACCGCAGACCTCTTCGACATCGACAACTCAGTAGCTTACGACATGACGGCGGTGACTATTCCTGCCGCTATCGTGGTGACAGCACAGAACCCCAATGCTATGTTTATAGTTACCGACGAGCAGAAAACGCTGCTCAGCGGCACCAAGAACCTAGTGGTGAAGAGCGGCAACAGCTACGCGTCGGAGAACATACAACTCGTTGACGGCTACGACGTGAACACCCTGCTGACGATAGATGCCGAGGCGGTGAGCTACTCGCGCGACAACGGATACAGCGGACTGCAGACCTTCGTGGCACCATTTACCGCCAGCGTGCCTGCAGGAGCAAAAGTGTACGGTTTCATCGACAAAAACACAGAAGGACTGTTCTTCCAGGAAGTAGCGCAGATAGCTGCCGGCATCCCATATCTTATCAAGGGCAGCACGGGAGTAAACCTCAGCGCTACAAACACAACATTACATTTTAATATAGATGCCGAAGAGGGCGACGACGCCACCTTCCGTGCTACATACAAAGCTGTGACGGCAGGCGTCATAGGCGGTAACGTGTATATCCTCGACGACAACAACACCTTCCGCAAGGCAGCGGCAGGAGCTGCAATCGGTGCTTTCCGCGCCTACGTGACGTCGAGTGGTGCGCTGTCGAAGATGGCAGTAGTGCTGGGCGAGACGGACGGAATTCGTTCAATTGAGAATTCAGAGTTGAGAATTGAAAATTATGATTACTATAATATCGCTGGACAGAGGGTGAGTGGTGATTATAAAGGTATAGTGATAAAGAACGGTAAGAAGGTAAGACTATGAAAAGACAATATAATGCTCCCGAGACAACGACGATGGAGGTGGCGATGCAGAACCACCTTGCCTTCGGAACGGTGACGAACCTCGAGAATAACGGAGATGCGGCAACGAGGGAGTACTCGTTGATGATTCGCGACATGAGGAACGAGAAGCGAGGAACGAAGTCGTTATGGGAGGAGGAAGAGGAAGAGTGAAGAGTTTATAGTAAATCGTCAAATAGTAAATCCCAAAGATGCGTAGATATATAATATTAATGTTGCTGGCGGCGTGTGTCGGCTCAGTACAGTCACAGGAGGTGGTACGTTGCGGTAACAAGGGAAGTTATGCGTCGTACCCTCCGCTGAGTGTTAGTAGGAGTAAGAGTCATGGGGGTGACCAGAGTTACTTCATGGAGTACAGGAAACTGAACATCCATGAAAGGAATAACCAGCCCATACCTACCAATGACTGGTGGACAAACATGATTAACGGTGACGATCACGTCAACGGCAACGACCTCACGGGTCACCTGTGGTCCTATCCGTTGTATGTCCAGGCAACACGCTACGGACTCGACGTTAAGTATCCTAACTACTGGTTAGACAACGGAACGGAGATGAAGGCACACACCAAGGTGATGGTGAAGGGAGTGAACTACGCACCTTCGAAGACTATGGTGCAGTGGTGGCACGACTGGGACGTAGCGTTCTCGTTGGAAGACGACGACAAGATGATGTACACCACTATGGTGCACGGAATGCCCTTCACGTGGGTAGAGATGCATAACGTGGTGCCGACGATACAGATAGCACGCGACGAAGGTGCTCCGGCAGCGATAGTAGCAGGTAACATGCAGACTGTGCTGTTGCAGCAAGACGGAGTGACACCACTCGTCGGCGAACAGCTCACCGACGGCTTCATAATAGGAATGACTGACGATGCCGACGGAATGACACCAGAGTACTACGGCGTCTTCCTGCCCGAGAAGACTACGGTGAGTGTCAGCGACGGTGTAGCTACGCTTCACTTCTACGGCGGACAGCAGTTCGTAGTGGTGGCAACGCTACCTTCGAAGACTACCTTTGCCACCTTTAAGCAGTATGCATACAACGTGCCCCGCGACACTAAGGTGACGTGGTCCTACGATGCGGCAGCAGGAAAGGTGCACACCTATTGGGACATTACGGCAGAGAATCTGTTGAGTGGTGCCGGAATTCCCGACTTCGACGACGAAGACACCAAGACAGCAGTTGTTGACGACGAGCCCGACCTGCCAGGAGACGACGGTACTACCACCGTTGATGTAGATAACGACCCGTACAGCGGACCAGCCTACGCACCGCGTCGTAAACTGAGAGGCGGTGGTTTGAAGGTGCTACAGGGCTTCCTGCCTCACCACTATCGTGACTATAACAGCGACAACAAACTTGCAGGAGAGGTTGTGGCGGAGTACCGCACTCCTCACGGAATACTGAAGATGGTGGAGGGAACACACTTCCAGATAGACTACGACTTCTACGGTATGCTGCCGTACTACCCCGTGCCCTACGCTGACGACGATGCTACCCATCCGTATAACGAGAGCATGATGTTAGAGATGCTGACGCACTATGCCAACACCGGTAGCTTCGGTGCCGACACCTATTGGGGCGGTAAGGGACTTACCCAGATGGCGCTGAACATGATGTTCGCACGCGAGATGGGTGAAGAAGAGCTGTACCGTCAGTGTCACAGCAAACTAAAGGCAGCTATGGTTGACTGGCTCACCTACACCCCCGGAGAGCGTCGCTACTTCTTCGCACGCAACGAACGTTTCGGAGGAATGGTGGGTTACGAGACCAGCTTCGACTCAGAGACATATAACGACCACCACTTCCACTATGGTTACTTCACATTGGCAGGAGCGCTGCTGGCGCTTGTCGATGACGACTTCCGCGACAACTATGGCGACATGCTTCGCGAGATAACAAAAGACTATGCCAACTGGGACCGCAACGATACCCGCTATCCCTTCTTCCGCACCTTCGACCCGTGGTCAGGACACTCCTTTGCAGGAGGCTTGGGCGACGGTAACGGCAACGGACAGGAATCGACATCGGAGGCTATGCAGGGATGGGGCGGTATGTATCTGCTCGGTGTGGCACTCAAGGACGATGCTATGCGTGATGCAGGACTCTTCGGATGGGTCAGCGAGGCACGCGGAACAGCAGAATACTGGTTCGACAGACATAAGGACAACACCAGGAACATGACGACGTTCCACACAAAGACCAACGGCGACTACGAGAAAGGCTACAACATAGACTACTCGAAGTTCACGGCAGGATATAACGATCACGGTGTGGATAAGACGATGACGCCGCCGTATAACTCCAACCTCACCTGTCACGGTGTGGGCTACTGGACATACTTCGGCTTCGACGCCGTGTTCATGCAGGGAATACAGTGGATGCCTATCTCGCCAGCTCTCGACTACCTCAGCGAGGATAAGGAGTTTGCAGCGTGGGATATGCAGCGCATGCTCGACGACACCTTCCACAACGGATTTCTCGATAATACCGGATCGGCAACACTCGCCGACAGCGACTGGGGCAATGTGGCGCTGTCGTACTACCAGCGTTCTAATCCGCAGGAGGTGGCACGAATCTTCGACCAGGGGTGGCAGGCAGGCTACGGGACATACAAGAATAGCTCCACCAACGGCATAACATACTTCGTGACACACTCGCACCTGACATACGGCGACCTGGACTGGAGCGTAACGGCAAGTATTCCTACGGCACGAGTATATAAAAAAGGTGACGTGAAGACCTATGCGGCATATAACCCCACCGATGCACCTGTCACTGTGGAGTTCTCTGACGGCGGCAGTCTTAACGTGCCGGCACGACGTATGGCTGTCAGCACCAGAGCGTCGAAGTCGTCGAATACTATCTTCGGAGAAGAGGGCGACGCGGATGTTCGCGACGAACTGGTGATGGAGAATATTGCTCTTAACAAAACAGCATATACCAGCACCAACGAGAACAACACAACACAGGACGGTTCAAAGGCTGTTGACGGCAACCCGAGCACACGCTGGTCAAGTAAGGTGCTCGACGATCAGTGGATATACATAGACCTCGGCAAGGAAGCAAAGATTTATCAGGTGAAGATAAAGTGGGAGGCTGCCTTCGCCGGAACATATAAGCTGCAGGTGTCTGACGACGGAGAGTCGTGGACGGATGCTGCCAACGAACTCGGTGCTGTGGGTTACGTAAACACCAAGATGGGTGACGTCACAGGACGTTATGTTCGTATGCTCTGTACACAGCGTTCTAACAATGCCTACGGAGTGTCGATGTACGAGTTTGAGGTCTATGGACAATGGAGCGATGCTGCTGATGACGACCTGCTCGGAGTGAAGATAACATCGGAACACGCTACGCTGACACAGTTCCAGCCGGAGCAGATAAGCATAAAGGGCTACACCGTAGGAAAGACGTGGAAGAACGTCGATGTGGTGTGGAGCAGCAAAGACGGAAAAATTACCGAAGAGGGAGTGCTCACCCCGAGGGTGGCTCCCACAGCAGCGGTGAAGGCTACCGTAGGAGCGCTGAAGGCAACGAAGGAGTTCCCCGTTGAGGAGGCACTCGTGACAAGTAGCATAGAGCTGTCGCCACGTGCTGCACAGATTCCTGTCGGCGAGAGTCTTACCTACGAAGTTACCGTGAAGGACCAGTTCGGAAAGGTAATGAATACCAACTACAACAACCTTGTATGGCGCGTATGCACCATTGACGGCGATAAGGTGCTGACACCTACCGATAAGGGTAGCATAACACCTGCCGGTGTGGTGTCGTTCACCACAGAGGGAGACTACGCTGTGGAGGTTGTTGACGGTGCCGTTGCCGACACGGTGCTGATAACAGCATTGGCATTTGCAGATATTAACCTGGCTCTTGACAAGCCTACGGAGGCGTCGAGTGTAAGGGGTGACTCAAAGGCAACAAACGCTACCGACGGCAAGAGCGGCACACGATGGGAGAGCGGATGGGATAATACTACAGAGACTCTCACCGTAGATCTTCGTGCTGTATATAATATTAATAAGGTGAAAGTAAACTGGGAGGCAGCCTACGCTACGCACTATAAGGTGCAGTACTCTACCGACGGACTGTCGTGGAACGACATTGCCGACGTAACCAACGGTGCTGCCGGCATAAGGACCTTCGACGACTTCGGCAAGAAAGAGGCGCAGTATGTCCGTATATACTGTCTTACAAAGGCGCTGCCAGCCTACGGATACAGCATCTATGAACTGGAGGTTTACGGTACCGACAAGGTTCGTGAGGCATCACCGGTGCTCAACGATACAGGTACAGATATAAATAATGTACACGTACTGACAGGAAAGTGGGACGGCGAGACCTTCGCAGCCATCGATGCCGCAAATGCTGAGGCTGCCGAGAGTGATGCTACCCTGATGCCTGTAGCCTACGACCTACGCGGTGTGGCAGGAATAGAGGCGGGCACCTCATTCGATGTCATCAATCCTAATGCTATCATCATTGTCAGCGAGACACAGCGCGACCTCCTCGCCAACTCCAAGAATGTGGTTTGGGAGGATGGCGGCAACTACATGTCGCGTTACATAGAGCTGCAGGACGGCAATCGCATAAACAAGAACATCACCATTACGGCAAACAGCGTTAAGTACGAACGTACACTGACGGGAAAGTACTCCACGATAACGGTGCCTTTCGACAGCAATGTTCCTTACGGCATGAAAGCCTACGCGCTGACGGGCTACAGCGACGAAGGCAGTGATGTAAGACTGCTCTTCGACCAAGTAACGACACTGTCTGCAGGTGTTCCTTATATCATCGACGCGGCGGCAGGAAAGCAAGCTGTACAGAATGACAATACCGTTACGGTGACTTTCAACGAGAATACCACCCAGCCCGCAGGTGCTGCTGCCGACAAGGCACACTTCCACGGAAACTTCACCTACAGGACAAACATACCGTCGGGTGATAATATCTACACGCTGAAGGGTAACGGCGACGGAATGCTGTACCACCATGTGGGAGGACGCATCACCGAGTTCCGAGGCTTCTTCCAACTGCCTGACGACGCTTCGTCGAAGGAATATAGAGTAGTGCTTAATGGAGAGACGGACGGAATTCGTTCAATTGAGAATGGAGAATGGAGAATTGAGAATTATGATTACTATAACCTCGCTGGTCAGCGTGTAAGCAAGGACTATAATGGTATCGTAATTAAGAACGGAAAGAAAGTAAAACAATGAAAAAAATCCTTTTAACAACAATCATGCTGCTGACGACAGCTACTGTCGGAGCACAGCAGAAAGCGGTTTACCTTGATGAAACGAAACCGATAGAAGAACGTGTCGAGGATGCGCTGGCGCGGATGACTCTCGACGAGAAGATAGCAGTAATCCACGCACAGAGTAAGTTTTCCTCGCCAGGAGTGAAACGATTAGGACTGCCAGACTTCTGGACTGACGACGGACCTCACGGAGTACGTCCCGACGTGCTGTGGGACCAGTGGGAACAGGCTGGACAGACCAACGACTCGTGTGTGGCTTTCCCCGCGCTGACTTGTCTTGCAGCTACATGGAACCCGCAGATGGCACGTCTCTATGGTGTTAGTCTCGGTGAGGAGGCACGCTATCGTGGAAAGGATATGATACTGGGTCCGGGAGTGAACATCAACCGCACTCCTCTTAACGGACGCAACTTCGAATATATGGGTGAGGACCCTTATCTGGTGTCGCGAATGGTGGTACCTTACATTCAAGGACTGCAGAGCACCGGAGTGGCAGCGTGTGTTAAACACTATGCCCTGAACAACGACGAGGAGAACCGCTTCCACGTGAATATTGTGGTTAGCGACAGAGCGCTGCACGAGATTTACCTTCCGGCATTCAAAGCTGCCGTACAGGAAGGCGGGGTGTGGGGACTCATGGGTTCCTATAACCGCTATAAGCGTCAGCACTGCTGTCATAATGCCATACTTCTTAATAAGATTCTTAAGCACGACTGGGGGTTCGACGGTGTGGTACTCAGCGACTGGGGCGGAGCACATAACACCGATGAGGCTATCACTAATGGTCTGGATATGGAGTTCGGCTCGTGGACCGACGGTATGACTGACGGAATGTCGAATGCCTACTACCTGTATTACCTTGCTGATGCATATAAAAATCAGATACTGGAGGGAAAACGTACCACTAAGGAACTCGACGAGAAGGTGCGCAGGGTACTCCGACTGTTCTTCCGTACCACGATGAACCGCCACCGTGCACAGGGATTCCTGTGTTCGGAAGCACATTACGACGCGGCAAGAACAATAGCCGACGAGGGTATAGTACTGCTGAAGAATAACGGCATACTGCCGCTGAAGAAGACAGGAAATATCCTCGTGGTAGGTGAAAATGCTATAAAGATGATGACTGTCGGCGGCGGTAGCTCGTCGTTGAAGGTGCAGAAAGAGATATTGCCGTTGGACGGTATCACTTCTCAACTCTCAACTCTCAACCCTCAACTCACCGTTGACTATGCCCGCGGCTATGTCGGCGACACCATACAGAGCTTTAATGGAGTTACCGTAGGCAGAAGCATTGCGGAGAAACGCAGTGCTGAGGAACTTCGTGCCGAGGCAGTGGAGAAGGCTCGCAAGGCTGACGTGGTTATTGTCTTCGGAGGTCTTAACAAGTCTAACTACCAGGATTGTGAGAGTCACGACAGGAAATCGTATGAACTGCCCTATGGACAGAATGAACTTGTTGAGGCTCTTGCTGCCGTAAACAAGAATGTCATCTTCGTGAATATCTCGGGAAATGCTGTAGCACTACCGTGGAAGGACAAGGTGGCTGCCATCATACAGGGCTGGTATATAGGTTCTGAGGCTGGCAATGCGCTGGCTGATGTCATTACAGGAAAGGTGAACCCTTCGGGAAAACTGCCTTTCACCTGGTACACACGTCTTGAGGACTGTGCTGCACACGCCCTGAACACCTATCCTGGCGAGTGGCACGACGGAATGTTGGAAGAGGAATATAAGGAGGGCGTCTATGTAGGCTACCGTTGGACCGACAAACAGAAGAAGCGTCCTACCTACGCCTTCGGATATGGTATGAGCTATACCACCTTCAAGATTTCTGATGTCAAGGCTGACAGCAAGACTATAGCTGACGATAAGCCTATCACCGTTACAGCGACAGTGACAAATACCGGTAAGGTGGCTGGTGCAGAGACGGTACAGCTGTACATCCACGATGTTAAGTCGTCGATAGACCGTCCCGTAAAGGAACTTAAAGGGTTCCAGAAGGTATTCCTGGAGCCTGGCGAGAGCAAGACGGTAAGCATCACCGTTGACGTCAATGCGCTGAAGTTCTACGATGAGAGTATCAGCGACTGGCGTGCCGAAAAGGGTGACTTCGAGGCGCTGGTAGGCAACGCCTCGGATAATATCACCGCAAAAGTGAAGTTCAGTTATTAAGCATAGGAGTGCATTCCACCAAGGAAGTAGTTCACTCCGAAGTAGGTCATAAGGATTGTTAAGAAAGCAAATACCATAAACAGATGGTAGTGCTTAGGATTGCGTAACCACGGCAGCGACTTGTCGTGGAGCGCAATGCCGTATATCATAAATGTGATAAGTGCCCACACCTCCTTAGGGTCCCAACTCCAGTAGGTGCCCCACGAGATATTTGCCCATATCGCTCCGATGAATATTCCGAATCCCAGACACGTCATTGCAGGGAAGAGGAAGAGGATGGAGAGTTTATAGTTTTGAGTTGAGAGTTCTGTGTTCTTTGGCATTACCAAAGAGAAAATGCCAATGATAAACGTCAACGACAGCAGGGCGAAAGCCATCATGATGATGCTGACATGAAGACTCAGCAGCGGTGACGACAGTACAGGCATGACGTGCGATATCTTCGGGTCCATCTGGGAGATGTGACTTACCAGGAGAAAAAAGCCCGACATAAGGAGTCCGAAGGTGATGATGATAGGGAAGCGACGGTGCAGAAAGAGCGCCATCAGCTGTATCATCCATGCCATGAGAAGCATCGTCTCGTAGCCGTTAGCCATGGGAATAGTGCCGCTGATAATCCAGCGCAGCGCCATACAAAGGGTGAGGGCTGCAAACGACAGCGTAAGGATGCCTATGGAGATCCACTGCACTGGTCGGCGACGAATGATGCTGAGGAACGCCATAGTAAGACATACCATAAAGAGTATGGTGGCAAAGGGAACGCTGTTGTACAGACGCTCTGCCTTTGTCTGTGTCGCTGTGGGAAGTGATGAGGCTCCGTACTTCTCCTGGTATTTCTTCATACCTGCCACGATATTGCTGAAGTGTTGCCAGTTGCCGGAGAGTGCGTCTTCGAAGAGTAGGTTAAAGACGTTTTGTATGAATGTCTTATTCTCGGCAGTCATCTCTTCGGGGAGTTTGTCGGTAGGCGAGAGCCACGGAGCACCGCTCTTATACGGGAACAGCGTCAGCGGCTTTCCCTGTCGCAGTTCCATGATAAGCATCAGTCTGTCGTCCATCTTCATTACGTCTTTATGGAACGCGTCGTTGTTGCCGTTATATGCCTCGCGGAGGTACGGACCGAGGATGTATCCTCCCATGTCGTGATTGAAGAAGGTATTCACAGAACACATATCGGGCAGTTGCAGACGGTCCTTCATGGCACCGCCTTTAATCTTCAGCAGCGGTTCCTTGTTCCAGTCTTCGGGGAAGAAGATGAAACCAGCGAGGACCTGTTCGGCAGAAAAGCCGTTATAGGAGCGTTTGCCACAGAGTTTCTTGGTGAAGTCAAGGGCGAAGGTCTGTAGCGGACTCACCCTATTATTATATACTACGTAGAGTCGTCCGAAGTCTTCTGCTGTCTCACGGGGCAGCGTGCGCTGGGCACTGGTGGCTACAGGGAGTAACAGCAGCACTATCAAGAGGGCAGCACTGCGTGAAGTATCTTTTAATGTCTGACGGAACCGTCCTTTCGGGTCGAGGAGTATCCATACCAGTGAGAGGAATAGCAGTCCGTATGCGGTGTAGGTCACTGGTATTCCCCACGGATCGCTGTTATACGACAGGTATGCTCCGCGTTCGTCGGGGTCGTAGCCGCTCTGGTAAAGACGTATTCCGCGGTGTGAGAAGATGCTGTTCATTGACGTCTCGCCTTTCACCTCGCTGTCGTTATCGATGACAGTGAACTGCGATACGTAGTTGGAGGCTGCCATCGTTCCCTCGTGATAGTTGATGTTAAACTTGTCAAGACGGATGGAGAAGGGCAGTGCCTTGTCCTTTGTTACCTCTCCCTGACGCAGATGTAGCGTTCCCTGACTGGCAGTGAGGTGGGTGAGCAGTGCTCCAGCAAGAATAAGAACGAAGGAGAGGTGCAGCGCTATTGTTGACCATCTTCTTACCTTCCGTTTTAGGAAATAGACGATGGCAAAAGCGGTGAGGACCGCCCATAGTGCTGAGAACCACCACGCTCCGTAGATGTTCTCACTGACGAACTGAGTACCTTGGTACTTTTCAATAATTGTGGCGATAGCCATCACGGCTATCACCACAATATAAAGAGTACTAACTATTCTTTTAATCATTTTCTTCTTTTTAGGTTTTTTTCCTAGGCTTTCCTAGGCTTTCCTAGGGCTTCCTAGGCTATCCTAAATAGCCCTAAGGAACTTAACCACTGCGTCGCGGTCGGCCTTCGGCAGTTTGTAGAACTTCAGCGCTGAGGTATATCCGTCGCTGTTCTTGGTATATCCGTGCCAGAGGATTGCCTCTATCTCGTTGCGTGCACGACAGTCGTGCAGACGGTCCTCTGCACCAGTGTTCAGGCGACTCAGTCCGCGTGCCCACAGCGGAGTGGTGCGACACCACGAGCCGTGGATGCCGTTCTTCATGTACAGACGGTGCTGTATCATGTCGGTATAAGGCCATATCGTCTGGTTCTTGTACGTAGGCAACGGCAGGTTAGCATTAGCTATAATGCTTGGCGTCCAGAGGTCGTCATTGCCAGTATTCCATGAAGGACGATGACAGTTAGCACAGCCAATCTGCATGAATACCTCCTTGCCGCGCTGTACCTGCTTGTCCTGTAGGTTACGAGCACGAGGGATAGAAAGTCCGCGGTGCCAGACCATGAACGCCCAGAAGTCGTTGTCGGACATCTCAGGTTTGAAGTTATGCCATTGGTTGTCGAACTGGTTGGTCTTAGGACTCAGCAGGTTTGCTACAGCGTCCTTGATACCCTCTTCGGTACCGTCGCTATAGTAAGGAGAAGAAGGGTCAGCCTTAATCTTTGCTATGACGTCGGCATTCTCCGACATTGCCTTTGCCCACGCGTCGGTGGTGTAGAGCTTCGGACGATCGCTACGGCTCACGTTGGTGATGTTCCAGATAGCGTTAGCACCTGCACCGTCCTGCAGTGAACCACGTGTCATAGCGTAGGTGAACTTCTTTATGCGGTTCACCTGCTCGGTACCGCTTGAAGCATTGACATACATAGCTGTTGGTGCCCAGTCGTTCTTCTCGGCATCCCAGAATGCGGGGTTCAGTTTCTGACTTACGTCAACACCCTGGCTCTTCCAGAAGGCAGCCTGTTTCTGGTACTCTTCCTTGATAGCCTGGTCGGGGATAGCGTCCATAAGACCTGTACCTATAATACCTATGGTAGATTCCAGACGGAAGGCCACAGCACCGTTGCCTGTCTCCCAGGGAGTAGGACTGGTGTTGAAGGCGCTGCGGTCTATGCTCAGCTCAGGGTAGATGAGGCTATATGTCTCACCGTCAGGGAACTGAGTAGCAGAAATCTCGCTGCCATCACCCATAGAGGTCAGTGTAATCCAGTCGAGGTGTATTCCCGACTCCTCGATAGGAGGAAGGAAAGGACTTACGGCACGTGTCTGAGGCATACCTGTCACCTCGCTGACGTATGGTCCGTCGTCGCTGTTAGCACCATCAGCGGGGTGATAGACTACCAGCAGGTAGCCGTTGCCCCACTCGGCAGAGTATTTCGTTACTCGCTTGCCGTGTCCGTATGCAGGGTGGCAGTCGAGACACGACTTACGCACGTAGGCAGGACCTAAGCCGTTGAAAGGTGCCTGAAACTCGGTGACGTTACGCTCGAAGAACTGCTCACCCCTGTTGAAGGCGTCGGTAAGCCCCATCTCCGTCACGGCAGGTGTCTCGTCCTCGTAACATCCCTGTGTCACATTCATGGTTGTTCCTTTCTCTCCACCAACGTACCACTCTTCAGCGGTGAAGTTGCCGACAGCCTTTCCGATGTATGCCTCGTCGTCTTTCGTCGGGTCGGGGGTGTTGCCGCCAATGTCGTTGGAGTCGGAACACGATGTCATGGCGAACATCATAAATGCCGCCATGACAAGGGTAGATTTCTTGTTCGTAATGTTCATGTATGTTATTATTTTATGTTATTAATTCTCTGCAATCCATGTAGCAGCCTCGTTTACTGCGTCGTCGAGAGCATTGATAGCATCCATAGCTGCCTTGGCATTAGGGCTGTGAGTGTCCTTAACGAAAGGAACGCCAGCCTTAGCTGTTGTGAGAGCCTGGAGTGCGGTGTTCAGACGACTCTGGAGGGCTGCTGCCATCGTTGCATTGTACTTCTGCAGGTATGACATGATAGAGTTGGCATGTGCCTCTGCGCTCCTCTGTCCGTTGAGAGAATACATGATGCTGCAGATGTTGTCGTAGAAGTCGTAGTAAGAACGCTGGCTGTAGGGAGACTCGATGTAGTCGGGGTCTGCACCGGTGTATGCCTGACCAATCTTCTGTCCTGCTACCTCAGCACAGATATTGCTGCAGCCTGCTACGAGAATCGTTGACATCACCTTGCGCCATGTAGGATATGTGCTACCGGCCTTTGTGGCGTTGAGCATATTCTCGCCATAGCTGGTGTCACCAATTGTTGTTGGGAACTCGCAGGTCTCTACGCGGTCTATGTGCTCCTGAGGAGCCTTGTCGCCGAGCCAGCTAACTTCCAGTTGGATACATTTGTCGCGAAGGTCTCCAGCAACGGCAGCAGCGAAGACGAGTTCCTGCTCACCGGTGATGTTCTTACCTGCGAAGTGTGAGTCGTCCTCAACACTCTTGAGTGCTGCCAGAGTACGTGGCTTACCATCGCGGAAGATGATAAACTCAATGCCGTGGAAGCCTAACTGCTGCTCTCCGACAAAGGTACGTGCTTTGTCGATGCCGGGAATGTTACCTTCCGCATCTTCCTCGAGGTCGTCGAGGGTGTTGATGACATCAGCATTGTTAAGTGCTGTAGCCAGTGCTGTAGGGTCGAGAGGCCAGGTGTCGATGTGTGGGTCGATACCGAAGTCTGTTGCTGCACCATAGAGGAATGCCTCACTGCTCTCCCATGCACCACGTGCTGTGATGAAAGTGTTGCATACATTGTCGATGTCGCTCTGTGTCAGAGTACCCGCACGGTACTTTGCCTTCAACTCTACCAGCTGGTCGAAGAGGTCGCTGGTCTTTGCTGCCAACTCCTTGTAGATAGGGTTGATGACATTGTTAACATACTGTGTTGTAATTGCGCTCATTGCGGTTTCCTTCTCAGGTGTCTTCTGAGAGCCTCCGCCATTGTTGTTGTCGTCACTGCTACAAGCAGTAAGTCCGAACACTACCGCCAATGCGAGCAGTAGTGTCTTGATGTTAAATAACTTTTTCATTGCTTTTTGTTTTAGAGTAATCATTTATGTAATTTACTATTTACTATTTATTTCCCGTCCGCTCAGTTCTCCCCTCTCTACTTGGAGAGGGGTCGGGGGAGAGGCTTCTACAGAAACCATCCCTCGTACGCTACGCCGATGCTCAGTGACGGCTCGTTGTTGTACGGGCTCTTGAGTATGCGCTTGCTGTATTCTGCCTTCACTGCTATCTGTGGCAGTGGGTGGTAGTTGACGCCGCAGGCTATACGGTTCACATTAGTATAATTAAACATATCCTTGTTCTTTGCGGGGATATAGCTGTCGTAGTACTCATAGCGTCCGAAGACGTAGAGCTTCTGGTTGTCGGCACGTAGTTTCTCGAAACGTGAGAAGATGTCGTAACCGGCTTCTATGCCAATGCTTACGGCGTTCTTTCCCACCATAGCACTCTTCACGGGAGAGTTTGATGCGTGTGCCTTGGCATCCTTCAGGGTGTTAAGGCGTTCTGTGTCGCCTACATATCCGTAGTCAGCCTGTCCGCGTACTATCCAGTTCCAGCGGTTCAGTGTCATATCCACTGAACCTATGGCTACCGTTCCCTTCACGTCGTCATACGGTTTCCCACTACCCTTAGTGTCGTTGGGGTAGGTGTTGTGTGCCGACTGTCCCAGGTAGCCGCTGATGCCGAAGCGCAGTCCCTGCATGGCGTAGTAGTCAATGCGTGCCGCAAAGCCATAGCGGTTGGCGGGCTTGAATTCGAAGGGCGAACCGGCGCCGTGGTGAATCCACTTGTCGCGGTTGAAGAGCATGGCGTTAAGTCCTGCCACCACCTGCAGTTCATAGCGGAACTTGCTGTAGCGTCCCCAGAAGGAGATACCTGTGTCGTGCCATGTTGAGGGAAGTATGGTGTTCTCGCCCTCGGGGCGATATACTCCGAAGTAGTTTAGCGGCTCGTGGTATGCGTTGTTAAGACCTACGGGAACCACGAAGTGTCCCATGCGGACGTTTGCCCATTCGGCGAACGACTTCTGAATCCAGAACTGCTCCAACTCTACCTCGCCGCCTTTCTCCTGCTCGCGCTCCCACTCTGCAGCTTCATCGGCTTCGTTTTCTATGGTACTGCCGGTACCGGTGTGTTCGAACTCTATCTCGGAACCCATTGTCCAGCCCTTGCCGAAGTCGTAACCTACGTAGATGACCACATGAGGAATGTCGAAACGTCCGTGACTGGGGTCATTCTTGTAGGTCTGTGGATTGCTATAACGGTTTACATGATCGCTATAGTAGTTGCGTGTTAGTGCTACTTCTCCGTAACCGCCGACACTGAGGCGGTTTCCTGTAACGTGTTGCATGACGCTGTCGCCTGCAACCTCCTGAGCCTGAACACTCGTTGAGGCTAGGATAATTGAAAGAACAAAAAGTATTTTTTTCATAATCATTTATTTGCGCTGCAAAGGTATGGGTATTATAGTAAGTCGGCAATACTCAAATTTAGGTATTTTGCGGATTAACCGTACTTAAACGATTGCGTTAAAAAATCGTAAATTGTTGTAATATTTAAAATATTCTATTCTTTTCTTTACTACTTTTGCACCGCAATATGTGGCAGAGTGTGTACAAATATTTTGGCACAGGGATGAGAAGGCTGTATGTCCTCTGGATGTTGATGATAATCACAACGGGATTCATTCAAGCTCAAACGCCGAGTATTCTGGACAAAGTGGATGCTGGACGCACGGGCGATTCGGTACAAGTGTATATTCATCTAAATCCGGAACAGCTGGGACAAGACAGAACCGCTGTCCTTTCGGTAATTCCAAGAATCGTAGCGAATACTGACTCTGTGGAACTGCCCGCTATTCACATTCTCGGACGTGACGCCTACTACCGCTATATCAGGCACGACGACCTGGGACTAATAAACAGTGGCGACGTGGTAATTTGGGAGAAAAGGCGTTTCCGCCCAATGCATTACGCCAAAGGCGTAGGCTACGAGCCCTGGATGGAGAAGGCGATGCTGAAACTCGTAATACAGACCACAGACAGTTGTGAGGTTGTAAAGAGTTTTGACGAGAGGCAGACCCGACTGGCGAAGGATTATGTTGTTGACGTGAAACCGCAAGCGGAGATACAAAATGTCTCCGTTTCAGGGCGCACGACTATCATTTTCCCGCTTAGCGTTACAGAGGTGAAACCTGAACTTAGAGACAATCAGCGTGAGCTGAACAAAATAAAGAATAGTATTGACGACGTGCGAGGTAATAAGGCTAACGAGCTGGAACGACTCTCTATCAAGGGTTACGCCTCGCCCGAAGGACCTTACGACAACAACGTGCGACTGGCACGAGAGCGTACCCAAAACCTGGCGGACTACGTGGCAAAGAACTACAATGTAGATCGTGGGAAAATAGCTACCGAATACGAACCGGAGGACTGGGACGGACTGAAGAAATTCATCCGCGAGGCGACGCTCGAACAACTGCCTAACCGCGAAGCACTGTTGGCAATAGCCGGGAGCAACCTGCCGCACGACAAGAAAGAACGGCAGATGCGAACACGCTATCCCGGGGACTTCGACTACTTACTGAAACACTGTCTGCCGCTGCTGCGACATACCGACTACCGCATAGACTACAAACGCAGTGAGATGGTGGAGACGCAGAAAGCAAGGAAGGATACCATAAGCCGCATACCTGTCTTCTTAGGACGGTACGAGGAGATAACAGAGCCGCTGCATACCTACGACATGCTGTTCGCACTGAAGACGAACCTGCTGTTCGACGTGTTGCTGGCTCCTAACGTCGAGGTGGAACTTCCCTTAGGCACGAAGAACCGGTGGAGCCTCATGGCGGAATACTGGACACCGTGGTACGTATGGCGCCATAACTCCCGCGCCTACGAACTGCAAGTGTGGGGTCTGGAGGCACGCAAGTGGCTGGGCAAGTGCCGCGAGCGCCGTCCTAAACTGACGGGAACGTTCCTCGGCGTATATGCTGCCTACGGCCGCTCCGACTTCGAGTGGAACTCCGTCGGCGACCAGGCTGACTTCGGCTCGGCAGGTGTTACCTTCGGTCATTCGTGGACCATCAGCCGCCACTGGAACCTCGAGGCAAGCGTCTCGGCAGGCGTGGTGCTCGGCGAGCGACGTCATTACAACGGTGAGTTCGGTGATACTCACCTGATATGGAAGTATAACAAGACTCTGTTCTATGCAGGTCCTACAAAAGCAAAGATTTCACTTGTGTGGATGATAGGCAAAAAAACTAAGGAGGGCAGCAGATGAGACAGACA
The DNA here is from genome assembly GCA_947163985.1 of uncultured Prevotella sp. Classification (GTDB taxonomy): domain Bacteria; phylum Bacteroidota; class Bacteroidia; order Bacteroidales; family Bacteroidaceae; genus Prevotella. The sequence continues at coordinate 72,408 of CAMUVE010000003.1, forward strand.
ACACGATCTTTAACATTCATGGCAATAGCCCTCGTGCTCGTGCTCACAGGGTGCTACCGCCGACCGCTGGAGGTCTATTATCATAATGTGGCGCGCGTGCGCGTCAATGTTGATTGGGAGACTTACTTCGGTGAGAAGCCTTCGGGAATGACGATGCTACTCTATAAGGACGGCGATCAGGCTACCATCTCGCGTACCGACCATAACGTCACTACGCAGACGTTCAACCTCTCACCGGGAATGTACAAGCTGATGGTGTTCAACCTCTCGCCGGACGAGTTCGGCTCGATACGCTTCGAGAAAGTTAACAGCTACGAGAACGCAACGGCACGGGCACGTGATATCACTACCCGAGTACCAAAAAGGTGGGACGCGGGTGTGCGCTACATGACCGACCCGGAACCTATCGGTGTCGCCGTAGATCAGTTCGAGATTACCGAGGAGATGATTAAGGACTACCTCGTATTCGTGGACTACCGCCAGCGCAACAACCTGCCCGACACCACCGACATAGTGTATAACGAGGTGGTTGACCCGATGACGACACACCTTAACGTACGCGTTATGGTGAAAGGCTTCAAGAGCATGCGCTCCGTAGAGGCGTCAATAACGGGAATGAGCGACGGCTTCCACATGACACGTGTGGACCGCACCACCGAGACGGGCATCATGCTGCTCGACTCGTGGAACGCCACGGCAATAGAGGGCGAAGACAACAAGGGATGGATAACCACCAGCATCAGCACCTTCGGACTCCCCTTCGGCAAGGAAAAAGCCGAGAACCGTGAACCCGAGGAGAACGTGCTGACACTCGCCTTCCTGCTGAAAGACGGCAACGTGAAGACCTTCACCTACAACGTAGGAAAGATAATGAAGTACCTCACACCGTCCGGCGACGCCCTGACAAAGGCGGAAGTGCTGCGCGACATAGATGTGGAGATAGTCATCGACGACCCCATCGACAGTCCCGACCTGCCCCCGGTAGATGATGCCGACGCCAGCGGTTTCGACGCACACGTCGATGACTGGGAAGAGGGCGACACATACGAAATAAGTTTCTAACGAAATACAAACAATAATAAATAAAAACATTTACTAAATTTAAAATCTTAAGATTATGAAGAAAACTTTATTTTTTGCAGCAGCAGCACTCGCGATGCTCGCAAGCTGCTCACAGAACGATCTTGAGGCACCCGTTGTGGCACAGTCGCAACAGGGCGATGCCATTGAGTTCGGAACGTACGTGGCAGGAACACCTGGTTCGCGTGCTCTCACACCTGGCGGTAAAACGGGTGAAATGACAACTGAAAAATTAAAGAATGGTAGTGAAGGTGTAGATGCAGGTTTTGGAGTCATTGCCTATTCTACAAATTCGACAGCTTGGAGTAGCGCCAAGTCTTCTGCAATCCCCAACTTTATGTACAACGAGCATGTGTATTGGGACGGAACTAAATGGAAGTATGACCTGCTGAAATATTGGCCAAACGAATTTAATACCACTGGTGTTGATGACCAAAACGCGAATGCTTCTAACAATCCAGCTAAAGGTACAACAGCAAGTGGCAAGGTAAGTTTCTTTGCTTATGCTCCATATGCAGGAACAGTTTCTCAAGATGATGACGATGCTATTAATGGCGCAACGGTTGCTAACACACCAACAGGTGGCATAATAAAGATGTCTGGTAACAATTACGTTGGTGAACCTTGTGTTTATTATAAATTCAATGCAACTAATCCTGTTGATCTTCTCTGGGGTGCACGAGGGAATAGTACAGGCTATCAACAGACGTATGGAAATGAAAGTGATGAACAAAAGAACGCTATAGTTAACACTGATTTAGTAAAGCAGAAGACAGGCGAAACCGTAGACTTCATTTTTAAACATCGTATCTCTGCAATCGCGGGAACTGGTGGACTTAAAGCCAAAGTAGTGCCGAGCAACAACTCTCTTACTAATACTAAAGTTTCTATCTCTAGCGTTTCTATCTCTAATAACTCCACGACTAATGTCTATACCTGTGGAACTCTTAATCTTGCCACAGGTGTATTTACAGTTGATAATACAAGTTCTGAAGATGCAGCTGCTGGTCCTAATGTCAGTTACGCTACTGGAGATATAGATGAAAACTATGCTACTGTTACAGCACCTGGTAGTTGGGCAGCTATTAAGGGTATTGAAGATACGCAAGCCCATGCCATTCTGAAACCAGATAAAGTTCCTATGTATTTTATGCCAGGAGCAACTCCAAAAATTACAGTAACTGTTACATATAAGGTTTATACTGAAGATAACAAGCTAAAGGCAGGTTGGTCAGAGGTTGAACAGACCATCTCTAAGGATATCACTTTTACTAGTCCTGTTGAATATGGAAAGCGATACATTATCCTTATGAAACTCGGACTTGAGGATGTTGATTTCGAAGCATCTGTAGCTAACTGGGAAGATGGAGCATCTGAAGTAGAAGTTAATCTCCCTATTAACGTAACTGCAACACCATAACCGATGTCAAACAAATTAGTACCTAAGGGACTAACTCCCAAAGAACTCGCTGCATGGCTCTTTGAACAGGAAATGCAGGAGAACAAGGAAGAAAAGGACAACAGTCCATTCAACAGAGATTTGCGAATAAAACGATAAACCAAAAAAGGACTCAGGGCACACGCCTTGAGTTCTTTTTTTTTCTTTCTTTGGCAGTTTCACGGAAAGTGTTTATATTTGCAAGCTATGAGTAATGGCAACAACGGCGACAAAGCTCCTTCCATGAAGAGAAGGATGGAAGGACGAGACTATTCAAAGCGTGGTATATATATGCTGACGCTCACTATAGAGGGGCGAAGACAGTTGCTGGCATCTATAGCAGGAACACCTCAAAAGCCGCATGTTGAGTTGACAAAACTGGGGCGTGCCGTATGCGACGAGATAGAACATATACATGAACACCATCCGTTGGTACGCATTCTCGCAAAGCAGGTAATGCCTGATCATGTGCACTTCATCGTGTATGTTACGGACAAGATGCCACAGCCGCTGGGCGCTGTGGTGAATGGGTTTAAGACTGGCTGCAGGAAGGCGGCACGGCTGTTGGGGGTACTGATGGAGGGGGACGCACCGCACAGCGGTGCCACACACGACACGAACCCCGCCGGTTACCATTCCGCCGTACGTGTCGGGTTGGAGGTTGCTGAGCAGCCTCAAAAGCAGGGCGTTCTCTTTGAGCGCGGCTACCACGACCGCGTGCTGTCTGGTAAGGGGCAGCTGCAGAGGATGATAGACTATATCCACGACAACCCGCGGCGCTTGCTTCTTCGTCGCTCTAACCCAGAGTGGCTGCGCCCGAAGTTCGGTGTAACCGTAGGTACGCATAGCTACTCGTGCATAGGCAACCTAAAGCTCCTTGACAGGCGCTGCGTGGCGGTGAGGGTTTCCAGACGAAGCAGCGAGGAGCAGATAGCCCGTGACATAGAGTCGTTCATGGCGATAGCACGTGGTGGTGCCGTCTTGGTGTCGCCAGCTATCTCGCCGGGCGAGAAGAGGGTGATGCGCACAGCCTTTAACGCCAAAATGCCGATGATAGTACTCGTTGAGAACGGTTTTACGGAGTACTCAAAACCCCTTGGCGAGCAGTTTGACGCCTGCGCAGAGGGGCGTCTGCTCCTGCTTGCTCCGTGGCAGCACCATACAGAAAAACGCAAACTCTCGGCACAGCAATGTCAGCAGCTTAATCTGATGGCTCAAGAGATTGAGGGACAGTAGATTATGCATAATGCAGGTGTTGCTTCTATAGATGACAAGGGGTTTTTAGGTTTCCCTAAATTTTAGTTTTAAAAAAAAGATTACACATTACACCGAAAAATCTTTACACCTTATATTTTCCGTCGCGTATTTTTATGCAAAGTATGGAGTAGGTTTTCTTCGAGTAAAGCGTTGGTTTACTCTGACCAAACCTATGGTTTGGTTAAAGGAAACCTATGGTTTGGTTAACACAACCCTATTTCATGGCGAAAACAAACCATAGGAATGGTAAAAACGGAGCTTTTTTATGGTAGAGGAAGGATATTTATTCGCAAGAAATAATAAATATACAGCGGTCTATTTGAAAAATATTTACATAAAGAATTTAAATAGCATTCGGAGACTAACGTCCTGTTATTCAACCGTTTACGAATAAATCGACAGTTGTAAAATCACATATTTTGCTCCTCGTCAGGCTTTTATCTAACCTTAATCGGCTGATTATTAACGAAATAAGGAAAATGACGGATGACGCTTTTTTTTGAAAAATAAAATTTCGAAAATCCTAAATTGGGTCAAGAATGCTTTCTCGGTTTTATAAAAAGAACTCAAGGCGGAGTGCCCTGAGTTCTTTTTAGAAGCGTTATCTCCGTAATTCGCACCAATATCGTTAGCAGCGTCTTTTAGTACACCGGTATTAATGTCACCACCTACCAGCAGGTCTGCCAGTCGCTAATCCGTACACTTAAATAAGGTACTCATGTTCGAGAAAAAATAAATTAATTAGTAATTCGTAATTTGTAATTCGTAATTCTTTTGTACCTTTGCAGCCGAATATGGAAGAGAAGAACCAATATGTGCGCCAGGTGGCGGAGCAGAAGTACGAGTTTGGCTTCACCACCGACGTACAGACCGAAGTAATACCTGTAGGACTGAATGAAGACATCGTAAGGCTCATTTCCAGGAAGAAGAATGAGCCGGAGTGGATGTTGGACTTCCGTCTGAAGGCTTTCCGCTACTGGCAGACGCTGAAGCAGCCGACATGGGGGCATGTCCGTCTGCCCGAGATAGACTATCAGGCGATAAGCTACTATGCCGACCCGACGGCCAAGAAGCCTGTCGGCGACGGAAAGATAGACCCGGAGCTGGAGAAGACCTTCGACAAGTTGGGCATACCCTTGGAGGAGCGTCTGGCGTTGAGCGGCAATACCGCCGTCGATGCTATCATGGACTCCGTGTCTGTAAAGACCACCTTCAAGGAGAAACTGTCGGAGAAGGGAATAATATTCTGCAGCATCGGCGAGGCTATTCAGCAGCACCCCGACCTGGTGCGCCAGTATTTGGGGACGGTGGTGCCTTACAGGGACAATTTCTATGCTGCGCTGAACAGTGCCGTCTTCAGCGACGGTTCGTTCGTATATATCCCCAAGGGCGTGCGCTGTCCTATGGAGTTAAGTTCATATTTCCGCATCAATGCCAAGGGCACGGGACAGTTCGAGCGCACCCTTATCGTTGCCGACGACGACGCCTACGTAAGCTATCTTGAGGGCTGTACCGCCCCTATGCGCGACGAGAACCAGTTGCATGCCGCCATCGTGGAGATTATCGTCAACGACCGCGCCGAGGTGAAGTACTCTACGGTGCAGAACTGGTATCCCGGCGACGAGAACGGCAAGGGCGGTGTGCTGAACCTCGTGACGAAGCGCGGCGACCTTCGCGGTGAAGGCTCAAAGCTGTCGTGGACACAGGTAGAGACCGGCTCCGCCATAACATGGAAATACCCCTCGTGTGTGCTCCGTGGCGACAATGCAGTGGCAGAGTTCTACAGTGTTGCCGTCACCAACCACTATCAGGAGGCAGACACTGGAACGAAGATGATACACATAGGCAAGAACACCCGTTCGACGATAATATCGAAAGGTATCTCGGCAGGACACTCGCAGAACTCCTACCGCGGACTTGTGCGTGCCACGTCGAATGCCGAGAATGCCCGCAACTACTCGTCGTGCGACTCGCTGCTGTTAGGCTCCGAGTGCGGTGCCCACACCTTCCCATATATGGACGTGAAGAACCCTACGGCAATCTTCGAGCACGAGGCAACGACGAGCAAGATTTCCGAGGCGCAGCTGTTCTACTGCAACCAGCGAGGCATACCCACCGAGCAGGCCGTAGGACTCATAGTCAACGGCTATGCCAAGGAAGTGCTTAACAAACTGCCTATGGAGTTTGCCGTCGAGGCGCAGAAACTGCTCAGCGTGTCGCTGGAAGGAACTGTGGGGTGAGATAAAATTGAGAATTGAGAATTAGGAATTGAGAATTATGATTAGTGCAAATCAAAACTATTCACTATAAACTATTCGCTATAAACTATTCACTATAAACTATTCACTATAAACTAAAGAACGGTGTTAGAAGTACGCAATTTACATGCCAGGATTGGCGAGAAAGAGATATTAAAAGGAATAGACCTTACCATCCGTGATGGTGAGATACACGCTATTATGGGTCCTAACGGCTCGGGTAAGTCAACGCTGTCGGCGGTGCTCGTAGGCAATCCCGTCTATGAAGTGACCGAGGGCGAGGTAATCTTCAACGGCAAGAACCTCTTGGAGATGAAGCCCGAAGACCGTGCCCACGAAGGACTGTTCCTGTCGTTCCAGTATCCGGTGGAAATTCCGGGCGTGTCTATGACAAACTTTATGAAGACCGCCATCAACGAGAAGCGTAAGTACCACGGAGAGCCAGAGTTGAAGGCAAGCGAGTTCCTGAAACTGATGCGCGAGAAGCAGAAGGTAGTGGAACTGGACAACCGTCTTGCCAACCGTTCCGTCAACGAGGGCTTCAGCGGCGGTGAGAAGAAACGCAACGAGATATTCCAGATGGCTATGCTGGAACCGAAACTCAGTATCCTGGACGAGACAGACTCCGGACTCGACGTTGACGCCATGCGCATCGTTGCCGAGGGCGTCAACAAGTTGCAGACCCCCGATACGTCGTGTATCGTCATTACCCACTACGACCGACTGTTAGAGATGATACGTCCGCAGTTCGTGCACGTGCTCTATCAGGGAAAGATAGTACGCACCGGAGGTCCTGAGCTGGCGAAGGAAATCCAGGAACACGGATATTCTGAGTTGAGAGTTTAGAGTTTAGAGATTGGAGTTTTGAAGTATGTCGCAGTTCCACTGCGACTAAGAAGCAAGACGATGAGTCAATATATAGATTTATACGAGCAGACGCGGGCTATGATTTGTGAGCATAGCTGTGAAGCGATGAATGCCGTGCGCGACGCGGCGTTCGAGGCTTTCCGTCGCCAGGGGTTCCCCACGAAGAAAGCGGAACGCTATAAATATACAGACATCGGCGAACTTTTCGCGCCAGACTACGGTCTTAACATTAACAGACTAAAGATAACGGTTAACCCGTACGACGCCTTCAAGTGTGACGTGCCCAACCTCAGTACGTCGCTATACTTCGTCATAAACGACGAGCTGATGGCATCGCAGACGGCAAAGGAGGAGAACGGCGTCATTATAGGGTCGATGTGTGAACACCAGGACATCGTGGAGCGCTATTACTCGAAAATAGCCAATAGCGACGAAGACGCCATAACGGCACTCAACACCATGCTGGCGCAGGACGGACTGCTTGTCTATGTGCCCAAGGGTGTCAAGGTGGAGCGCCCGGTGCAGGTTATAAACATACTGAAGTCGCCCGCGCGTACATTAGATTATATGATGGTAAACCGTCGCGTGCTCATCGTTGCCGAAGAGAATGCCGAGATAAAACTCCTCTTCTGTGACCATTCCGCTGACGACAGCCATTTCCTCACAACTCAGGTAGTGGAGACGTTCGTGGGTGACGGCGCACACGTCGATCTGTACTGCATGGAGGAGACCCACGCCAAGAACACCCGCGTCAGCAATGTCTATGTAGAGCAGCAACGCGACAGCCACTTCAACCACAACGTGATAACGCTTCATAACGGAGTGACGCGCAATAAGACCGACCTGGTCTTCGAAGGCGAAGGGGCGGAGTGCACGCTCAACGGATGTGTCATTGCCGACAAGCAGCAGCATGTTGATAACAACACGCTGATAACCCACCACGTGCCTCACTGTACCAGCAAGGAACTCTACAAGTACGTACTTGACGGTTCCGCAGTGGGAGCCTTTGCCGGAAAGGTCCTGGTAGAGGAAGGTGCACAGCAGACGGAGTCGCAGATGACTAACCAGAACCTCACCGCTACCCGCGAGGCAAGGATGTTCACGCAGCCTATGCTTGAGATTTATGCCGACGACGTGAAGTGTGCCCACGGCTCCACCGTAGGTCAGCTAAACGACGCCGCCATGTTCTATATGCAGCAAAGAGGAATACCCCGCGACGAGGCGCGTATGCTACTGCAGAACGCCTTCATCAACGAGGTAATTGATAATATACAACTTACTCCGCTCCGCGACCGTCTTCGCTATCTTGTGGAGAAGCGCTTCCGCGGGCAGCTGAGTAAGTGCGAGGGGTGCCAGCTGTGTAAGTAAATTCAGCGGCAAGCCGCTGAGTACGGAGAAAAGAGTGCGGAAAACGTAGCATCCAGCGGCGGAGCCGCTGGGTACGGAGAAAGGAGTGCGGAAAACGCGGCATTCCAGCGGCGGAGCCGCTGGGTACGGAGAACCTCCTGAACTCCCTGAACTCCCTTAAGTATAGGTTTTTATTGGAATGTACTCCTCTGTTCCCGGCAGCACGGTGCGCATCGTGTCCAGCACTTCGCGCTCTGAGAGCAGGTTGAAGTCGCCGATGATGGTGTTCTTCATTGCCGATGCCGTGAGGGCGTAGTCAAGGTGTTTCTGGTGCTGTCCCTTCCAGCGGAAGTGGGCGTGCAGGTAAGCCGCGATGAAAGCGTCGCCGACACCCATCGGGTCAAGAACGGGGTTGATGTCAACAATGCCGGTATGGTACAGCACGCCGTCAGCATAGAGCAGTCCGGTGAGCAGATGGTGGCTTGCCGAAAGCACGTTGCGTACCGCCATGACGAAGTGGCGTCCCTTGGGGAACATCTCCTGAGCGTCGTCGAAGAACTTCTTATAGCCATCGAGGTCCAGTTTGTAAGTAGTATCCTGAGCCTCGAACTTAGGCAGTTTCTTTCCCGTTATAAGTTCCCACTCGCCGGTGTCGCCGAAGACGATATGACAAGCCTTGACAGCAGGGAAGAGCACGTCGCGTGCCTCCTGGCCGTACTTCCACAGGTTCTTACGATAGTTAATGTCCACCGATGTGTATATGCCGCGGCGCAGAGCCTCGTCAAGACCGTCGAGAGTGGCGTCGCTGGCACCCTCGGAGAGTGCGCAGGATATTCCCGACCAGTGGAAGATAGTGGCTCCACGGAGAATCTCGCGCCAGTCGAGCATGTGGGTGTGAAGAGTCATCAGTGAGGAGTGCTCACGGTCGTAGGCAACACTCGAGGCGCGCAGCGACGCCGCCTGCTCATAGAAGTATTTTCCGAGTCGTGTACCACCCCAGATAATGTGTTTCGTACCCACGTTAAAGCGCCGCAGTTCGTTACGGCAAGCCACTCCCAACATGTTGTTAGGCAGTCGTGTTACATACTCAACGTCGTCACCCATCTGTGCTAACGAGATGGCGACGTTAGCCTCGCTACCGCCAAAGAAACCGTCAATCTTGCTTCCTTGAATAATACGCTGGTAATCAGGGCGTGTCATGCGAAGCATTATCTCGCCCATAGTGACAAATTTAGTTCCGTTTCCCATAGTTTGTCTTATGTTATCAGATTCGTTTTTCAATGTTTTAGTCCTTGCAAATGTACTAATTCTTTTTCTAACGTCCAAATTTTGTTTCTTTTTATTTGCTTATCTCCCCGTTTATTCTTAATTTTGCACCCGCAATTGGTTCACTTTTAGAGTGAGGAAAGAGGGAATCGGGTGAAAGTCCCGAACAGTCCCGCTGCTGTGAGTCGCCATTTAGCGGTGTAAACAGAAGCCACTGTCAGTAATGAACGGGAAGGCGTTTGCACTGGGCGATAAGTCAGAAGACCTGCCGTTGTTAGAGTGTTTTATCGAGTGCCTCGAGGAAGGCAGTGATAATTAAAAGTCATAATGCAAGTTGAGAAGAGACTGACAGTATTGGCACTATTGTGCTTTGCGGCTACCATATCCTTCGCGCAGAAGGTTAAGCCGAGTGCCTTCGACAGCATACAGCATGTCGATGAGGTCGTCGTATTGTCTAATCTCACCTTCCGTGAAGTCATTCCCAGTCATACGCTGAAAGGTGCCGAACTGGAACGCCTGAACTCACACTCCATAGCCGACGCGCTGCGTTACTTTGCCGGTGTGCAGCTGAAGGACTACGGCGGGGTAGGCGGTATAAAGACCGTCAATGTGCGCTCTATGGGGTCCAGCCATTTGGGAATATTCTACGACGGCATACAACTCGGCAATGCCCAGAACGGTCAGATAGACCTTGGTCAGTTCTCTATGGACAATGTCGAAGAGATATCACTTTACAACGGACAAAAGAGTGCCATCTTCCAGCCCGCGTCAGAGTTTGGCAATGCCGGAGCGGTGTATATACGCACCCGCCGTCCCCATTTCCTCAATGGCGAGCGCACCCACCTGAAGATGCGCGTCAAGTACGGGTCGAGCGACATGATACGTTTCTCCTCGCTGTGGGAACAACGGCTAAGCGCTTCCGTCACCTCATCGGTAGGAGCGGAAGTTATGAATGCCAGCGGAAAGTACAAGTTTCGCTACCGCCGCTACAAGGCAGACGGCACACTCGCCTACGACACCACCGCAACACGCCGCAACGGTGACGTGTGGGCGCTGCGTGCCGAAGGAAATATCTATGGAGCCATGGAGCAAGGCGGCTGGAACCTCAAGGCATATACATACCACTCAGAACGAGGCATCCCCGGAGCCATCGTCAACAATGTATGGCGCCGAGGAGAACGACAGGCAGACCACAACACTTTTGTGCAGGCGGCGCTGCTAAGGAACCTCACCGAACGGTTCAGTTCACGGCTGCAGGCGAAATATGCCTACTACCAGACACATTATGTCAACAGAGACCCGCGGACAATGCTCGTTGACAACACCTACAAACAACAGGAACTCTTCCTGTCAACATCGAACGTCTATGAGATACTTCGAGGATGGAGCGCCTCGGTAGCCTACGACTTCAAGTGGAACAAACTGAACGAGGAAAGCGGAGTGCGTAAAGAGCAGAAAGGGATGAAACCTTACAGGTTCTCAAACATGGTGTCGGTGGCTACGGCATACAACCAGCCGTGGATGAACATACAAGGCTCGCTGTTGGCAACGTTCGTAAAAGACCATGTAAGCGGACAGAACTCGAAGAAGAGCATCAACGTGTGGACACCCGCCGTGTTCTTCAATATCTTCCCGCTCCGCAATAAGAGTTTCTCGGTGCGGGCGTATGCTAAGCGCAGTTTCCGCATGCCGACATTCAATGACCTTTATTATACCGACATGGGTAATGCGCTGCTGAACCCCGAAACGGCGCTGCAGTATAACGTGGGAGCTGTATATGAAAAGAGGAGAGAGGAGAGAAGAGAGTGTGGCATAACGCACTTCCGCCTCCAGGTTGACGCTTATTACAATAGCGTCCACGACAAGATTGTGGCATACCCTAAAGGACAGCAGTTCCGTTGGACCATGCTCAATCTGGGACGTGTACACATAAAAGGTATTGACGTAGAGACTGAGCTTGAGGTACGACCCGTCAAGGACCTGACGCTCTCAGGACGTGTGCAATATACATACCAGGACGCCCGTGACGTCACCGATCCGTCAGATACATACTACAAACATCAAATACCATATATCCCCTGGCATAGCGGGTCAGCCATCCTTGGCGCATCCTATCGCCAGTGGGACCTGAACTACAGTTTTATCTATGCCGGCAAACGCTATAACCAGCAGGAGAACATAGACTATAACTACATGCCCGCGTGGTACACCAGCGATTTGTCACTGATGTATCGTTTCCGCTGGGCTAAGACCAGCTGGAAAGCAACTATGGAGGTCAACAACCTCTTGGACCAGCAGTATGACGTGATATTGAACTACCCGATGCCGGGGCGTAACTACGCAATAAGTATGGAGGTGGAGATATGAAAAATAAAATGTGTAATCTCTTATCTCTCCTCTTAATATCCTTAACAGTCATTTCGTGTAGGGAGGACAAACTGATGGTATATCCGGAGGTTTACGACACGGGAGCAACGCAGACACCCGGTAACATAGTCGGTATGTACGTGCTCTGCGAGGGAAACATGGGTTCTAACAAGTGTACTGTAGATTATCTGGACCTCACCACGGGACAATACAGTCGTAACATATACTCCGAACGAAACCCGTCAACGGTGATGGAACTGGGCGACGTAGGTAACGACATAAAGGTATATGGCAGCAGGATGTGGATGGTTATCAACTGCTCCGACAAGGTGGAGGTAGTTGATGCCAAGACGTGCAGACGTATAGGACAGGTGGATATCCCTAACTGTAGGAACGTGGTGTTTAACGACCGCTATGCCTACGTCAGTTCGTACGTAGGTCCCGTTGACCTCAGTGCCGGCGCACAGATAGGCATGGTGTATAAGGTTGATACGCTGACGCTTGAGACAGTGGCAACCGTTGAGGTGGGTTACCAGCCCGAGGAGATGGCGATTGTTGACAACAAACTGTACGTGGCGAACAGCGGCGGATATCTGGTGCCGAAGTATGACCGCACGGTAAGTGTCGTCGATTTGATAACGATGCGTGAAGAGCGTAAGATAGACGTAGCACCGAACCTGCACCGGTGTCGTGCCGACCGCTACGAACAACTGTGGGTGTCGTCGCGCGGCGACTATGAGAGGAACAACTCCTGCCTAACATGGATGCAGAAGAACGCATACGGAAAGATGGAAGTAGGAGGGCGCTTAGACGTAGCCGTCAGCGATATGTGTATTGTCGGCGACTCATTGTACTACTACGGCTCGGAGTGGAACGAGGCGGCACAGCGAAATACCGTAAACTACGGAATAATAAATGTACGCACGCACGAGGTGCTGAAGACAACACTCTTCGGAGCAAAGGAAATAGCGGCAATGAGAATGCCGTACGGAATAATAGTAAACCCCGAGAACAAAGACTTCTACCTCATGGATGCCAAAAACTACGTGTCGAGCGGAGAACTGCTACACTTTAGGAAAGACGGCACCTTCGACTGGAAAGTCCGGACGGGAGATATACCCGGACACGGGTGCTTTATAATTGGGAATTGAGAATTTGGAATTGATAATTGAGAATTATGATTAGATATACTATTATGTTATTATTGCTGGTCTTTGGCATTACTGTTCAGGCGCAGCAGAAGAGAGAAAAGGCGGAGTATAAGGCTTACATCGAGGCTGTTGATGAGTATGTCCCTGCTCCGGGACAGTTCGTCAACGACATGCCGATGTACGACGAAGGCGACGATGCCGCGACAATGGCGGAGAAGTGTAGCAGGATAATGATTGCTAACTCAAAAGACCTTCCCGACGACCCCGACAAAGGACTTATCTGTCTTGGCGCGTATGGTGGTTACATAACCTTTCACTTTGACCATTCGGTGGCAAACACAGAGGGCGCTGACCTGAAGATTGTCGGTAATGCCTTTGCCGAGACAGGTAATCCCTTAGGTGGCTCGTCAGAACCCGCAATAATAATGGTGTCGAAAGACGTTAACCACAACTGGTTACCCGACGATCCGTGGTATGAACTCAGCGGTAGCGCCGATGTGGATTCTATAGGAAAAGTAATTTATGACTACGAGATAACATATACCAAGGCGGCGATGCAGGACATTCCCTGGACGGACAATAATGGAGGTAATGGTGTTATTAGTCGAAACAGTTTCCACCAGCAGGAGTATTTCCCGCTATGGCTTGGTGAAGCGCTGACATTCCAAGGAACACTGTTGCCAAAGAGCGGCATGAAATCAACAACAGGATGGATACAGATGTTCCTGCGCAGCGGGTACGTTGATAACCGTCCCGACGACGTGACGTTCGACATCAGTAATGCCGTTGACGAGAACCGCCAGCCCGTGCAGCTCGACTTTGTGGACTTCGTACGTGTGTATAACGCCACCAACCAGCAGTATCCGATGATTGGAGAGACTTCGACGGAGATAAAACTTGCAGAGGATGCACACCTTGAGGCTTCGTTGGCAGCAATAGAAGACCCTACTGGCATTCACTCTCCTCTCTCCTCGGTCCTCACTCCTCTCTCCTCTAAAACATACAACCTCACAGGACAGTGTGTAGGCAGCGAATACAAGGGGATAATTATTAAGAATGGAAAGAAAATAATAAGATAAAAACCCAAAAAACACATGTTTATGAGAAAGATTTTTTACTTAGCAATGATGTTTGCCATGCCGGCAATGGCACAGGTGACAACGGTGTCAACATTAGAAGATACCGGAGTAGAGTTCAACGAAAAGAGTTATTGGAACGGTGGAGCGATAGGAACTCCGATAGAAGGTGACTGGGGTGAGACGACTTACGTCTGTAAGTTCAACTCCGGTAAACTGACCGGTATCTGTAACTATAGCACAATGGACAGTTATGACTGGTGGGGCGGTGTCGCTCTGTCGAAGAGCACCAGCAAGGAATTCGTAACTCTTGACGACCAGTACAACAATGTTGTTGGTGGCGGTGCTAACGGTTCGCAGACATACGCAGTTATCTATGGCAACAATTCGCAAATAGAGGTAAATGTTGAAGGTGGAGCTATGGTAAGAAGCCTCTATGTTACCAACAGTGCTTACACACATAATAACTTCACTATCAACACAGGGTCTCTTGACACTAAGTTTACTGCCGAGGGCGACCACATTTATCTGAAGATAACGGCAACAAAGGCTGACGGTACCGAGAAAGAGAAAGTAGTGAAACTTGCGGAGTTTACTGACGAGCTGAGCTATGTCAGCGAGTGGACACGCGTTGACCTTACCGGCTTCGGTACTGACGTGACGAAATTGACATTCGACTTCGACTGCAACAAATCCATGGTAGCGACATACGCATGTATTGACGACATTGAAGTGGTAACAGACTTTGAAAATGTAGCAACATTCGAGAACCTTACACTCGAGCCGGAGAGCTACTGGAACGGTACCGACAATACCGGCGGCTTCATCAGCGGGGCATACAACTTCGAGAACGGTCATGAGGTATATGACTACGGCAATGGTTATCTCTTCGACTACTGCTATGGATTCTACTATACCAACATGACCTCGACAGAATACGGCGGCGACGCTTCTACGGAGCAGTATAAGTCTGCCGTAGGTCACGGTGTGGAGAACTCAGCAAACTTCGCTACTTATAACGTTAACAGCTATAACCCAAAGGGCGTTGAGGTACTGGCTGCAGAAGGCGCAGAGATTGCCGGTTTCTATGTTACCAACAGTGCTTACGCATATACCTCAATGACGAAAGGTGACGGCTACGCAAAGAAGTTCGAAGAAGGCGACTGGTTCATGCTTACCATTACAGGCTACGATGCAGCAGGTGAGGTGACAGGTACTAAAGACTTCTACCTGGCTGACCTCCGAGATATGACAAAAGCATACATCGTAAAGGACTGGTACTATGTTGACCTCAGCGCACTTGGTAAGGTAAAACGTCTTGGCTTCACTATGAGCAGTAGCGATAACGATCCTACATATGGCATGAAGACACCTGCTTACTTCTGTATGGATAATTTCGGTGCTGAAGGTACAGAGGTTATTCCAGAAGGTGACCCAACACTGGGTATTGCAGAGGCTAACGCAACAAAAGCAACAGCGGTAGCAATATATGACCTCAACGGTCGACAGTTGAATGCCCGTCAGCGTGGTATGAACATCATACGCATGAGCGACGGTAGCGTTCGCAAGGTGAATGTGAAATAACATATCATGAGAAACCATTTATTTATAGTTGTTATAGTTGCTGCTGCCCTTTGCTCATGCAAGGGTGGCAGCACTTTATCTTCTCAGGAACAGGGCGACACTATACGTATGAAGTACGCTAAGCTCCTTACCATTGTTCGCTATGACGACCGTACAGAGGTGGAGATAGCCGACCCGTGGAACAAAGGTACGGTGCTGCACCGTTATACGTTGAATGCCGACGGGACAATACCGACAAAGGATAACCATACGTTACCAAAACTCGTCGTAGGCACCAGCGTACACTGTGGACTCCTCGAACAGTTAGGAAAGGTGGAAACCATCAAGGGCGTCTGCGATTTGCAGTATGTTCATCTTCCTCAAATACAGATGATGGCACGTGATGGGAAAGTAGTTGACTGCGGCAGTGGTCTGCAGCCGACTGTAGAGAAGATAATATCGTTACAACCCGACGCCATCTTCCTGTCGCCATTCCAGAACAGTGGAGGCTACGGACGTGTTGACGACCTTGGAATAACTATAATAGAAATGGCAGACTATATGGAGACTTCCGCTCTTGGACGTGCCGAATGGATGCGTTTCTATGGCATGCTCGTAGGTGCCGGAGAAGAGGCAGACAGTCTTTTTGCCGAGGTAGAGCGCAACTATAAAGAACTATGTTCAAAGGTAAAGGCGCTCGCACCCGACACTCATCACCCTGTCCTTATGGATAAGATGACCGGTAGCGTATGGTATGTTCCGGGTGGAAAGAGTACCATAGGACGAATGCTTGGCGATGCAGGATGTGACTATCCGTGGGCGACAGATAATCACAGCGGTTCTCTGGCGCTGCCCTTCGAGACGGTGTTTCAGAAAGCCCGTAATGCAGAGGTATGGCTTTTCCGCTATAACCAGCCACACGCTATAACCTACGACGAACTGTTGACGGAGAAAAGCGCATATAAGGAGTTCAGTGCTGTACGCGAACGTCGCGCTTTTGGTTGCAATACAGCTACAAGTACATTTTACGAAGACACACCATTCCATCCCGACTTCCTGTTACGCGACTTTATAACCATTACACATCCTGAACTGGGACTTGGTGCACCAAAATATTTCTTGCCGTTATGAAAAGATATCTTATAGGAGGATTTCTCCTCATAGTATTGTTCTTCGTCAGTCTTATTGTCGGCGCTGTTGATGTCCCTGTAAGTGATGTGTTAAGGATATTAGGCAGCGCCATCGGCATGACATCCACAAGTGAGGGACTTGGGGTAAGTTCATACATAGTCCTGAACTCACGTCTGCCTCAGGCGGTGACGGCGATGTTCTGCGGTGCTTCGTTAGCAGTGAGCGGACTAATGTTACAGACCGCTTTCCGTAATCCGTTGGCAGGACCGAGTATCTTCGGTATCAACAGCGGAGCCTCGTTAGGTGTGGCTCTTGTGATGCTGTTGTTAGGCGGTAGCATAACGGCGGGGTCGTTCTCGTTATCAGGTTTTGCTGCAATACTCTTTGCTGCCTTTGTTGGTGCGATGGTGGTTATGGCACTGATACTCTTCTTCTCTACTATGGTGAAGAATAACGTCATGCTGCTTATCATTGGCATTATGATAGGTTATCTTGCCACGTCTGCGATATCGCTGCTAAACTTCTTTGCCACTGACGCTGGTGTACAGAGTTATATGGTGTGGGGACTTGGTAACTTTGGCGGTGTTACCATTAATCAGTTGCCAGTATTCGTGATAGTGAGTATCTTGGGACTGCTCGCCTCGGTAGCATTGATAAAGCCTCTTAATGCCCTGCTTCTTGGAGAACAATATGCAGAGAATCTTGGTATCAACACCCGTAGGGTACGTTTCTATCTGCTCCTTGTAACAGGAATCCTTACTGCCATCACCACAGCTTTCTGTGGTCCTGTGGCATTTATTGGCTTAGCAGTGCCCCACATCGCTCGTATGGTGATAGGGACAGAGAATCACCGTCAGTTGCTTCCCTCTACAATACTCATGGGTGGCATAGTAGCACTGGTGTGTAATATTATCAGTGTGCTCCCGGGAGATGCTGGTATAATACCCCTTAACGCGGTAACACCACTCATTGGTGCTCCTGTTATCATCTACGTCATCATGCGCAGGTAATAACCGATTATTTTTTGCGATATCAAATAAAATGTTTACCTTTGTCGCGCTAAAGTAAAAAGACTATGCAAGAAACAAGACAAAATAAGATAGCGCGACTACTTCAGAAAGAGCTTAGTCTGATATTTCAGAGTCAGACACGTGCCATGCACGGAGTAATGGTAAGCGTAACTCGTGTGAAGGTAAGTCCGGATCTCAGTGTGTGTACGGCATACCTGAGTATCTTTCCATCGGAGAAAAGTGAAGAACTGCTCGCAAATATCAAGGCAAACGACAAGACAATACGCTACGAGTTAGGTACAAGGGTGAGAAATCAGTTGCGTATAATCCCGGAATTACGATTCTTCATTGACGACTCTCTCGACTATCTTGATAGGATAGACGAGCTGTTAGGTCGTAAGTCGTAGGTTATATGAATTTTCCGTTCTACATAGCAAGGCGTTACCTGTTCTCGAAGAAGAGCACCCACGCTATAAACATCATTAGTGGCATCTCTGTAGGAGGTGTCGCTGTGGCGACTATGGCATTAGTGGTAACGCTGAGTGTGTTCAACGGCTTTCGCGATCTTGTAGCTACGCTCTTTACAAGCTTTGATCCACAGCTGATGGTGGTGCCTGCAGAGGGTAAGACGGCTCCTGCCGACGACCCGTTGCTTGCCAAGATACGACAGTTTCCAGAAGTTGATGTGGCAACAGAGACCCTTGAGGACCAGGCGTTGGCAGTCTATGGCGACCGACAGGCAATGGTAACTGTGAAGGGTGTTGACGATAACTTCGCTGAACTGACACATATAAATGATATTCTTTACGGCGACGGTACGTTCGATTTGCATGCAGCTAACCTGCAGTATGGAACACTGGGAATACAACTTGCACAGAACTTAGGAACCGGAGTGCGTTGGAATGGCTATCTTCACATCTATGCCCCCAAGCGTGAAGGACAACTCGATATGATGAATATTGCCGACGGCTTTGAAGAAGACTCGCTGCTTTCTCCAGGAGTAATCTTTGCTGTTAAACAGGCTAAATACGACCGCAGCTATATCGTTGCCCCGATAGCTTTTACGCGTAGTCTTTTCGATGGTCAGGGAATGATCTCCGCCCTTGAGATGCGTCTCAAGGCAGGAAGCGACCTTGACGATGTGAAGGAAAAAATGCAGGAAGTGGTGGGGGAGAAGTATCGTGTGCTGGACCGTTACGAACAGCAGGCAGACACCTTCCGCATTATGAAGATAGAGAAACTTATGGCATATATATTCCTGACGTTTATCCTCATTGTGGCATGCTTTAATATAATAGGCTCGCTGTCGATGTTAATAATAGACAAGAAAGACGATGTAGTAACACTGCGTAATCTTGGCGCTACTGACAGTCAGATAATAAGTATCTTCCGTATGGAAGGACGTATGATAGCCCTCATGGGAGCTGTTATAGGTGTGACCATAGGATTACTGCTCTGTTGGGTACAACAGACTTTCGGTATTGTGGCGTTAGGAAGTGAAAGTGGTTCGTTTGTTGTCGATGCCTATCCCGTGAGTGTCCATCCGTGGGATATTGTCATGGTGTTCTTTACAGTTCTTGCTGCTGGCTGGCTTGCAGTGTGGTTTGTTGAACGCTCAACTCTTCGCCGTCGTTAAGGAATACCTGTGCGCACTCCTTAAAGCGTTCCGGGTTTTCTGAGGTAAGATATCTTACCGTCCCTCCCTTAGTGATTTTCTCTTCCAATAACTGATGTCTGTTGAGGTACGTCTTCAAGCTATTTGCTACGTAGTCGCCCTGCGGAATTATCTGTACCCCTTGCGGAATGTGTTTCTTTATGCTATTAAGGAGCATAGGGTAGTGGGTACAGCCAAGAATGACAGAGTCTATCTTGTCGTCAGCAGAGAACATCTGCTTAATGCGCTTCTTCACAAAATATTCAGCTCCTTCGCTATCGGCTTCGTTGGCCTCCACTATTGCTGCCCATAGAGGACAAGCTACTCCTGTCACCACGATGTCGGGGAAGAGTTTGTGGATTTCCATGTCATAGCTTTTGCTTCGTATAGTACCTTCTGTGGCGAGGATGCCCACGTGGCGCGACTTCGTGATACCGCCGATACACTCCGCTGTAGGACGTATTACACCCAAGACGCGACGGTCTGGGTCCCATCGTGGGATGTCGTTCATCTGTAATGTCCTTAATGCTTTTGCTGAGGCTGTATTACATGCAAGGATTACCAAGTGGCAACCCATAGAAAAGAGCTTTTCTACAGCCTCGCGGGTAAACTGATAGACCACATCGAAACTGCGTGGTCCGTAGGGCGCACGGGCGTTATCGCCAAGGTATAGGTAGTCGTATTGCGGAAGAATCTTACGCATACGACGGAGTATGGTCAATCCACCATACCCGCTGTCGAAAACACCTATAGGTCCAGCTTTAACGGGTAACATTCAGATTATTTATTACTTCGTCCTCGATATTTACACCCATAGCGGGGTTGATATAAGGACATGCGTCTCCATCAGTATTAAGTACAAAGGCAAAGCCCCTTTCATTGGCTATCTTCTCAATAGCACCGTTGAGGCGCTCTTTGAGAGGTTTTATTGCTGCTGCCTCGGCACTGTTGAGCAGTCGTCTTGCCTCCTGCTTAAAGGCGATGTTCTTCTCCATAAGTTCCTGCAGTTCCGACTGTCGTTTGCTGTATATGGCAGGTGCGAAGGTAGTTTGTCCTTCAAGGAATTCCTCGTATTTTTTGTTAAACTCCTCTTCAGCACGTTTTGTTTCATTGGCATACTGTTCGCGCAGTTGCTCAATGTTACTCTGCATATCAGCATATTCAGGCATGGCACAGATAGCTCTTTCGTAGCTGAGATATCCGTAGCTTACCTGTGCAGAGGCGTTTAAAGGTAAAAAAGTAAAAAGGTAAAGAGGTAAACCCCATTTTACCGCACTTTTTACTATAGTAATCAATCCAGTGTGTTTCATATCTCTACCTTTCTACTCTTAAACTTCTTGAACTCCTTGAACTCCTTACTTCAGCTTGTTTACTTCGTTCTTAACGTCGTTAGTAACGTCAGTGCTGAGAGTAGTGCTCAGGTAAGGCAGAGAACCTGTCTGCATGATGTAAACATAACCACCATTCTTTCCGACGTTCTCGATAGCCTTCATGATACGGTCCTGTATAGGCTTCATCTTCTCGTCCTGAGCCTTCTGCATCTGCTGGGTGTTGTCCTGACGAGCCTGCTGGAACTTCTCCATCATAGCATTAATCTCGTTCTCTGTCTCTTCCTGCTTAGAAGCATTCATTGTGCTCTTGTTCTTCTGGTAGTCATTGTACTTAGTCTCGATTTCCTTCTGCATAGCCTGCAGGTCGTTATCGAACTGCTTAGCCATAGCTTCCAGTTCGCCATTGATCTTGCTAATCTCAGGCATTGACTGTGCTACTGCCTGCATATCTACATGACCAAACTTCTGTGCAAATGCTGTCATAGGAGCCAGCATCATCATCATTACAATAATCTTTTTCATTTTCTTTTTTATTTTGTTATTAATACTTTGTCGTCATTAGTTATATCCTAATTTTGAAAGGACCTCGTTAGAGATGTCAATCTTCGGGGAACCGAAGATGATGCCGCTATCGCTGGCGCGGTCTATTACGAGGGAGTATCCGCGGAGGTCAGAGATATCTTTTACAGCATTGTAAATCTCCTCCTGTATCGGAGTCATTAGCGACTCACGTTTCTTGAAGAGTTCACCTTCCGGACCGAAATATTTCTTCTTCAGGTCGCTTGCCTCTTTCTCCTTCTGCATTATAGCTTCTTGTTTTGCCTTCTTCTGTTCTTGAGAGAGGAAAACTACTTCGTTCTGGTAGTTCTTATACATTGTAGAAGCCTCTGTGTTAAGGGCTTCCACCTCGGCTTGCCATTTTTTGCTTACCTGGTTTAGTTGCTCGTTAGCTCGCTCATAGGCAGGGACATTTTTAAGGATGTACTCCATATCCACCAACGCGAACTTCTGTGCCTGCATAGACAGTGTCGTTGCACACAGTAACATCAGCATAATAATCTTCTTCATACTATTCTTTTATTAATGTATTTGTACTTTAGAATTCCTGTCCCAGGATGAAGTGGAAGTTGCTACCGCCACGTTTTCCGAATACAGTGTCAAATCCATATGCCCAGTCGATACCCATAAGACCGACCATAGGCAGGAAGATACGAACACCAAGACCGGCAGAGCGCTTCATCTGGAATGGGTTCAACAGTTTAGGTTCTGTCCACGCATTGCCTGCCTCGGCAAATCCCAGTCCATAGATTGTAGTATTACCCAAGAGGAATGGGTATCTTAACTCCAATGACATGCGGTCATAGGCATAACCCTCGTATCCGTAAGGTGTCAGTGCTCCATTCTCGTAACCACGCAAACCGATGGTCTCTTCAGCGTAGCTTGTGCTATATCCGCTCATACCGTCACCACCCATGTAATATACTTCAAACGGAGATTTCTTGTATTTGTTGTATGAGCCGAGGATACCCATCTCAAAGCGTGTCATCAGTACCAGACACTTAGCACCGCCTGTCAGTGCCGTGAAGGTGCGCGACTTCAGCTTCCATTTGTGGTATTCTATCCAACGGTATTTCTCCTGCTGCTCTTCGGTGAAGTTGTCGGCAAGTCTGTCTTTTGCTAAGTTCTTATAATCTTTTCTGTCAAACCAAGACCATGGTGGTGTCGCTGTCACTGAAACCGAGAACTCTGAACCACGACGCGGGAACAACTGGTTGTCCGTTGATGTACGGTTCAGTGAAAGTGTCAGGTTAAGGTTGTTACAGTTACCTGTTGTCACCAAGAAGTAACGCCAGTTACGCAGTGAGTAGCGGGTGTATGCCAGCTGTAGATTCAGGTGGAAGTAGTCGTCAGGCCAACGCAGACGTTTTCCCCATCCGATGTTAACACCGAACAGTTTGATATATTTATCGGGGTCATAGTAGTTCTCATAGAGGTTATATGAGCTGTTGCCGATTCCCGACATGTAGTTATAATAGTTGTTGAAGTAAGCGTTGTTGTAGTAGTTGCTTGACACGTCGGTCTGCTTTGAGAAGAAACCTCCCACGGAGAACATTATAGGACGTTTGCCTCCAAACCATCCTGTGCTATACGAGATATTGTATGCCTGATAGTAAGTACCGTTAGTCTGTGCTCCGAGTGACAGAACCTCACCGTCGCCGACAGGCATAATTCCTCTGTGCTCAGCATTCTTGCGGAAAAGGTTGCGCATAGAGAAGTTGTTCAACTTAAGTCCGATACGACCGATGACACCCGTCTGTCCCCATCCTAACGACAGTTCTATCTGGTCGTTGGATTTTTGTACAAGGTTCCAGTTTATATCTACCGTTCCGTCTTCGTAGTTTGGTTTTACGTCAGGGTTAATCTGTTCGGGATCGAAGTGTCCCATTGATGCGAGCTCACGTGCTGAACGCTGTAGGGCCTCCTTAGAGAAAAGGTCGCCAGGTTTGGTATATAGCTCACGGCGTATAACATTCTCATATAGTCGGTCGTTACCATTTATGCGCACCCTGCTGATGTGTGCCTGCTGACCTTCGAAGATACGCATCTCAAGGTCGATGGAGTCGCCTACGATATTAACCTCGGTAGGCTGAAGGTTGTAGAACAGATAACCGTTGTTCCAATAGTTGTTGCCCACAGCATCTTCGTCTTCTGTAAGTCGTTTGTTCATCAACTTTTGGTTATACACGTCACCTTTGTTCATTCCAAGTACTCGTGACAGGTATTCTGTGGTATATACTGTGTTACCAACCCACGTGATATTTCTAATGTAATATTTTTGTCCTTCGTTGACCTTTATCTTGATGTTGACATGTTTCTCGTCATAGTTCCATACGCTGTCGCTGACAATTTCTGCATCGCGGTATCCTAACTCAAAGTATTTGTCGAGCAAGTTCTGCTTGTCGTTTTTGTAGCGCTCAGGAGTATATTTCTTTGACTTTAAGAATGTGCTGAATTTACCTGCTTCGTGAGTCTTTTTGAAGACACCTTTGCGGAAAAATCCACCCTTAATCTTTGAACTCTTGAGTTGGTTATTGCCTTCAAAAGTTATAGAGTGAACCTTCATCTTCGATTTCTTATCGACGATGACGTCAAGGATTACCTGATTTTTGTTTGCTACGTCTTCGCGTTGTAGTATTTCTATTTCAGCGTTATTAAAACCTTTGTCGTCGAAATATTTCTTTGCGAGAATCTTCGCACGGTCAATCATATTTGGTGTCAACTGACTACCGCGTAGCAGTCCCAACTTCTTCTCCATATCTTCACGCTCCGACTTCTTCAGTCCGGAGTAGTTTATTGTAGATACACGTGGTCGGGTGGCAAGATGTATATGTAGGTATATCTTGTCGCCGATGAGAGAGTCGGCTGCAATGGCTACCTTTGAGAAGAGTCCGTGCTTCCAGTATCTTTTTACCGCCTCGGTGATAGCATTGCCAGGAACGGTAATCTGTTGTCCTACTTCAAGTCCGGAGATACCAGTGAGCACATAATCTTCATATCCTTCTACTCCCGATACGTTGATGCCGGCAATCACGCATGAACGAGGAGAACCGGCATAAGTTATGTCGGGATTGATAATCTTTTCTTGAGCACTTAAGGTGAAGAGTGTAGAGTTAACAGTGAAGAGCGCTGCGCACAACCACAGTCTCTTCGACTTAATTCCCGTCTTCAACTTTTCGTATATAGTTATTCTCTTCATTTTTAGTTTTCTTTTTTCTCTTCTTCCACCTGAGCCTCGGTCTTTCCGAAGCGGCGCTGACGATTCTGATAGCTCTCTATAGCCTTGTACAGTTCTTCTTCAGTGAAGTCAGGCCAGTAGGTGTTACAGAAGTACAACTCCGAGTATGCTATCTGCCACAGCAGGTAGTTACTTATGCGCAGTTCACCACCAGTGCGGATGAGCAGGTCTGGATCTGGCATAAAGTTCGTTTGCAAATGTTTGCTAATATCTTCTTCAGTGATGTTTGTATTTCCCTCGGCAATAAGTTGCTTTGTCGCTTCTGTAATCTCCCAACGACTTGAATAGCTCAGCGCAATAACCATAGTCATGGAGTCGTTCTTTGCGGTACGTTCCATCATGCCGTTTAATTTTTCCTGTACTTCTACGGGTAAACGTTTAAAGTCACCGATAACACGTAGGCGTACGTTGTTCTTCATGAACATTTCGTCTTCAAGTGATGTGAGAACAAGTCCCATGAGTGCCGCAATCTCGTCGGCAGGACGATTCCAGTTCTCAGTAGAGAAGGTATAGAGCGTGAGGAATTTAACTCCAAGCCTGGTACACTCTGCAGTTATTCGTCTTACTGTATCTACACCAGCTTGATGCCCGTAACTGCGTATTTTCCCTCTCTCTGTTGCCCAACGCCCGTTGCCGTCCATGATAATGGCTATATGTTGTGGTATGTTATTTTTGTCCATGTTGCTATTCTTTGTCGTTATGGCATGTGCGGCATTTCTCCGCGAAACTGTATGTTACTGTAAACTGCAGTATGTGGTAGCAGTCGGTATTTTTGAATAATCCTGAACTTTTTATCAGGTAGGGATCGGTGACACCGTCAAGTTTGTCACTTCCACTAATGTGCATTGCCCATTCCAGTCCTAAGTTAACTCGTTTTGCCGCTTTGTATTTTATTCCAAGACCTATAGGCACATTCATTGTAAACACATTTTTCTGGGCTCCCTTCACGAAAGTTCCTCCAAATCCAAGGAAGATAAAAGGTGTCAGTCGTTGTGCTCCGCGGTAGTCTCGTCCTGTACCATATGGCCAGAAGTTATATTCAAAGGTTACTGTCGCATCAACCAGTTGGTTGTTGAAGTTTTGTACCAGTTTTTCTGGTTCCGGGTAGTATGTTTTAGCCGCAGTTCTCTTTCCTTTTATCTTTCCGTAACCTACGTTAGCCTTCAGTCCCATATATGGGTTGAAGACTCTGCGCCATACTATTGATGCCATAGGCTGTACGTCCTTTGACAGACTGCTACTATAGTCACCAAGATATCCCATTAGTCCTATTCCGGCACCTATCTCCATCTTATACTCCTCGTCCCACTGAGCGTTAGCACCCAGTGTGGCAAAAAAGAATGTTATGAAGAGAAGTTCCTTTTTCATTTTGTTGTATTATTTAAATTCTTTCTGTGGCTTTTTCCATCCCATAGAGTTTAGTCGTCCGTAATATATCTGTCCTGATCCGCTGAATATCATCCAGATGTAGTTGTTTTTGTCGATAGCCATACCAACACTTGTGGCGTCGGTGTCAAGACCTACGGGAAGTGCGAAACGAGAATCGTATTTCCATGTCAGTCCGCCGTCATGGCTAACGTACATCTTTGAGTATGGTTTTATAATGGGGTCTCCTTCGGACTTTCCTCCAAGACCTATGATATATTCTCCATAAGGAGATACTGCCATTCCTTTCATGTTCGGCAACTGGTGTATGTTGGTGTTGTCGCCGTTTAGGTATGTCCATTTGTGTTCACCACCAGTTATGCCTTCCTCAATGTATCTCCATACCACAGCACGAGTGTCGTTGGGATATGTAATTGCACTGCGATTGCCTACGACGAGCAGTTCTTTAGCATACATTGCAGTGGCCATAATGCCTGTTCTGTATCCTATGCGCTCTGTAGGGAAGAACTCAATGTTTTCGTCAAGCTCTTCAACTCTCCATTCTTTGAGGTCCTCTGACGAAATGAGTTTGTTATCGTTGCTCAGTGCATATACTCTTAACCAGTCATTAGCAACGACTTTCTTTATCGAAGCACCTTGTGAAGCCAGTGTCCAGTGCTCTCCGTCAACGGAAGTGTATATTGCTCCGTTATCAACTATATGTATTTTGTCATCAAACACCATAATGTTGTCATAGGCATCACGTGCTAAGGGGTGGTCGAAACTGAAAGTCAGTGGTGTCCAGTCCTGACCGTCGCTTATAGGGCTCTTATATGCTACAGTGGAGATGCCGTTATCACCGAAGACGTAGAGTACGTCATTTAAGATGATTAGTTTCAGACCCTTCATGTTGGCGAAGTCGTCGCTGTGGTTTTTCTCGTGCCAGTTCAACTCGTCGCCATTTTCCTGATGCACGTTAACCTTTACCGTATAGTCGTTATGATATTTGCCGGTCATGTCAAACACGCGGAGCTTCCTGTCAAGACCGAAGTCTGTAGAGTCTCTTGTAAGAAGGCTCCACGTATCATTTAAAAAGTCGTATATCATTACACGTCCACTATTCTTTGTGCTAACAGCACAAATGACATGTTCTGCATCAGTATTTACTGGCAGAGAGTCAATATTAAAGATCTCACCAGTAGTTTGATTTATTGTAAATTTGTAGTCGCTACCTTTGTACGTCCTCTTGTATATACTGTCGGTGCCAGCTTTCGATGTTGTGTGAAGGTACCTGTTCATCGTTCCCAGGGTAAATCCTGTGATTGCAGTATCGTTGTAGTATGTTATGTCCGAGTTCTTGTCGGAACCGAGGCACGATGTAAGAATCATTGCTGTTGCTGCAATTATGACCATTGATATGCGATCAAAGACAGCCGAACAGCGTATATGTTTTTGTTTCATTACTTCTTATGTTTGTTTTAAGCATGCAAATTTACAGAGAATTCTTGAAATATAACGTGTTTTTCACACTTTATTATTGTTTTTATTTATAATAAAAGCATTTTTTAAGGTATATTATAAAAAAAGAGGACGATATGAATCACTCACGTCGACCTCCTGAAAATCTAATAACATAATCTTTACCTTAATCTACTAAAAACTACTAACCTATGAAAACTAATCGGATGCATTCTCCCGAATGCGATGCAAAGATAGTAAGAAATTAAGAGTTGAGGTTGAGGAAAAGAGGGATAAATATTTAAAATCCTCGTTATTTTGACCTAAATCAAAACAAACGAGACCGTACCTTGTGGTACAGCCTCATTTTTATAGTTAAAACCTGAGTTCCCCTCTTGGGGCTAACGATTGGTATTACAGTTTTGGTCCTGCAGCTACGAGAGCCTTACCAGCCTCGTTGCCTTCGTACTTCTTGAAGTTCTTGATAAAGCGTGCTGCGAGGTCCTCTGCCTTCTTGTTCCACTCTGCTACGTCAGCATAAGTGTCGCGTGGGTCAAGGATGTTAGTATCAACACCTTCGAGTTCTGTTGGAACTTCGAAATTGAAGTAAGGAATCTTCTTTGTAGGAGCCTTCAAGATAGCACCACCGAGGATTGCGTCGATGATACCACGAGTATCACGGATAGAGATACGCTTACCTGTTCCGTTCCATCCTGTGTTTACGAGGTATGCCTTAGCACCGCTCTTCTCCATACGCTTTACGAGTTCCTCAGCATACTTTGTTGGGTGCAACTCAAGGAATGCCTGACCGAAACATGCAGAGAATGTTGGAGTTGGTTCTGTGATACCACGCTCTGTACCAGCAAGCTTAGCGGTGAATCCGCTGAGGAAGTAGTACTTTGTCTGCTCTGGAGTCAGGATAGATACTGGAGGCAGTACTCCGAATGCGTCAGCAGAGAGGAAGATGACGTTCTTGGCCTCTGGACC
This sequence comes from uncultured Prevotella sp., assembly GCA_947163985.1. Taxonomy (GTDB): domain Bacteria; phylum Bacteroidota; class Bacteroidia; order Bacteroidales; family Bacteroidaceae; genus Prevotella. The sequence goes on from CAMUVE010000003.1 coordinate 100,810, forward strand.
AGCACTCTTGCCATTTACCTTCTGAGCAATTTTCTCGATGTGGTTGATAGGATAAGAAACGCGGGTATTCTCTGTCACACTCTTGTCTGCGAAGTCAATCTTACCATTTGCATCAACAGTAACATTCTCAAGAAGAGCGTCACGACGGATAGCGTTGTAGATGTCTGGCTCAGACTCCTTGTCAAGGTTGATAACCTTAGCATAGCAACCACCTTCGAGGTTGAATACACCCTCGTCGTCCCATCCGTGCTCGTCGTCACCAATGAGCAGACGCTTAGGATCGGTACTCAGCGTGGTCTTACCTGTACCAGAGAGGCCGAAGAAGATAGCGGTGTTCTTACCCTCCATATCGGTGTTGGCAGAGCAGTGCATTGAAGCGATACCCTGCAGAGGCAGATAGTAGTTCTGCATAGAGAACATACCCTTCTTCATCTCACCACCGTACCAGGTGTTGATGATGCACTGCTCACGGCTGGTGGTGTTGAAGGCAACACAAGTCTCTGAGTTCAGACCCAGCTCCTTGTAGTTCTCAACCTTAGCCTTAGAAGCGTTGTAGATTACGAAGTTAGGTTCGAACTTCTCCAACTCCTCAGCGGTGGGCTGAATGAACATGTTCTTCACGAAGTGAGCCTGCCAAGCAACCTCAACGATGAAGCGCACTGCAAGTCGTGTGCCCTCGTTGGCACCACAGAAAGCGTCAACAACATAAAGGTTCTTGTTGCAGAGTTCTTTGATGGCAATTTCCTTAACCTTTGCCCAAACGTCCTCAGACATTGGGTGGTTGTCGTTCTTATATTCCTCAGTTGTCCACCATACCTTGTTGTGGCTCTGAGCGTCGTCAACGATGTACTTGTCCTTAGGAGAACGACCGGTGTAGATACCAGTCATAACGTTTACCGCATTGAGTTCAGTGTTCTGACCTTTGTCATAACCTGTAAGCTCAGCCTTTGTTTCTTCTTTAAAAAGATCCTCGTAAGAAGGATTGTGGAAAATCACTGTAGAACCAGTGATGCCGTACTTTGTCAAATCTAAATTTGCCATAATTGCTTTGTTTATTTTTTAAGTTCAGTATTTCAATAATTGAATTGTAGCTTTGAATTTGGTTGCAAAGGTAAGAAAAAAATGGGAAAGAAGGATAATAAAGAGGAAATTTTGTGCGCGCACAAACAATTTTTAGGTTAAAGAAATTAAAATCTGTCCTCTTCGTAACTAATTGTCATACTGAGTTTACAAAAATATTATGGCATTTTTGTTGTAAAACCATTGTTATTTTAGAAAAAGTAGTTACTTTTGCAGCGGACATTAAACAAAGATACTATGAAAGTAATTAATTTTGCCGAACAGAACAGTGTTCTTAATAAGTACCTTTCCGAGCTGCGCGACAAGAAGTATCAGCAGAATCGACTGCTCTTCCGTAATAACGTTCGTCGTATAGGTCAGATGATGGCATATGAATTGTCAAAGACTCTTGAATATAAGACGAAGACAATAACTACTCCTTTGGCTACGATAGATATCCCGTTACCCAAAGATGACGTTGTCATTGCTACTGTGCTTCGTGCAGGACTGCCCTTCCATGAAGGTTTTCTCGATGTCTTTGATCATGCGGACAATGGTTTCCTTAGTGCGTTCCGTATGTACACCAATCGAGAGCATACCGAGGTGGGTATATATACAGAGTACAAGGCAGCCCCATCAATAAAAGGAAAGACCTTGATAATTGTTGACCCGATGTTGGCCACAGGTGGTTCTATGGCTGCCAGCATAGAGTCGTTGATGGAGAATGGCAAGCCTCGTAGCATACATGTGTGTTGTGTAATAGCTGCTCCCGAGGGTATTGAGGTTGTCAAGCAGGCATTACCCGACGATGCCACCATCTGGTGTGCTGCCATTGACCCGGGAATGAATGAACATAAATATATCGTTCCTGGCTTTGGTGACTGTGGCGACCTCTGTTTCGGTGAGAAGATGGAAAGTTTTCGCAAAATAGCTGAAAAAGAAAGTAAGAAAAAAGGTCTCCGTTAAGAGACCTTTTCTTTTATTTCACTTCCCATATGTCGTTTGTTTCAAGCAATTCTTCGAAGTTGTGATATTTTTTCTGTGCGCTGACCTCTGCGATTTGCTGGTGTACAGCGTCGTTGTAAGTCGGTGCATCTACATCGCGTATCACTCCTAAAGCTACGGGGAATCCGTCGCCGTTACCCATCAGGGCAAGTTTTAACTGTAGGGTGTTGTCCTCACAATGAGCATCGTGGGTTAGCACGTCGTCAATGGTATATCCGTCCTTGCCAATCTCCACAATCTTCAGTCCGAATCCCTCTTGTACCAGTCCGTATTCGTTATTTTCTCCGAATACCAGTTTCTCTCCGTGACGTACGTAGATAGCATTTTTCTTACGACCCTCTTTGTTATAAACCGCCTCATGACATCCGTCGTTGAAGATTACGCAATTCTGCAAAATCTCACAAACAGATGCTCCATTGTGCTTATATGCAGCCTTCAGAATGTCTATGGTGCCAGCAGCGTCTGTGGCCACGGCACGTGCAAAGAAGTGTCCACGTGCTCCGAAACACAGCTCAGCAGGACGGAATGGATCCTCTACCGTTCCATAAGGACTCGACTTCGACACGAATCCTCGTGGTGAGGTAGGAGAGTACTGTCCCTTTGTAAGACCATATATACGGTTGTTGAGCAGTATCATGTTGAGGTTTATATTTCGACGATTGGCGTGGATGAAGTGATTACCACCGATAGCCAGTCCGTCACCGTCACCGCTTACCTGCCATACTGTAAGGTCTGGATTTGCCACCTTTGCACCTGTAGCTATTGCTGCAGCACGTCCGTGGATAGTGTTCATTCCGTAGGTTGCCATATAGTGTGGCAAACGACTGGAACAACCTATACCGGAGATTACTGCTACGTTCTCGGGAGCTACGCCAATCTCGGCCATAGCCTTATGGAGTGAA